>CAZSZY010000001.1:0-89601 GCA_964611285.1 uncultured Methanosarcinales archaeon
TACTTGATGTTCCTAAGTCTTTGATAACAATTGACATTTGGTCAGTTTGTCCAAATCGATAATCCATATCTATTGACAAAAGATCTTCGTAGATGACATCTGCTGGAGCATTTCCTTCAACAGTACACGTTACCGTTCTTGGATTTCCTTCATAAAGAATTATATCTCCTTCTGCAATTGTTCCAAATCCTTGTGATACGCCTGGACAACTAATTTGTGCATTACTTTCTGTTGGTAAAGCCAGCGTTAAGTGCACAACATTTTTTTCAGTGTTCGTGATGCTTAGGTCGCAACCATTAATACTTCCTTCTTTAAAGATCTTGCCCATGGAATCTAATTGAGAAACTGTAAAAACAATACTTATTTTATCTTCTCCTTGAGGCATTTGTTTAAAATCAGTTACTTGTACTGGACCACCTGAGTTTTTAGTATCTCGAGAACCTGTTATTTGACAGATTTTTTGAGAATCTGCATTAGTAATTGCGCTTGTTGTATCTCCTGCTAAACAAATAGGTGTTGTGGAAGATGTACTATAGTCATAACAAAGTTCTACTTGGAATGTTTTTGGTAAATCTCCTCGACTATCAGGCAAGTATCTCAAATTGTTAAATGAGAGTGTTGTAAATTGACCTGGAAGAACAGTTCCATCAATATTTTTCTTTGCTCCAGGAAGCGGACTATCTAAAAATAAAACCATATCACTAGATGTTAAGTCAAACTGTTCAGCTAAAATTCCTTTGAGTTGTAACTCTAAGTAATCTCCTTCTACAATATTATGCTCTCCTATATTAGTAAGCTTTACACCAATACTAAATGGTGTTTTTCCTGCGTCAAGTATTGCGCCTTCTTGCGTCGGCGGCATTCCTTCGATAAATTCGACTTGAACTCCTTTGTTTCCACCTACAAAAGGGTCAAATTGATGACCTACTGGTTGTTGTTCACTACACCCTGTTACAAAAAGTGCAAGTACAACAAGACCTATTAAGAGTAAATTATTTTTCATTCTTCAATCCTCCATTTCATGATTAGTTTAGTTTGCTAGTTTTACAACGGAATTTCGTTGTATATATTCTGCATAACCATAAGCTGCTTCTATATGAAGCGGTGCTTCGTATGCTGATGTTGCTGTTAGATATTCATAAGCATAGTAACATCGTACTGTTCCTCGACCATTTGTTAATCGAATACCATCTCCTCGTTGGGGGGTGCATTCCAATGGTTGGTTGTTTACCCGCACATCTAGAAGATATAATTTATTCAGTTGTTGCGAAGTTAGTTTTCCTGGATAGTAAGGACTGCATCGTTCTAAGTAACCAAAGTCAAAGACACTTCCTTGTCCGGTGTTCTGGAAATTTATAGTAAAATAAATTCCTCGTTTAGTGTTTTCTTGTTCAACACTTGTTACTACTACTGGTGCTCCGTTTCCTCCGTTAAAAGTAATTTTCTTAGGATAACATACTTTTTTATTTTCTGAGTATGGGTCTGGGTCAATACACACTTGAGGATTTGCGTATGTCGCATAGGCATAACAATTTGTTACAAGAAATGTCGTATCTGCTCTATCATCACCTGTCTGCCAACCGACTAGGTAGCCATCAAATGCAACAACATCTGTTTCTCCACCTGGATAATCTGGACTATTTGGTGCTAAAATATACTCATAACCATTGTATTGTTGAAGAGAAAGTCTATCAATCAAAATAAGCATGCCTTTTCCATGGTTCATGAAATCAAGGTCTACAACATCTTGCAAGCTTAAGCTTACTTGACTTCCCATACCATTATTATCTACGCTAAAGCCCACATTTTGAATGATATTGTTAAAAAGACTATCACTTTCTGCAAGACCAAAACTATTAAGTAATGTTCCAATACTATTTACTCGAACTCCTTGACTATTTGCATTGACATAACTTTCTACTCCTAATTCTGAACAACGAAGTAAACCTCCCATAGTTCCTCCGAAAGATTGAAGGTCTAGATTACAATCTTGCCATCCACCACCATAACGGGGAATCATTACTCCATCAAATTCAATCATATAAGGATTATAGCCAGAAACATAAAGTCCTCCTTTTGTCCAGGAAGAACCTCTATTATGTAATTCTACGAGAACTTGAAAACCATTTTCGTCTCTAGAAGCTCCTTGATAATAATAAAGGTTTGGTGGTGGACTTGCTGTATCTGCAAATCTCATAAAAACACCTTGCGTGCCTTTGTAATAATCAGTATTGGATGTATCTCTGCCTAAAACAGATCCAGGGAATGCTCCTCCGTTACAAGAGCTTAAAAAGAGCATTGCAATAAGCAATAATGGTAGTATTAGTCGTAGTTTCATAGTCCTCACCTTTCGAATTGTGTATCGAGCATTTATATATTATTTGGTTACTATTGGAAATATTGTGTAATTTGAGGCGTTACACGCACAAAATCAGCGTTTCCTTGCTTATCAATTACTTTAACGCAGATTGCTGTATCATCTTGATTATACGAAGGAGACGTTGTTCTAAAATTTACTCGTTTTAAAACAGGATCATAAACACCTGCAACAATATTTTCTAGATATTTAAATTCTGGTAGATTCTTGCAATCAGGAGCTTTATTTGGTCCAACTAGTGTTGACCATGTTGCTTTTTCAACAAGTGTCCAGTACGCAATTTGTTCACAACCACAGGTTTGTTGAGGATCTTCAAACGAATTATCGTCACCATCTCTACAAGACCAAGTTAAAAATGAATCTGTAATTTCTGCTTGTTCTACTTGAGGTTTTTGATTTCTTTCGAAACATTTTGGCCATCCGCAAAAAGAACCTGGTTGACATAAATTTTTATCAATCATGCAAGAAGACGGATTTTGTCTGCAAGTTGCTTCATTTCCATAAACACAATTAAGTGCTTTCCATGCAGATTCTGTTTCTTGAACTGTTGTTCCTTGTTGAAGTATTGGCCATTTGTATGCTAAAGGATTATTTGCGGGATCATTTGTTGCCACTTCTCTAAATGGCTGTGCATTTCTAGTATCGGCATAGTATTTACAATTTGATTCGCATCGATTACCTTGATTGTCAGATATGAATGTTTCCCATGCATGACAAAAGTCTTCATTAACAACTGTTTCTTCAAATAAGTTAAGCGGTCGTGTACGTTCAACAATAATGTTCTTTGAAATGGTGTCTGTATAAAGATAAGATAATTCTATTCGTAAAGGCGCTAAATAATTTGAACCAACTAAGTCTATACTATTTTCTTCAAGTTTACAAACCGGCTCTGCTTCGCCTTCTCTAAGTCGCACTATTTCTGGGAAACAAACAAGTTTATCTTGTCCTAAATAAGCATCTATTCTTAATGCGTTAACTGTTTCAGAAGTTACATCACCACAAACACCTATTAATTGTTGATCATTAATGACATCAAAGTCAGAGACTATTCCTCGACCATTATGTTCTATATGTATAACAAATTGAGGAAGTACATATGTTCCTTTTGGAACCATGTTGGTTTCAACAGCAGTTATTGCTACTGGCGCGCCTTGTCCTTTTGAATAACTATGATCTTCTGCTTGACATACCTTTCTTCGAGGATCTATATTCTGAGGATCTTTGTCAATGCAAATATCATCTGAAAAATAAGTTTTGTAAGGATAACATGTTGTTGCATAAAACGTTGCAGTGTTTTTTTCAAAGTTTGCAACTATTGGTTTTGCGTTAAAACTTAGAGAATCTTTTTGAGTTGCAGCATAATAAAATTCATTATCTTGACCAAATAAATAATAGTTTTCCCCATCAGGATACGATGGCGACTTCCCATAAATTTGCAAACCAGTATAAGCGGGCTCTATGCTTTCTTCATAGTTTCCTGTTTGTTTAAGCATTTCTAATGAGTCAAATGTGATTTTGAATGATGCCGTATAATTGTCAACGATATCAAATGCGCCTTTATTTTCTACGAGGATTTGCACATCAAGCGGTGCACCTTCAAATACTTTTTCAGGAGGTGCTTGCTCTAAAAAAGATAATTTTAAACCTTGTGTTCCTGTAAAATAATCAACATCAGTAAAGCTGTATCCTCCTCTACCAAAAGGCGAACCAGACATTGTGCAACTTGCAAGGAAAAGCGAGAAAATAACTAAAAATAATAATATTTTTTTCATGCTTCTACCCTCACTACAACTGATTTTTGTATGCTATATTCATAATCAACAGTCAATAACATAGTGGTTTTACTCCAGTCAACACCTCGCGGGAAAAATACATTTACATAATTCTTATCTACAGAAACATCGCATTCTATGGTGGTAAAAATTTCCCATGCTTTAAAGTCATCTAAAATATTGTAAATCCATCTACCTTCTTCAGACATTGGTTGTAAATCCATTCCTGGTGCAAAATTACAATTTGAAAGAGCCAATCCTTCAGGCATGTTAAATTGTGCCTCTGTTACTCGCTCTATTTTTTGTATGCCACCAGTTTCATCATTTGATTTTTGTAATTGAAATTTGATTTTATGAATTCTACTAGGGTTATCATCTTGTATGCCTTCTACATCTATAGCCATTGGCATTTTCAAAATATTAGCTCCCATTTCTTTTGTATTAGAAACACCAATTTGTATAGGACCAGCACTCGTGATTGCTTTTGTTTCCTCACTGAGAAGGTCGTTAATATTTGTTGTTTTTCCGGAATCTTTTTCTTGTACTAAAAGGACGTTTTCAAAATCAGAAGATATGAGTTTAATAGGTAATCTCAGAGTTGAGCGATAGTTATAGACTGCTTTGACATCAACATTATGTGAACCTGGAGGTAGTCGCTGAAAAATACAACTTACTCTTGGGAAAAAACTTGCTGTAACTTCCACAGGATAACTAGGGTCAATAATTCCCATGTACGTTCCTGTTCGACAACTTGTTGAGATACTTATGGGTTCGTAGGAGTTTGCTTGATAGTCAATATCTATTTGTATGGGCTCTGTCGAGTAAAATATTTCTTTGAGAGGGTCAGGATTTTCCATCGTTACTCCCATGAACTTATACGTCGATTCAGTTTCTCCTTCAGGCAAAAATTCTCCTTCTCCTTTAAGTCGTTGTTCTGTTATCCAAAGCTGTACTTTTTCAAGAAGATTTGCATTTTCCCAATTTGCATCTCGCTCTGCTTTTGTTTGTTGCATATCGGCTTGAGCCCTATCACTTCCTAGATAAGGAATGAATGAAAAACTAGTAAGTATTAGAATTGCTATAATCATTGTTGCAGCAATTGTTCGAGAGGAAACAATATCCATAGATTTCAGAACGAAAAGAATACTAAATAATGCAAAGAGAGCCATGACAATAACAGTATTGCCTTTAAAGAATTGGGCAAGGAACTCATTTGCTTTAAGCATTAAACTAAGAATTACATTTAATGCCATAAACATAAGTAGACCAAACATTTCTTTTTGTTCAAGCACTCCTAATTTTGTTCCTAAAAGTAAAAGTAACGCAATAACAATTATTACGGGAAGTGATGACATCATATGTGTTTCTGAGAATGCACCTATTCCAAATGGTCCTGCAACAGCAATACCAATAAAAAAGAGTAAAAAAACTAGTTTTTGATTTTCTGCTGCAAGTCCACTAAAGTGTCCTCGTATTCTTGCTAAACGTTTTTTTAATTTATCTCGTTCATTTGCTTCAACAATAGCTATTTTATGATCATAATCTTGTCGTACTCGCTCTATTTTTCCAGGTAGTTTTTCTTCCCATGCTTTACGAAGTTGTGCTGGAGGACCCCATTTTGCTAAAAGTATTTCTGGTGCTAAATCTGCAAAGTTTCCGAATACAGGAATCATACCTATGGCCATATCCACTACTAAAAAAATAAGGATTTTGATGTAAGCCATTAAATCAAAAAGTAAAAGACAAGGTATAAACCAAAATACTGCTGAAACAAAAAATGAAATTATATCTCCTACAAAAGGAATCCATCCAAGAGCAAAATCAACAGCGCCCATCAAGTATAAAGAAATATTGCTCATGAAAAAACTATAAGGAAAAGGAGGACTACCTGAACGCATCTTTTCTATTTTTGCGTCACACTGTTGTTTGAGCTTTTCAATTTTTGCTCTTTTTTCTTCATTTACTTTTGTTGTTTCTTCTGTTTCTTCTTTTTGCTCTTCTTGTTCTTTTTCTAATCGCTCGTTTTCTTTTTCTTGAGCTTCTTCTGCTGCAGAATTATCTTGGGGAGGAGAACGAGTTGTTGAAGCAACTACTGGCGCAACCACTACGGGCTCAGGTGCTTCTACAGGTGTTGCTTTTTCAGTAAGTTTATCAGAAAGTTTTCCAAGAGCTTTTTCACCAAGAGCAGCAACACCTTCTTCAAGTGCTTTCTTTCCTTTGGATCCTAAACCTGAAAATTTACCTGGCATACACGTTCCTCTTTTTTGTTAAGTAATTATTCAAAATTACTCTACAGTTATTTTTATTTGTGAGATGGTTACATCTCGTTGCGGTTCTATAATGAGAGAATTCGTTCCCTCTCGAACATATGGATTAATAATTTTTTTAACTCGAGAGTTATAGGTATTTACAGGCAATACACCTTCGCCGTTGAAGTTAAAATTTACTTTTTTGTAAGAGTCATCTACAAAAAACATTTCTAAAAAGATATTAACTCCTGCTTTTAATTCTAGCTCTCCAGGTTCATCAGTAAATGTTGATGGACAATTTGGTCTTTTTCTGTCTTCATCAATATATCCATCTGGACAAGCATCACATTCTGCAGAGGTAACTGCCGTTGTACAAATATCATCTACGCCAGTATAAGGTACGTCAGCACACCAAAAAGTATTAGGTATTTCAAAGCAACAATCTTTATCATAATCGGCATGACAATTTGATGGGCAAATGCCATCAGTATCGTCGCCACATCGATTTTTACCATCTTCGTTTGGTTCTCCTTGATAGTCTTCATAGCCACTTGGACAACGATTAGCATAGCTTGCTAACACCATGTTTACACATCGGTCTCGAGCATTATCTGTTTTAAAATCGCACCAATAATTATTTCTTGATTCTTTAAAGCAACAATCTTTGTCTTGATAACTGTCACAACCATTTGGACAAACACCATCAACTCCTCCACAAAATTCATTATCTTCATCGACTCCGACAAAAAGATCTTCATCTAGTTTAAAATAATAAATCGGATATTCTGGGTCTGCGAGTTCAACATTAAGATTTACCTGATCAATAATGTAAGAACCATATTCAGAAACGAATTCTAGAGTGTTTTCGCCCGAACGAAGTGTTTCTTTTCCTAAGGAAACATGATTTTTAAGTCCGCAGTCAGGGATTCCATTGAAAATAGTTTCTCCATTAACCATAATATCAATTTTTCCTACGTTGACATTATCACAGTCTGGGAAAAAATCTAAAACTGCTTTTTCCATAGTATCATATTCTTTTGAGACGATGAAGAATTTTTGCATATTCATACTGTGAGAAGAATCAGTAATATCGCCTACAATTCTTAGATTTTGTAGTTCATACTCATTCACTCTCCAGAATGCAAAACCTGGACTTGAAACAGTAAAGTACAACACGTTATCGCTCTTCAAGTAATCTTGAGGTAGTGCTATTGGTGTTGGTGTTCCTGTTTCGAGTGTTCCTTCAAAGAGTTGTAAGCCATTGAGGTATATTTTCAAAACACCTGCTGGTCTATAGACATTAAATGAGAGATAAACCCGCTCTGTTGCGTATTTATCCACTGAGAAAGTAATTTCTTGTGCTTGTTTGTCAAATGCAGAGTTTTTAACATAAAGTGAGGCCACATTTTGTATGAGATTAGCATCCGTATCAGTATATATCGTAAAACTAGTGAGCGAGTGCTCTATTTCTGAATCTTTTATGTAGTTTATTTGTCCAACTTGTGTTGAAAGTGGTGTTGTTCCAATGAGATGTGAGTACCCAGTTGAACTTGCTTGTGGCGTTCCAGGAATTGCTTCATCGTTAAGCAGAGCTTCTCTTTCTTCCGGTGGAAGAAAAAGTATGTAAAAGATTACAATCAGCGTGATGAGAAGAACTAACAGCGCTGCACCACCAGCCCCTACAACTGTGTGGGCCTGTCCTTTTCGTTGAGTAGAGAATAGACTAGTCATATCATTCATTCTAGGAGAGACAGTATTTAAAGGTTTCGCGCCAAATAAAGAAGTTCATTTATAAAGAAACTAAAAAGAATGCAACTTAAGGCAACCACGTTTTTTTATTTGCAATTTTTTCTGGCAAATATTTGTCCATAACCATATTTAGCCCGTGTGCTGCAAATGCCTGCTGCTCTACACGAATTTTCTCTTTGGCCATTTTTTGCAAGGCTTTTTGCCACTCTTTATGGTCTTTAAAGAAAGGATCATTTTTGAGCATATCTTTAATTTTCTTTAGGTCAATTTCCTTAAGTGGATGCGTTGGTAATTTATAATCCTCAATATCCTGAGGTGTTACGCCAATAAACGTTGCTTTTGGTACACAAAAAAACTCATTAATGTGCGCTGCATTCCCACTTCCAACTTTGAGTGTTCGATAAATATTTCCATACCCATATGGATCTCCGTCCGTAAATACATAAACAGGTAGTTTTTGTTCATCAGAAAGTTTTCTAATAAACCGTCGACAAGCTCGCGTCGGCACACCACTCATAGCAACAAGTATACAATTCGCTTTTTGCCAATATTTATGTTTGTTCAAACGCTCAAACGCACCTTGTGTTTCTATTGCTAAAACAAACTTTGCTTTTGTTTCAAATTTTAAATGTTCAACTGATGAGGGAATAGAATATGCACCACTTCCAAATTTTGTGCAATCAATTTTAAGTTCTTTTTTTGTTTCAAAGTCAACATCAATTACAGTAAGTGCTCCTGCAACTGCACCACCATGATCGCCAGGAACAAAACCCATTTTTTCCCTGTTAACATGAAGCATTGCTTCAATGTCATCCATAACACTATCTGATTCTGGTTGCTCACTAAATCGTGCATCGCCCCAGTTTTTAGAAACATAGTAGGCCTCTCTTTTTGTTGCACTGTCATCACTTTGTAAAAGCTCTTTTGATAATGCCATCATACGAAGCGTTTGTGCAAATGTTTTTATTGTGGTTGCAGTGAGAGAGCGCTCTTTCACCTTGTTTTGGATTTTAAAATAACCTTCTTTTTTGTCAAATTCGACATTACTTAATGATCGTACAGGTGTTGTCATAACAGGAGGTTTTTTCTTTTTGACTGCTTGATAAATATTATTAGCTACAACTTTAATTTTATTTTCTACTTCTTTGTTTTCTTTAGCAGTCATAATTAATCATCCTCCTTTTTGTTTTCATTATTTTCATCGTCTGTTTCGTCTTCACCATCGCTCTTTTCATCTTTTCCAATCTTGGCCCATTTTTCGTCAAACTCTTTATTCTTTGTTGGATCAAATTCAACGTCATCAACTTCTCCACGTTTATCTTCAAGAATCATTCCAAGTTTTTTAATAATTTCTTCTTCGTCTGCTTTATCTAAACCAAGTAGTTCGGCTAGACCTATCGCAACGTGCGACATATATTTTTGAATGTAACTTCGTTTTTTAAGCTCTGTTTTAACTCGTGATTTTTTTGCAGTATATTTTGCAAGACTTCGTCCTGCTTCTTGAAGTGCTTTCTTTATTTCGTCGAGTATTTCTGGATAATGTGCTATTGCTTCTTTACTTTCACTGGTAAATGGAACCCACACTGAAGAAATATGTACCAGAATAGTCAGTGGCCCAACTGGTAGATTGCCAGATGACTGATTTAGGCCGTATGGTTTCCAATTTAAGCTTTGTATTGCTTTGGTAACTCCGCACGCTCCTTGTTGAAAGAGAAGTGGTACTCTGTTTGCAAATCGCATAACATTTGCTGATTTATCTTTTGGTTGAAAGCCACCATAAGCAAGCGCTACTTCTATTTGAAATGGATTTCCTCTATATACGGCTGGTGATCGAGAGACTGTTGTATAAAATTCTGCATTAATTTCTTTCTTTATTCCTTTTTCTAATAGCTCTGCAGTAATTGGAGAAATACAATCAGGAGATGGTGTTTGAATTTTTATTTCGTTAATTGCCTTAATTATTTTTTCTGCTTCTGCAGGACCCATTTTTTTAGGTTTCGCATTTGGAAGAATTCTTGCATGTTCTGCAATTTCTTTTGCAACCCGAAGACTTACTTTACTAAATTCTGTTGTCATAAATTGTTGGAATGTTTTTGCTTCAGTCATCTCCATCATTTTCATAAAGACGCCAAGCTCCACACCATAAGGATGTGGTTTTATTTCTTCAGCTTCCTTTGGTTTTCGTTCTGTTGCTCGCGGAAAAATAAATTGTTCTGCTTTTGGATTGGTATAAATAATGGTGACGTGCGGATTAACTACAGCTGTTTCTTTTAAGTATTCATCAACACTTTGACCTCCTCGTTGATAACTTCCTTCAAGATCAATCTCTATTTTTGTACCATGATCTTTTGACCATTCTTTTACTTCTTCTTTTAGAATTTCGGGTTTATTTTTTTCAGTATCTATTTTGAGTTCACAATAATAAGCTGGTTCACCAGCACCTATTTTTGAAATTATTCTTGCAGCCCGTCCTGTTGTAAGTTGGCCGTACATAACACTTGCACTAATTCCAATACCTTGTTGTCCTCGGCTCTGCTTTAAACTATGAAATTTACTTCCATAGAGAAGTTTTGCAAAAATGCTTGGTACTTGTTTTCGAACTATACCAGGACCATTGTCTTCAATGATGACTCGAAATCTATCATTATTCATATCAATTATTTCAACACTTATTTCAGGAAGAACGCCTGCTTCTTCACATGCATCTAAACTATTATCCACTGCTTCTTTTATAGTGGTAAGAAGTGCTTTTCGTTTGTTGTCAAAACCGAGTAAGTGTCTGTTTCGAGCAAAGAATTCTGCAACACCAATATCTCTTTGTTTGGTTGCTAGTTCGTGTGCCTTATGTTCTGCCATGGGCGTTAGTAAGAAGAAGTCGTTTTTTAAAGTTTTGTATGTTTAGCTAGATACTCAAGCAAGCATTTTTGTTTTCATCAAGGACTAATTCACTACAAAAAGTGGTTTCTCCAGCTATAATGAAGGTCATATAGCAATTATCTTTCTGTTCAATTGAAGTTATTTCTTGGCAGAGATTTGGATCATTGTACGTTTCTGAAGTAACTTGGTAACAAATATCTCTTTTATTTTCATCTATAACTTCTTGACAAAGCCCTGTCGCTGTTTCTTTGTCTTCCGCTCGTAGCGCCAATAATAAAGCTGAATCTTTTCTTATTTCGTCTAGAGAAGGCGGCCCCATTTCTGTTTGTTCAAAAACAGGTCGATCTGATGTATTAACGTGTAATTCCGTCAAATCATCAACTAAAGGTATTTCTCCGCTAGGGGTATTAAATAAATATGCTAAGACTAGAATAAAAAGAACTATTGGCAAAATCATTATTATAGCTATGGCGTCGGGTTTTTTCCATTTTTTCCCTGGTTTATGTTCTTTATCTTCGAAATGCTCCGATCCTATTTGTTTAAAAGTTTTATCTAATATTTTCTTTGAATATCCTTCATCTTTAAGAGAAGAATATAATTGTTCTGCTTTATATCCTTGAGAAATATAACTTTCAACATAGTCTTTTAAGTCTGGTTGCTCTTTTTCGAGATGATCATGAGTTATTTCAGCAAATGCTGCAGCTATCATTTCTTTATTATAACCGTGATCTGCTAAATGTTCTTTGAGTTGCGCTCTAGAATAACCTTTCTGTAACTGCTCAATAATATAGTTTGCTAGCTCACTCACCATTCTTTTCAATCATCTTTAAAGAAAAGAAGTTTTTAAACGTTTGGTTGAGAAGATCGCTTTAAAAGTTCGCTAATTCGTTGAATTTTTTCTGTTTTCGGTGTTTTTCTAACCAATTAAAAACACTTGAGTGAGGGCTTCCAGTGAGTAATGATTCTAAAGCTTTTTTAGATACTGCTACATTGTCACAAAAGCCAATAATTGCAATTGTTTTACCGTACACACTAATATTTGTTTCAGTGAGTTCTTCAATAATGGATCGTGCTTTTCCATTTTTTCCTATAGTTCTTCCTTTTAGTCGTTGCATCTGGTCTTTTGACTTAACATAGTCTGAAAGACTAAGCACTTCTAAGACATAGTCTTGTTTAAGAAGATGGCGAGCTATTTCGGGGTTAAATCCTCGTGCTATTGCTCGAATGATGTCTTTGAGAATATAGAGGCTGACTGAATCTGTTCCTATGAGTTGTACCTCCCCTTCTTTAGAATCGATATTAATGGTTGTTTTGGTAATGCTTTCTAGTTCTTTTTTAATGGACCCCTCTTTACCAATAAGTACTGCTACACGTTCTTTTGGTATTTTTAGCTCGTAAGAGTATTCATCCATATTTAAACTAAGAAATCAAATTCTTTTTTAAAGGTTATGTGCGGATAATTTCTTTCAAAAGTTCTTCTGGTTCGGTTTTAATCCCATATTTCTTGAAAAAAGTGCTAATTACGCTTAAATCTCTAAGCATGAGCTCTTTAGCGTTTGGCGAATCTGTTGCTGTTGTTTGAGAGAAGTCAATAAACACAGCTTTTCCTTTTTGAACCAAAATATTGTGTGCTGAGAGATCGCCATGCACCAAACCTAACTGATATAGTTCTTTCACTGCAACTAGTATTTCGTCTAACATTGCTTGGGGGTTTTCTAACTCTACATCCTTAAGCTGTGGTGCGGCCTTGTCTCCTTCGTTAATATATTCCATAACAATAACATTATCTTTAAATGTTAAGACAGTTGGTACTCGTATTCGCTCTCTTGCTCGCATGAGATTTCTGTATTCTCTTTGAGTCCACGTAAAAATAATTCTTCGTTTTTGTCCTTTCAGATTCAAGTAGCGAGGGTCTTGACTGATGTATTCATACATCTTGTTAAAATTACAGTTTTCTAGACGATAGATTTTCACAGCAACTAAGGTTCCATCTTTTGTTTCTGCTGTAAAGACATTTGCTTCTTTACCTAATGCAATGGACCCTACTAATTCTTCAAAATAACCTTGAGCTGCAAGTTTTCGAAGTAATTGTTCTGAGTGCTGGTCAAAGACATTTCCATATGTCTTCCATGCTTCGCGACTTTTATTTACTACCATCTATCTATCTCAAAAACATCTTCTCTTTTAAACTTTCTGAGAAAAAATGTGGGCCGGACGGGATTTGAACCCGCGACTTCACCGTCTTCAGCGGTGCGCTCTGCCAGTCTGAGCTACCAGCCCGTAATGTTTCTAGAATCAAACGGACATTTATAAGGTTTACTCTATCCAGCAAGCTGTATATTGTTCATTACTTGACCTGAAACAACGTTGAAAAGAATGACAATAATAAATACAAGAACGCAATATATCATTGCTGATTTTGTCATGTTTTGCCCTAGTTCATATTGCTCACCAATAACATCAGGACCATTTTCTATACCATTACCAATTACCGTCAAGATATATGCAAGCATGATTACATAGAGGCCTACAACTATCTGAAAATAATAGGTTGGAATTCCCGTTCCAAACATCGCTAAAAGTCCTGCGCCACCCATACCATCAGAACCCGCGGCAACTTTTCCTATTTGATCACCAAGAGTGCCCATAATATTTGTTATCATACTTGTAATTCCAACAACAACAGCAGAAATTACGGGTGTTAAAAAAAGTGCTTGACTTTTCATACTACTAATAACATCTCCCATTAAATCTTTGAGTCTTTCATCTACACGGTGCATTTGTTTAATATAATCAGAAACATTGATAATTGCTTGACTTGCTACTCGAGGTCCTTTTCTGCTTGATTCTACAAGAACTTTCATAGAACTTTCAATAATATCGGACGGATAATATTTGAGTGCTCCTTTTTCTTTGTCAAAAATGGCTTGATGAACACTCATCCCTAAACGCGTTATATTAACATGTACTAGCGTAAAGAATTTTCCCGAGATAGTATTTTGCATCGATTCTGCTACGCGCCCAAAAGCTGTTTCTGCTGGAATTCCATCTCCCAATCTATTTCCTAGTTGAAAAAGAGCAGATGAAAATTCTACCTCTAATGCTTTTGCTTGCTTTCGTATTTTTATTACATTTCCCGACTTTAACTTATAGAACAAGCCAATGCTCAATCCCACCCCCAAAGGCACAAATATACTAATAAGAAGCGCCCCCAAACCAAACGGACCAATAACATTGCCGGTTGGGTCATTATCAATAATTTCTTCTCTATACGCTAAAAATTTAACTTTTGCAAGTTGATCGGGGTTATATTGATCAACCATACCAAATCGCCAACCATTTCCATTATCTACAATTCCATAATCGGGAAGTCCCAAATTATACCAAATAAGTGGAGAAAAACCAATAAACAATAATACCAAACCAACAGCAGCAGCTAAAAATATTGGTTTAACAAATCTTTCTTTATTACCTATTTTAATAACAATATTTTTGTATTTTTTTAATTCAGGATTTTTCTCAGTAATATCCTCATCACCCGATCCTCCAGGACGAGTTGATAAAATGTTTTTCCCTAAATAATAAACTATTGTTGGCAGTGCTAAATTATAAATTGCAAATAAATGATACCACTTAAATCCACCCATAAAACTTACAACTAAAGGTAAAATAACAAGCGTTAAGATTGGCAGAACAACACCCAACATGTTTAATGTTGTTAAAGGTGTTTTCAGACCATGAGCATAGTGAAGCATTTTTTCATATGTTTCATCTAGCATAACACTTAATGATTTATCCAAACTATTTAGTCGTCTATCATTACTTGCTTCGTAAAGTGAAGATTGTATAAGATGCATACTTTCTACAAATTCTCGATTATATTTTTGCCAAGTTTCTAAATATGCGTTTAATGAATCTTTTAGTTCATCATATTTTTCTGTTTCAACATCCCATATTATTTTTCTTAAGTCAAGTGATAATGGAGGAGCTAAATGTTCTGCTGCAAAATTTATTGCTAATTCTAAGTTTGAAGTGTGACGCATGTAGGTCACCACATAAAATATTGCAAGCACCATCTGATTTGATGCTTTCATTCTCCACGTGTTAGCTAGCATAAATGGTAGTTTTTGTAGAGGTAGCATTAAAAGCAGTCCTCCAAAAAATGCAAAAATAACAAAGAACGTGTTTCCTTCTTGACCGAGAAGAACAGGAATCATAAAAAAAACAAGTACTGAAAAAAGAACAAGAAGTAATGGTACAAAAATGGATGCGCTATTTACACCTGTTGGCGTTGTATTCAAATGACAAATATCTATTGCTTCTTGTAATTTGGGTGCTTTCTTATCGTCTGGTTTGAAAGGGAGTGTTTTCTCAGCTATCTGACAAAGTTTTTCATAAAAAGAAAGATGAGCGGGCATGTATTGTTGTTTAAAGTCATCATATGCTCGTGATGTGATAGTTTCGTCTTCTCCAGAGGCCTCTTTACCTGCAAGTTCATGCTCCAAACGTTCTTTAAAGAGCGAAGTTACTTTTTTAATATCAGGGTCGACCATTCTACTGTTTTGTTTCCTTTTGTTTTTTATCTATTCGTTTCATTTCGTTTTCTAGCCAATCATTCCATTCAAAATAAACAGCATCGGAATCTTCTCTTCCCAGACGCTTAATCACTTTTTCCACTGTTTTATGAAATCGATCGTTTGCAAGAATAACAAATTCTGCTTCAATAAGTGAAGGAATATTTTTTTCTTGACTAATATCAAAAATTCGTTGTTTTATTTTTGCTCGAAGTTCAATATTGTTCCATAGAGCATCCCAATTACCTGTATACTCTTTTATTTTTGCAGCGATATCTTTGAGTATTTCGCTTTCTCCATTAAGTAGTTCTGGTGTTGGCTCTAGTTGGTCTGTTGCAGCATTGTATTTCATCAAGTCAACAAAACCTCCTTCAAGTCCAGGATCATCTTGCCAATCTTTTCTTACTTCTGTAATTTGTAATACTCTTCTCATTTTATGCAGACCGTCCGCAGATTTAATTGGATTTGCAATAACAATAATGTCTGTTGCCTTAAAGGATGTTTTTGGAATACCAATATCATTAACCAATCGATCATAAATACCGTAAGGACTATCACCGTGAATAGTCCCTGCAACTACGTTTGCTGCAGCTCCTACTCGCATTGCTTCGTAAAGTGCTTTTGCTTCACCACTTCGTACTTCACCTACAATAAGTGCAGAGTCTCCTAAACGAAGCGTACTTCTAATACCATCTTCAGCACTAAACTCTTCACCGGATTTTGCAAGAGCACTTGCAACTTTTAGTGGTTGTATGTTAAATCCTAGTTTTCTCATAGATGTTGTTGGAAGTTCTAATGTATCTTCAATAGTAAGAATTCTGTGACGTCGCATAATTTCAATCAAAAGTGATGACAGAAAACTACTTTTACCACTACTTCTTGTTCCACAAACAAGTATTGTTCTTGTTCCATCAATTAAGAAAGAAAGAAGTCCTGCTGCCAATCCATTAATCATTTTGTATTTGATAAACAAAGGTAATGTCCATGGCTGATCTCTATGTCGCCGAAATGAAAATGCAAGCCCTGTTGGATTTAATGGAGAAGTAATAGTTGATGTTCGAACACTCGCTCCTGGAAGTTCTAGTTCGGTATCAAGAATTGGATTTGCTTCATCTAATGGTCGTCCAGAAATCATTCGTAATTTACTTGCCCAACTTTCACTATCACTAATAGTTGGGAAAATATTTGTTATACAATCATCATAGTCTGCATGCACAATAAAGATAGGAATTTCTCCAGGTGGACTGTTCACGCTAATATCTTGAATTTTTTCATCTGAAAGTAAAACTTCCACCAGACCAAAACCAACAGTATAACGAACAAGTATTCTTGCAAGTTCTTCATTATCTTCTTCAGTAATTTTTATATTTCTGTAGTTTGCTAGCTCAGAGATTAAATCTTTTCCTACATTATGAAAAACATCTCTCATTCTTTTTGGGTCGGTAAATTCATCTTTATCTGGTTTATGTTCTGAAAGTATTCTTCTTGCAGTATCTAGTAAATCATAAAGTTCTTCGCTAAGTTTAAACTCTGGCGGCATGATGTGATAGAGATATTGTACAGAATCTGGTTTTTCAAAAATAACTATTTCTGTTTGTCCAACCATGTAGTTTTCTAGTTCTGTTGCGTTTTTTGGATACGCAGCCATAAGTTTGGTAAACATAAAATCTGGTTTTATAGTGGGGAAAAATATTCTTCGGTAAGGATCTCTATTTCCAATTTCATGTCCTTCAATATAGGGCTTTGCAACTACAAAAAATTTTGTTCCTTCAATCATTGAAGTAATATGATCTAAAAGTTGAATGTAATGTGTTTGACTGCGCACGAGCACAGAATCTACTTCTTTTTCTAATTGTATTTGTTCTCGACGACGAATTCTCTTTAAACGAACATAGCAAGATAATGGGTCTTTTTTAAGTTCTGTAAATAAAATATGATGGAGTTCATTATATTTTGAAGAAAGACTTGTTTCTGAAACGCTTTGTGCTAGTGAAGGATAACTAAAGAGGTCTTTATTTCGAACGAGTTTTGCATATAAACGAGAAATTTCCGCAAGCAATGTTACTTGAGGATAATCATATTCATAATCATGCTTTTGTGAGAAAATTATTTTTGTTGCTGTTGGATTTTCAACAAGCATAGTTATTGCTTCAGACATCGTGATTTCATCATCTTCTATTGATGGTATTCTACCACGTGTATTGTAATCTACAAGCAATGTCGTGCCATCGCCTTCGCGATCCACTTCGTAATTTAGTTTTTTATCTGGCAAAAACACTCTCCCTCTTTTCACTCCCCAGTGAATATGTTTAGAGTACTCACTAAGTACAATGCAAACTGCAGTTTTACAATATATAAAACTTTGTTTACGCCGAATTTTCCGGTGGTTGCGCAAGAAATAGGTCTTTTCTCAGGAAATATTTATAAGACGAGTTCATCTTAATAAGTGTTATGACTGAGCCAAAGCTTTTTCCTGAAGGTCCAACACCTGAAGAACATGTTGCAAAACATCAAAATAAAGAAGAAACATTGCAACCAATTAACACCAAAGTTAATGATATTGCTACTCGATTAAAAATTCTTGAAGAAAGATATATGACTTTAAAAAAAAAATCTCAACTTGGTGAGCAAAATATTGTAGAAGCTCAAAAAGATCACTTTGAAGAGTTGCAGATACTTAATGAGAACTTGATGGAAACAAAACACGCCATCAGAGATATAACTGAGAAAGTAAGCTTGCTAAGTCAAGAAGTGAGTAATTTTGCTACAAAAAATGACTTAACTGTTCTGCAACGGTATGTGGAATTTTGGGAACCAATGGATTTTGTAACAAGAAAAGAAGTAAACGCATTTCTAAGAAAGAAATTAGGAAAACCGAAGTCCGTCAGTACGCCAAACGAGAAAAAATCTGCTTCAGATATTACTTCCTTAGATCATCAGTAATTCTTGATAATTCTGAAACGTTTTCTGTAAATATAGGCAGTACTTTTGCAAATACTTTTTCCATGGCTTTAAGTTCTGCACCAACATCTAAGATGTGTTGATCATATTCCCCAACTTTTCCAATGACTGCTTGATGTAGTTTATCAAATTCATCTCGCATATCTTGAAGTTGTTGTTGCATAGATGTTAATTTACTATCAGCTACGTTTTTCCACTCAATAATTTTAGTAATATCTTTTACTAAATCATTCCATTTTTCATCAATGATTGCTTCAATAAGTTCTTCATTGGTTGTTTGGAATTGTTGTTGAGACTGGAGCGGCTGCTGCATTGGAGGCGGCGGTGCCAGTCCTGGAGACGGGGGATTTGGTGGTAACATGTTTTCACTCTCTTTTTTATTTGTACTTTAACTAAGCTTATGGTAATTGTGTTTTTGCTAAAAACATTATAGTAAACATGCCGATGAGCATAAGCATTATCATTCCCAATATTTTTGGATGAACTATTGTTTGGAGCACGTTGTCTCCAAAGTCATCTGATGCTGTCGAACCCGATTGACCTGCTTGATCCGTAACATCTGTCTGAATATCATTAAAGGAAGGATTGTCATACACATCAATTGAGCCATCGTTTGGAACTTGCTCTACTGGAACATAATTTTCAGTTCCGTCTGTTGCTGTTATTCCTGGTTGTTCTTCTAAAAGCCGCTGACCATACGTTGAAGATAAGGAAACGATAAGTATGATAATAAAAATAACTGCCAATATCCAATAAACGCTTGGAGTCTTAATCATTGTTTCAAATATGCCATTGTCATCTCCTACAAACATGCGTAAGACAAAAAATATCAAAAATAAAAAAATAATAAGTACGGTAAACCAAGGCGTCATCGTTGTAATTATAGAGAACGTGTCTTGAGACACCATTGCTAGAAAAGCAAACGCTAATGCTATAATTGCATAAAGTCCTTTTGAACTTGAATTATCTTTTAGTATATTGGTTACCAGTAAGAAACCATAGACTATAGCAAAGACTATGAGGAATACGAATATTCCTGAAAAGTGTTGAAAAATACTTAAGTCCAAAAATGTTGCCATGGTTTAGTATCTCAAATAATTATTTTATTGGTTTTGATCGCTTTCAAAAAAGTCCTTGAGACCTTTAGCTGCGGATTTTTTCTCTCTCTCTTCCGGCGTCTTCTCATCAGCTGCAATAAACTTAATAATAAGTCCAAAGACAAGTACTGCTACAATAAGCGGCATGACGTCACTGTTTAAAATTCGCCATATAAAAGACGCATTTTGAAATGTACCCATAGATGTCAAAAAGATTCCAAGTACTGTTAATCCTGAAATAAGTGTAAACCAAATACCAATACCTTTTGATCCATCTGGTGTTTTACCAGTCCAAAGACCAATAGTTAAAAGCATCATCACAATTGCCACTAAAAGAAGTCCTATTCCTGCTAAAGATTGGTTAATAACTTCTACAATTGTTTTTCCGTGAAAAAATACGACGCCGTAGAAATGTGAAAATACTACAGAAAGTGCAACTACAAGAGCTACAACCGAACCATATTTTTTTACTTGATGTTTTTCTTTACCTAAAACCTTTGTCTTTTCCAACACCGCAAAAACTATGGTAAAAATGAGTATGAAAGGTAAAAGTACTTCAAACACACCCCATTGTTGCAAAGATTGAATCATTCCATCAAAACCGTAATACATATTATCGCCTCGTGTTATTTATTTTTTAATAGTAGTATTTAAATTATGTCTCTTCGCCAGAGCCACCTTTTTGAGGTTTAGTAACCCAAACCATGAAGCCAACGAAGACCAAAATCATTAAAATTGTTGCAACACCTGCACTATCCCAACTTCGTAAGAGAAAGTTGTAAATAGCATCAAGCCAGCCCATTGCGTTAAATAAAATGAGCAATATGCCTAGCGCACTCACAATCCAAAAACCCATCTTCCATCCTTTACCCATCGTACCTAAGTCAAACTCTTTATCTCCTGTATGGGTAACACCTACTGCTAAAATAAACATAAGACCTGTAACAATAAGGATTACAGTGTTAGCAATTACTTCGCTGATGATTCTGACGAGTTGTGCTGATGCGACTACGAAAAATGCCGCTGAAAAAGCAATGATAGCGTTTAGATTTTTTCTCGTGAAACGATGCTCAGTTCCTGTTTTGTCTTTTATAACTTCAATCCCTAATACTTTGGATTTTTCTAAAAATGCAAAAAACAAGGTGAAGACAAGGATGAAAGGTAAAACTACATCATACACGCCTATCTTTGCCATAAAAGCAATTGTTCCGCTGAGAATGCTATCTGCCACGTATCTTAGATACGACTAAAGAGACTATTTAAAGGTTTCGTTCAAAAAAAAAGGTTATAAGTTAAAGAAAAAGACGTCTACCTACCGTTTTATAGCGACTAAGAGATTTTTGAAAAAGACACAAGAATTTATAAATAAAGACACGTTTATCGCGTATTAGGATGGGGTTAAAAAATATTCAACAATTCAAAGAAGAGTTATCTCGTTTGCAACAAAATTACGAACAAGATGATATAACTCGAGAAGAAATCATAACATTTGCACGAAAAGCATTAAAACCTGCTAAACAAGCAATTTACGCCGCTCATCGAAATGATCTAACTGAAGCAGAAAAACTACTAGAAACTGCAAAAGATGCAATTAATGAAGCACACAAGCGCCTTGAAGCATCAGGTCTTCGCGATGTAGGTATGCTGCATGCAAGCGTTGAAGAATATATTGAAGGTCTATGTTATGTCTCATTCATTAAAAACGGTTCGCTTCCTTTGCTTAGTGATCTTAACTTAACGTTTACTCCTAAACCCGAAACATATTTACAAGCCATGTGTGATTGTGCTGGCGAGTTATCTCGACGTGCAGTTATTGCCGCTACAAAAAATGAAAAAAACGTAGTCGTAACTATTCACGAAACATTAGGTGAACTTCTAGAGTTATTTATGGAGTTTGATTTTCGCTCTAGCGAACTTCGCAAAAAAACAGAGAACTTAAAATATAGTTTAAACAAAGTAGAAAGTATTTTGTATGATTTACAGGTGAAGGCAAGATGAAACGAACGGTTACACAGAAAAATAATCGTGGAAAATTAGTTGTGGGAATTATTGCAGCTATCATTGTAATTTTAATTATAGGATATTTAGTTATTACAAACTTGTCAGCTTATGCGGGTGAAGACGAAATGGTAAATGAAAAAATTGTTACAATCAGCACATCAAAAGGAAATATTGTTGTCCAGCTTAACGAAGCAGAAGCACCTATTACTGTTGCAAACTTTAAACAATATGTAAAAGAAGAATTTTATAATGGAACTGTATTTCACAGAGTTATTAAAGATTTCATGGTTCAAGGTGGAGGGTTTACACCTGATGGCAATCAAAAGAAAACAAGCGCACCAATTGTTCTAGAAGCCGGATTAAGTAATGATAGAGGCACAATCGCAATGGCCAGAACTAATGATCCTAACAGTGCAACAACACAATTTTTTATCAATCACGCAGATAATGGATTTCTCAATCCATCACCTGGCAATCCTGGTTATGCTGTTTTTGGAAAAGTAATTAGCGGCATGGATGTTGTTGATGAAATTGCAAAAGTGCAAACAAAGGATGGTGATTGGCCTGTTGAAAATGTTATGATTACTAGCATCACTTTTGGAGGAGAAATCAATGTATAGAACACATACTTGTGGAGAACTTCGAGCAACTGATGTTGATAAAAAAGTAATGCTTGCGGGATGGGTGCACACTATTCGAACTCATGGCGCATTAACATTCATTGATCTTCGAGACCGATACGGAATCACACAAATTGCTGCAAACAAAGAATTAGCAGAAAACATTACTAAAGAATCTGTTGTACAAGTTAAAGGAAGCGTGCTCAAAAAACCTGAAGCAAACAAAGCGTTAGCAACTGGCGAAGTAGAACTTAAAGCAACAGAAGTTACTCTTTTAAACAAATCAAAACCACTTCCTCTAGCACTTGGTAATCCTGAAACAACAGAAGAAACTCGATTAAAATATCGTTATCTTGATTTGCGAACAAAAAACATGCAGAAAAATCTTATTTTACGTCATAAAGCCACCATTGCTATTCGAGAATATTTTGATAAAGAAGGATTCTTAGAATTAGAAACTCCAATTCTTGGTAAAAGTACTCCTGAAGGTGCGAGAGACTATCTTGTACCTAGCCGAGTTAATCAAGGAAAATTTTATGCTCTTCCTCAAAGTCCTCAAATTTTCAAACAATTGTTTCAAGTTTCTGGTTTGGATAAATATATGCAAATTGTAAAGTGCTTTCGTGACGAAGATCTTCGTGCAGACCGACAACCAGAATTTACACAAATTGATTTGGAAATGAGTTTTGTTGAAGAAGATGATATTTACAAGTTACTTGAAGGAATGATTAAACATGTGTGGAAGAAAACACTTGATGTTGATATCCCAATTCCATTCCCTAGACTAAAATATGAAGAAGCAATGCTCAAGTATGGTAGTGATAAACCAGACCTTCGATTCGATTTAGAAATTGAGGATGTAACAAAGTGGGCTAAAACTACTGACTTTGGCGTCTTTAAAGAAGCAGAATGTATTCGTGCGCTAAAAGTAAAAGAGAACTTTTCTAGAAAACAAATCGACAAGTTAACTGATGTTGTCAAAATTTATGGTGCTAAAGGTTTAGCATTCCTTAAACTTGAAGAAGGTCAACTTGCTGGCGGTATCGCTAAATTTGTTAAAGACGCACCATTCAACTTAGAAGAAGGAGAAACTGTTTTCTTTGTAGCTGACATACAGCGTACTGTTGCACCTGCACTTGGCGCTCTTCGAAGTCATCTTGGTAAAGAGCTTAATCTTATCAATAAAGATGCTTGGGAATTCGTTTGGATTACTGAGTTTCCTCTTATGGAATGGAGTGAAGAACGACAATCTTGGGGGCCTATGCATCATCCATTTACCAGTCCAACGCTGGGAGATAGAGCATTACTAAAAACAACTCCTGAGAAAGCGAGTTCTCGAGCTTACGATTTAGCATTAAATGGGGTCGAGCTTGGCGGTGGAAGTATTCGGATTCATGATCGAGCTCTTCAAGAAGAAGTGTTTGATGCATTAAATATTTCTCGAGAAGAACAAGAACGAAAGTTTGGTTTCATGCTTGGTGCTTTTGAATATGGCGCTCCACCTCATGGTGGTTTAGCATTTGGTCTTGATAGAATAATCATGATGCTTGTTGGTGCAGACAATATTCGAGAAGTTATGGCATTTCCTAAAAACAAAGATGCTCAAGATTTAATGATGGATTCACCTAGTGATGCAGAAGATGAGCAACTTGAAGAATTAGGAATTAACATAAAAACACTCAAAAACAAATAATTGTTTTTGGTGTGCTTCACAGCAAATAAAAAAATAATTAGCAGTCAACAACAAAACGCAGGAAACCGGCTCGCTGTTTAAACAACCATAGTAAATGCTATTCTGACATCAGATTTTACACCAATGTATTTCATGGCAAAGTCGGATGTATCCAATAGGAAATCTGTACTTAAACTATTCTTAGTCACTGTTACAGGAAATTCGATTGACTTTGTGATGCCTCTAAATGTTAACTCTGCAGTCATCATTCCATTTGCAAGAGCTGTTGACTGAATAGATATTTTAGGGTATGTTGTAACATCAAAAAAGTCATCGCTTTTGAGGTGATTGTTTAATGATTCAATTCCCATATCAACACTGCTTGCCAAAATAACTCCTTTAGCTCCAGTTATTTGACCATCAGTAATAGTAAATTCTCCACTCCAATCTGTGAATGTTCCTACGTGAGATTTACCTATCGCATAACCTTCAAATTCAAGTACGCTTTGTGAGATATCAATCGCTTTTGATCCTCCAAAACCTTCGGGGATAGTAGAACCCGCACCGGTTGCTTGAGGATCAATTCCTCCAGAACAACTTACAAGCGCCAAAAGCGCAATTATCGCTAAAATAAACACATATTTCATACAATGTCTCCTCCTTTGTTATGGGTTTCTATGAAGGTTAGTTTATAAAAACCTTTTGTAAGAGAGGTGGTGAGAAGGATTTATAAATGAAAAGATGAAAAAAGAATATATAGGTGTGGCCCGTGGGAATTCCGGTAAGAGCAATACAATATCAATGGGAATCATTGTTGTATAGAAAAGAGTTAACCAGAACGTATTCTTATAAACAAGAGTTTGGACCTCAAGTACTTTCCAGAGATAAAAACGGTCTAGCAAATAAAGTGAAGTTTCCCGTCTATGTAAATGACTCTGCTAAAGATGTGTATTTAGTCGGAGAATTTAATGACTGGGGCAAGAAAAACAAAGAAAAGTTTAAGCTCGGCAAAGAAGAAACGGGCTTTCAAAGTATCGTTGTTACAGGCATTAAACATAAAGATTCTTATTTATTTTTAGTGAATGACAAAGGAAGTGAATTCTTACTTCGTGATCCTGCTAGTTTTTGTTTTGATAAAAAAGGAAACGCTCAGTTTTGGGACTTTAATGATCCTTCAACGTACAAAAAAAAACACGAAGGACCGGATACATTACATCGAGTTACAAATATTTTACAAACAGATTTGCCTGGTCTTGTTGCAAAATGGTTTAAGTTGGATGATAAGGCCGTTACTCTTGCAGAAAGCAAAGATGACTTATTTACCTACATAAAAAATTGTGGCGTTTTACAAAAAGTCAGAGAATTAGGTTTTAACACTATTCAGTTTCTACCAATAGCTCAAAGTATTGATGGTGATAACTGGAAATTTCGATATTTATCACCTTACCCTTTTGCTGTGCAAAGAGCATGGGGAACACCGGACTCATTTCTTGCAATGGTGGATGAATGTCATAAATTAGGAATTGCGATAATTACAGATATTATTCTTAGTCACAGCCCTTACAAAGATTATTCTTTATTTGGTATGCGCGGTGAAGATGTAGGAATCCATCGTTGGCAAAGCAAACATCGCGAAGATACTTACCTTGAAGAATTTACTCCATGGGGAACAAAACGTTTTCGTTATGGTGATGAGCATATTAGAAGGTATCTAGTAGAAAGCGCATTGCATGTGCTTACCCATTACGGTGTTGATGGTTTTCGGATCGATAATGTTGATGGTATATTGCGTTATGGCGATGCTGGTCAAGGAGAGGAAAGACCGCATGGACGATTATTTCTTAGAGAACTAATTACTCAAGTGTATGAACATAATCCTTTAGCATTAATTCATTTAGAGTCACATTATTTTTATGGAGATAACGCTAAAATGTTGGTTTCTCCTTTAGCAAGTGATACTCGCGCATTAGGCGCAACAGCATACAATAGTTCTCGTTTAACATATTATTTTCACAAAGAAGTTATGCCTAAATCATCAGAACAAATTTCGGTCTGGCGTTTTGAACAAATTAGAGAAGAAAAAGAGTGGGGACGATCTAACTCCACAATTGCTGATTTTCATAACCATGATGCGGCCGCAGGGCTCATGGCTGAGCGAGCAACAGGATCATATGCATATGATGCGCTAATTTTGAAAAGACACGATTTATGGTTTCATGCTGTTGGAAAAATAAAAATGATGGAAGCAATTATCGCGTTTGGTTGTGAAGGCCGTATTCTTGATTTATTACAAACATTTTTACTGCAAGAAGGAACTTTTGAACATGATAGTAGTATTAATTGGGGAATGTTAAAAAATGATGTGCGTAGTCAAAAAATTGCTTCCTATAAACAACATATAAACAATATTGCAGAGCATCCCGCGTTTTGGCCCGAAAACACACTTTATCGAAAGTATTTGAATGTTGATGAAAAAAATAAAATTCTTGTTATCAAACGAGAAGATAAAACAACAAATTCAAGAGAAGAATTTTATATACTCATAAATCTGTCAACTAATGAAACATACGATTATGCTTTTGGTATTGAAGAAGTAGGTGAGTATGAACTCATATTTAACAGCGACGACGAAGCATATATGGGAACAAATAAGGCAAAATTACCACATGAACTTACTGCTAAACGCAGTCAACAATTTGCTCTTTTCAAAGAAGAAATCAACATACCAGTTGTTACACCATACCATGTATTGGTCTTTAAACATAAAAAATGAATTTTAAAACCGAAAGACGACATCAAATGCACGCAGCTGCAATAAAACACTTAGGTGCAGGTAGTATCTTTGTTGGATTAGCATACGCATCGTTTGAGACTGTTTGGGCTTTGTTAGTATACAGTATTTTTCCTAGTAAAACAGCTGTAGGTATCGTTATTGGAATATTTTATTTACTATTATTATTTTCTCTTGCATTCTTATATCCATTATTTAATAAGTTCTCAGCAAGAAAACTTTTACTCAGTTCTCTCGGTGTAAATTCAGTCGTTATGATTTTTTATGCAGTAGTATATTACCTTCTTCAAATCAGTGTAGCAACAAGAATGCAAGCACAATTATTGTTCTTTACCCTTGCAGGAATCAATGCCATCTTTATGGCATTACGAATTCAATCCATGGGTATTCTTCTTCGTATGAATAGTATGCGAAAAGAAATTAGTGCAAATGAGAACTTTATGTACATGGTTGCAAATATTGGGTGGGTGCTTGGTCCATTAATTGTCGGTATTATAGCCAAAATATTTCGTGTTGATTTTTTAGTGCTTATCATAGTTATGATATTAGCAAGTGTTTGCCTATTAGTTGCAACATATGTCATGGCGTTCTCTCAAACAATTCTAAAAAAAGAAAAACAGCAAGAAATGCAGAAAATAAATGTATTTAAGAATTTACGAATGTTTTTTAGAAGCAAAAAAAGATTAGTAAGTTACATTCTTAGTAGTGGTTTAGAGGTGTGGTGGACTATACCTTACATTTTTATTCCTATTGAAATGATTGAACATTATGGCTTTGGTGTTAAAGAAGTGGGAATTTTCATGTTCTTGCTTTGTTTACCACTTATTATTATTGAGTTTTTTATGAGAAGACAATTAAGTGTTTCTCTGAGAAAAGTTATTATGTTTGGTTTTGGATTTGTTGGCACATTTGGCTTTATTGCTGCAATGACAGGAAACATTTATTTATTTCTTGGCTCAATTATTATTGCCAGTTTTGGTATGGGTCTTTTAGAACCTACAACAGAAAGCTATTTTTTTAGCATTACTAATCAAGAAGAAAGTGAGCGGTTCTATGGCTCATTTATGACTTCAAAACACATCGGAGGAACTGTCAGCAAATTTGCTCTTGCAGCAATCCTCTTTTTTGCGCCCCTTCGTATAGGACTTATTTTTATTTCTATTTTAATGATTGTTTTTGCAATGATTGCGGTTCCTAAGAAAAATAAAAAACACAAACAAATTGTTGCAACGAGCGCATAACTATGAGCCAAAAAACATTTGAAGCGATTTGTTCTCTTCTTAATGGGAAAAATATATCTTATAAACATGAGCATCATGAAACTATTGGACGTTCTTCTGATAAGGCATCTGAAATAAGAGGAACTAAATTAAGTGATGGTGCTAAGGCATTAGTGCTTAAAACAAAGTCAGGAAAATTTTTTCAAGCAATTATTCCTGCAGATAAAAAAGCCAATCTTAAAGAATTAAAAAAACTTAATGGTGAAAAGAATGTTTCCTTGGCAAGCCCTAACGAGGTTCTTTTGTTAACTGACTGTGTTATAGGCAGCGTCCCGCCTTTTGGAATTTTCTGGAACTTAATTGTTTTTGCCGATAAAAGTCTTTTAGGAAAAAAAGAAGTGGTTTTTTCAGCAGGCACATTAGAAGATTCCATTTTTATTTCTCCTAAAGATTTAATCAATTGCAATAATGCATCTATTGTTAATATTGCAAAAGAAAAAGAATAACTAAAAATGAGTTCCTCGAACAGGTACAAAATCTCTAGGTCCATCTGATTTCTTCATTGTAGTATATACTTGCATAAGTTCATACAAATCATTTGAACACTTTGTGAGTTCTTCTTCTGCTTCATCAACTGCATTTTCTTGTAATCGTTTCCAGAACCATTTCTTTAGTAATTTAAGAAGGGGGCTCTTTCTCCAAGGATTATCTGGATTGTCATCGTCGTGTGCAAAGTGCATGTAAAATGAAGCATTTACTTTAAACTCTCCATTGTTTAGCTTGATTTTCTTTCCTTCGTGCATAAACTCTTTTTCTTCCATAATAAGAGTTTTCATATCCCATCGTACATAAAATCGAAGTGAGTTCTCAAAGTTCTTTATAGGATCTTTGTATGCTCGCCACCAAATATCGTGATTTAATGCACCATCATCAAGTGTTACTTCTGAGAATAATGTTTCAAAATCTCCCTCGCCACGTTGTATATCTTTCCAACCTTCGTGCTCCATAAATTCATGAAGTCGTTTGTAGAGAAGTTCTAGATTAAATGTTTCTTTAACAACAAATTCCCAACTAATCAGAGGATCTTTTTCTGTTACTTCTCCAGGGATTTTTCCAGGTGGTGGTGCTACCATGATAAACACATTTTTTTGTATAGTTATAAGTTTTTCTTACGGGAAGTAATAACTAACCAGAAATAAAGTGGTGTTACAATTCCCACTAATAAGACGGCAAGACTTTTTAAGAGTAAAGTAAATGGCATTCCGCCTATTTGAGCAAGATATGCTCCTGCGATTACTAAAATAAGGAAAGGAATTGCGGAAAGAGTTTTTAATGAAGTATAAAAAGTTTTTTTCTCAGAGGGACCTAGTAATTTGTTTGTTAACAATCCTTGCGCAACTCCTAAAATGCTAGAGCCAAGTACTGCCAGTGATGCTGCAAGAACTACTGCATAAAAATGAGGATTATAAAGCAAAGCCAAAGGCATCATGGCCATAAGAAGTGTTCCAAACACAAACATAGGTGCTAGACCTGCTTGTCGTTGAACAAACTGAGTAACACTTGATCCTAAAAGGGAAACCAGTATTGCAACACCAAAGACCACTGCAACATTCAGAAATCCTCCAAAGTAACTTGTTTTGTAAAATTCATAAATAACATAACCATAAAATGCAGCTCCCAAAGTATGCGCTACGCCAATAAAAAGAGACCCTAAGAAAAGAAACGTTGAATATGAATCTGAAAAAAATAATTTCGCTTTTGAAGTGCTTTCGTGTATATATTCTCTAAGAAATTTGATGAATGAATAGTGTTTTTTAGGAACATTTTGTAGAGGTGTTTTTGCTAAAATAAACCCTGACAAAATAAACATTATTGCTGCAAATTCAAACACAACAAAATAACCTGCCAAAGGTATTGTTTTTCCCATCACCAGTATTGATTGGCCTTCCATGCCAAAGTGTTCTAATAAAAAACCTGAAAAAAGAAATGCAACAAGCGTTATAAGCAAACCAAAATGACTTATTTTTCGTAAGAACTTTGATCGTTTCTCGTGGTGTAAATGCAGATCAACAAGTTGTACATGTAAGTGACCGTAAGCCACAACACCAATACTTCCAAGAAGAACTGCTACTGCAAAAAGAAAGGTTGAATGTAATCGTATTCCTAATAAAACTCCTAGAAAACTAAATCCAAAAATAATTCCTGCAGTGCTAATAAATTGTTTTCCTAAAGTTTTAAGTTGAGAAAACTCTTTAATGAATGCTGCAAAAAAGTCGCTGATAACATCTCTAAATGCATTGATGATACCCACTAATAGAGCGCCTGCACCAGTGAGAAAAAATAATATGTTAATGAATTGATGCGCGCCAAGACCATAACCTATTCTGTCTAGTATTTCTCGTAAAGAAAAAGCCCTATTTAGAATTTTGTAACGTGATTTGTTTTGTGCGACTACTGAGAAATCAGACGTGGTGTATGTCTCATCTAACTCTTGGTCAGCTTGCTCTTCCATTAATTCTTGCAAATCACCCATAATAAAACATAGTAAAAAATCCTTATTTAAAACCTTCGCTTAAAAAAGAATAAAACACTTACCCCTCTCGAGTAGTTCGAAAAAAGAGAGTAACGGATGAATGGGGAGAAATATTTATAAAGAAAATTTCGTGTTTAAAAGGTATGGGCATAGGTACGGCTATACGAAAACTTGTTGATATCAAGACTAAACAAGCAGTAGCTGTATGGGAATTTAATACAACCGATAAACTCATAGCGCCTCCGGCAACATACAAAAACACCATTATTGTTGGCACGCGAAAAGGAAGAGTCATGCAACTAAACAATAAAGGTGAGATTATTTGGACGTTTCATCCTCATGAAAATGTCTCTTCACAAGAAGCATTATTCTTAGATGAAGATAATGTGTATGGTATTAATGATGAGCCATTAATTTTTTCTAATGAAAATCAAGAACACATTTTAGTAGTTTCTGAGTTCGGCATATTGTATTGTCTTTCTAATGAAGGCAAGTTGGAATGGAAAGTAGAAACAGATGGTCCTTTGCGAGCTTCACCAAAAATAAGTATGTTCTCTGCAAAAAGTGAGCGAATATTCTTGGGTTCTCATGACGGATTCGTATATATCGTCACATTAGAAGGAAAAGTTGAACACAAGTTTGAAGTGGGAACGCCTATTGAAACAAGACCGGTAATTACTGGTGAGCAAATTATTGTTGGAACGGCCAAGGGTGAAGTTGTCTCGCTTGACAGAGAAGGACGAATAAGTTGGCGATTTAAGACAGGCGATAAAATTGTAGCACACATGACTATTGCTGAACTTCGAAGCGGTCAAGGATTAACTCTTCTTGTTGGTTCTCAAGATAAACAATTATATGCATTATCGCTTGATGGCGAACCACAATGGACCTTCCAAACAGAAGGAACTATTCTAGCACAACCCATAGCATTTGATATCAATAATGACGGACACAAGGAAATTCTTCTTGCATCATGCGATAACAGAATTTACTGCTTAACAGCGTTTGGTGAAGAAATATGGAGTTATGAAACAGATTTCTGGATAACAACAGCACCACTAGTTGCAGATATTGATGGCGATGGAACCATAGAAGTAGTTGTAGGTAGCTTAGATAGTAAAGTATATGTCTTTGACGGTCAAGGCAGCTATAAATTAGATTACATTCCTGGACTGGGCGGCATAGTACACCAAACAGGCCATTATTCAGGTAATATGAATAAAGATGTTGGTAAAAATCAAGGAAAGCTCTTATGTGAGTTCCAAACAGATAATGATGTTGTTGGCTGTACATACTTAAAAAGCAGCAAAACAATCATTGCAGGGACCAAAAAAGGGAAAATATATAATATAAAAGTTAATTAAAAGGAGTGAGAGGTGAGTTTTACGTGGCTGAGCCAATTGTAAAAAATAAAAAAGAGATTCTTCGTGTGAAAACACACATCAAGGGCTTGGATGACCAAATGCAAGGAGGTATTCCTAAAGGTCACATAACACTAATAGCGGGCTCTGCCGGTACCATGAAATCTTCTGTAGCATTTAACATCTTGTATAATGAAACAGTACAAAATAAGATGACTGGTCTTTACATCTCTTTAGAGCAATCCTATTCATCAATTATTAATCATGTTATTAACATGGATTATGACTTGACAAAAATCAATCTTGTTATTATACGTGAACTTGCAAGACTTGAAGAAGATATAGCAAAAATGAAGCCAGGTCAAGGTAATTTGCTTATTGTTGATGTTGGTTGTATTCGTAAAGAAATTAAAGATGTTAAGCTTGAAGAGAATAGAAGTTGGCTTAATGTTATTAAGAACGTTGTGAAGAAAATTAAAGCAGAAAAACCAGTTGATCTATTCGTATTAGATTCGCTAAGTGCATTATATGTTCTGTCTAAGTTTAACAATCCACGTATTGAATTATTCTATATTTTTGAATTCCTTCGTGACTTAAATATCACGTCATTTATGATAACAGAAACTCCTTTGGATGGATTAAAGATTGGAGAGTATGATGAAGATTTCTTATCCGATGGTATAATGTATATTCGTTTGAATTCTTATCGTCGTAAACAAATTAGAGAAATTAGCATTCTGAAAATGAGAACTACAAGTTGTAACCACGACACATTTAGTTTGGAATTCAAGAATGGCGCGTTCTATGCAGAATATGGTGGACAAAACCCTCTTATGTAGGGTTTAATTTTTTTCATTTTTTATATTAATCTAACAAAGGCGAATATAAAAATAATTAGAAATATGCTATGTCTTCATCTGTTCTAATTCCTTCTATAATTAAATAGTTCCACAAAAGCCCTTTGACTTTATCTATTTTTACTTGAAATCCATTTTCAGAGAATATTTGCTTTAATGCAGGCAAATCTTTTAGCAAATCATTATTCGGAATAAATTTGTACAGATCAATATATTCAAAAAAACGAATTGTGGCATTTTCAGGAACCAATGTTTTAATCTGACGTAAATAATCCGGCAAGTCTCTAAGTAAGCTAAGCATACCAATACTAAGAACGACATGAGCTTCCTTAATCTCGGGATGGGTTCTAGAAATAAGATGTTCATCAAAAAGAACCTCTGATTTTGGAAAACGTTTTTGCAAATAAGCAACAAGTTTTTCAGAATGCTCAACAATAATTATATTCTCTTCTGAAAAAGGAATTTCTTTCACGAGTAAACCAGAACCAGCACCTAAAAAAAGAACTTTGTGATGAGGTTCGATTCTTTCAAGAAGTTTTCGTCTAATTCTTCGTGGTAAAAATAATCTCTCCAAGATTTTTGAAAGTTCTAATGTTTTATTCTGAAATGTTATGGACGCTTTTGGATTATGATAAAAGTTCATCAATAAATAAACAGGAATTCCTAAAATAATAAAAGATCCTATAATGCCAATTACTTCTAAGGCGTTAGTGGCATTTCTTGCCCACATTAAAAGTAGAACTACTGAAAAAGAAATAAGAAACCAAGGGCCAATTTTTCCTCCGGGGGCTTTGTAACCATCAAATGAAGGATGTTTTTTCCTGATAAAAATAAGACTAAGCACAACACTCGCATAAAGAACTAATACCATAGGAACTAATAGATGGAGTAGTTTCTCATAATTCCCCGCACCAACTACAACAATTGCAGAAGTAACTATGGCTTGGAAGATGATTGCTTTGTAAGGAGTATTATTTTTTTTGTGTTTATCTGCAAAGTGAGAGACGAACAATTTATCTTTAGCTAGTGCAACCAATAAATTTGGCGATGCAACAATCCATCCAGCCACACTCCCTATTATTGCTAAATATACTAAAATACTATAAAATGGTCCTGCTGCCGAACCATAAACAGCTGTTGCAAGAGCAGTTAAGGGAGCTTCAGATGTTGCCAGTACACTCCAATGTAAGATGCTTTTACTTGCTATGACAAATAGTAAAGAAAGAACAGAAATAATAATTGTTCCTCGAACTAAGGCGCGAGGCATTACTCGTTTTGGGTTTTCTACTTCTTCTGCTAAGAAAGTTGCTGTTTCCCATCCAAAAAAAGTTTCTGCAATAAAAAAGATTGTTCCAAAAATAATCACCAAACCACCAAAAACACCTCCTGCGGAGAGATTTAAACCGACAAAACTTGTATGTGAAAGCCAACCAGTAAAATTTGCTGGATTAAAATTAATTAACCCAGGAATAAGTATTCCTAAAATAGCAAGAAGCGTGAATCCTGAAAAAGTCAAGAGCATGACTTTGCTAGTTTTCATGCCTTTAAATGCCATGAGATTAAATGCTAAAATAAAAAATACACTGATACCTATTACCACTAGATTTGAAAGTGCAGGACCAACATATTTTATTGCTCCTACCATAAGCATGGCAATAGTAATATTAGCAGAAATTATTGTTACCCATCCTAGAATAAAACTCGGAAAAAAACCAAAAGCTGCTTTGGCATATTCGTAAACACCACCTTCTTTGGGATAGCGACTTACTAATTCTCCAAAAATAGTACTGTAATAAATTGCTATAAGACCCATAATAGCCCAAGATACTATTGCAAAAAGTCCTGCTTCTCGAGCTCCAACAGCAGGGAGGAAAAATATTCCCGTTCCCACAATACTATTTATTGCTATAAAAAGTATAACTATAAAAGACCATTTCCTCGGAGAATTGGCTTCAGAAACCATATAGTGATATTTTAGGGCAATCCCTTTTTAAATATTATTAAACATGTGATTGAGAAGCAAGATTTAAGTATGCTGTTCAATTTTCTTATTTTATGAAATTCGTACACTTTGCAGATTGCCACCTTGATGGGTATCGTGAGGAAAAACTCGCTCGTTTGGGTTTTGAGCATTTTGTGAGTGTTATTACTTTTGCTCTTGAAAAAAAGGTTGACTTTGTTCTGCTCGCAGGAGACTTGTTTAACACCGCTCTTCCTCGTGTTGATACATTAAAAGATGTTGTTGAGCAGCTTAAGCGATTGCAAGATGGGAGCATTCCTGTCTATGCAATTGCCGGTAGTCATGACTTTTCTCCTCATGGAAAGACTATGTTTGATGTATTAGAGAAAGCAGGACTTCTTATTAACGTAATGAAAGGAGATATTGATATTCAAGGAAGACTGCAATTACAATTTACTATTGATGAAAAAACTAAAGCCCATATCACCGGTATCATTGGTAAGAAAGGCATGCTAGATAAACAACTCTACGAAGATTTAGCGCCAATAAAACCAGTGGAAGGCGTTCCAAATATTTTCTTGTTTCACACAAGCATTACAGAACTTAAACCTAAAAACTTAGAGCTTATGGAAAGTGCAGAAATTTCTATTCTTCCTGCTGGATTTGATTATTATGCTGGGGGTCATGTACATATTGTTAAAGAGTTTTCTAGCTTAAGTTATCAAAACGTAGTATATCCAGGACCAACTTTTCCAAATAATTTCGCAGAACTTGAAAAATTACAACACGGAAGTTTTGTGTTTTATGATAGTGAAGAAAATTTTGGTGGTAAACATTTCAAGCATGTTTTCATTGAAAAAAAACCAGTTATGTCATTCGTTATCGATGCTGATGGGAAAACACCTGTGCAAGTGGAAGAAAATATTCGAGATGTAGTCAAAGGTAAAGAATTGCAAAACGTCATCCTACTTTTTCGTTTTGTAGGTAAACTTTCAGAAGGTAAAACACAAGATATTGATTTTAAAACTGTGTTTCAGGAATTGTATACTAAAGGAGTGTTTATTGTTTTGCGCAATACTGATAATTTAAGTTCTCCTCTCTTTGAAGAAATAGAAGTAAAAGATGGTACTGCTGAGGAAATTGAAGCAGAAACAATTACAGAACATCTTAATCAAATTCCTCTTCCTAAAAACTTAAATGAACAAGATATTATTGAGAAATTGATTAAAGAACTTTCCATTGAGCAAATGGATGGTGAAAAGAAATCAACATTTGTTGAACGTATTGAAAAAACCGCTAAAGAAATTCTAGAAAAATAAAAAATAAAAGAAAAATTAATGTTTTTAACATTAAGGTTTGAATCTTGTGGGTGTTCTTGGAAATGGTATTGCATCTTTAATACTATCAAGTCCGCAGATCCATGCAATCACTCGTTCTACTCCTACACCGTAACCGCTATGTGGTACGCTACCGAATTTTCGCAGGTCAAAATACCAATCATAGTCTGCTGGGTCTTCTCCTTCTGCTGCAAGTCGATCACTCATATCCTTAACATCAAGACTTCGCTCACTTCCGCCTACAATTTCTGTTCCAATGCCAGGTGCTAACATGTCAAAGCATAGTGCTTCGTCAGGAAATTCTGGGTCTCGTGGTTTGTAAAAACCCATTGCAACGACTGGATAATGTGTAACTATGCAAGGCGTGTCAAAATGTTGCATGATTGCTCGCTCTTCTTCTGTTCGAAGATCTTTTCCAAAGGGAACATCAATACCATCTTTTTCTTTAATCATTGCAACTGCATCTCGATATTTGATGCTCGGCCAGTCTTTCTCGCACATTGCAATAAGTGCTTGTGGATCTTGTTCTAAAAATTCAAAATCTTCTGCTCGCTCTTCTGCGCATTTTTTGACGCAGTATTTGAGTTCTTCTTTTGCAAATGCAGTAACTTCTGGTAGTTGCATCCATGCTGCTTCCATTTCTGCCATCCAAAATTCGCTTAAGTGACGTGACGTATTACTTTTTTCTGCACGAAACGTTGGTCCCATGTCGTAGATTTTTTCTAGTGCAAAAATTCCTGCTTCGCCGTATAACTGCCAAGTTTGTGCCAAATATGTTTTGTCTTGATAGTATTTTACTTCAAAAACCGTGCTTCCACCCTCACTTTGTGAAGGTTGTAGTATTGGCGTATCAAATCTAAAAAATCCTTGTTGTTTATAAAATTCATCTCTAGCTTGCACATAGCTACTTCGAATTTTCATAATTGCTGTAAGTCGTCGGCTTCTAAGAGAAAGATGTCGTTTGTCCAGCAAGAATTCTTGGCTTTGGTCTTTTCCTATTGGAAATTGATCGCTTTCACCAACGACAGTAAATTCTTTTACTGCAATTTCATAACCACTTGGCGCTCGCTCATCTTTTTTGATAGTGCCTGTTATCTTCATACTTGCTTCGATTTGCAGTTTACCTGCAATGTCAAATTGTTCATCGCCAATAACATCTCGTTCTATAACACATTGTATAATTGCCGAGCTATCTCTAAGTACGATAAATTGTAGTTTTTTACTGCCTCGTTCTCTATAGACCCAACCGCGAATGGAAACTTCTCCTTCGCCCTGAGCCATTGCTTCTTTTATTGATTGGTATGTCATTTTTGTTTCCTCATATTGTTTATTTTGATTTTTTGGAAAATGAATGATAAATATAAGCACAATACTCCTTAATAAGAGTTTGTATTAACTGCCTACAAGGGCTAGAAAGTGGTTTTATGCACGATTAATTACACTATACACTACTTGAAGCATTGACTTGTCCTTGTCCGTTGTTGTATAGTATGCGTACATCTTAAGATAAAATAATCATAACTCATTTATAAATTTTGGCAGTATAATTAAGAGAATTAAAAAAGAAATTTGTAAGACGCGGGAAAATTAGGAGTATTAACTTGGTGTCCTATAACAATGCCTTCCCCAACTTCAAGAGCTTCTACGTCTTCTTTACAATCAAACTTTTTCTTAAGAGCATAAGAAATAAAGTTGTTTACAAATTCATCGCGAGCAAAAAATAATACACTGCCGCGTTTTACAGAATATCTTCCAAACATATGTTTAAGATGTATTTGGTATGCGACATCTCTTTCAAGCTCCTCGCCAAAGGTCTCTTTTAGACATTCTAAGAGTGGCTCAATTTCGGGTTTCATATACTCGCCAAACCCTCTGCTAAATGGAGCAATATGTGCTATTGAAAATTCTTGAGAAGGAATAATAATATTTAATTCAGAGTAAGCGCTTTTTCAAGCATTTCCTTGGAGTTCTTTCATTTCTTTTTTGACAAGACCGCCAAGAGTATCGAATGTATCAAATAATTCAGGAGATATCCTGTTGTTTTTCAGTTCGGGGATTTGTAAAACGAATAATCTGTTCATGTAAAAATAGCTAAATGTAATCGCACTTTTAAAACTAATGGCGTCTTTTATAAACAAAGAATTATAAATGACAAAATAAAAAAAATAGATAACATGGTTTTTATTGATATTACTAAAACTGATTATTTAATGAGTAATCAAAGAAGATTTATTGAACTTATTATTTATGCAAGCAGCGCATTTCTAATTCCATTTTTACTCGGTCATCCGCAATGGCTAGTAGGTATTCTCGTAAATACGTCTTTAGTGCTTGCAGGTCTTAACTTAAAGAAACATAATTTACTTCCCGTGATCATTCTTCCTAGTATCGCAGTATTAACAAAAGGATTAATTTTTGGACCATTTACTGTTTTTTTACTTTACTTCATCCCTTCAATTTGGATAGGTAATGCCTTACTTACTCTTTCCATGAAGTTAAAGATGAATAAATGGATTAAACTCACTATGGGAGTTGCATCTAAAACTGTTCTTCTCGGAGTGACTGCACTAGTACTTGTTAATTTTAATGTTGTTCCTGAATTATTTTTGGCAGTTATGGGTTTAACTCAGCTATATACTGCAATTGGCGGGGGCTTTCTTGCATTTAGCATTCACGAAATTAAGAAACGAGCGTTAACAAAATGAAGAATTTCATAATTAATCTTGTTGTAGATAAAAAAAAGTGCATTGGCTGTAAGCTTTGCGTTAATGCTTGCCCTGTAAATGCAATCACTATTATTGATAAAAAAGCATTTATTGATAACGATAAATGTATTAGCTGTGGAAAATGTGATATTGTTTGTCCTGTAGATGCTATTAACTTTCCAACAGATGTGACAAAAATTGAGGAAATGTTTGTTAACAATGAAAAAATCTTTTTGCTCGTTGCTCCTTCTTTTGTTGTTCATTATGGAAGTGAAATTCCCGACTTACTTTTAGATTGGCGAAGTTGTGGCTTTGATAAAATTGCTGAAATTACTTATGGTGCAAAACTGGTAACAGAAAGATATCAACATCTTATCAAAGAAAAAAAAGAAGCGAGATATATTACATCAACTTGCCCTGTAACCTTTGACTACATCTTCAAATACGAAGAACATAACATAAAACATGTTGCTCCTATTGTTTCTCCAATGGTTGCTATGGGTATGGCAACAAAGAAATATTTTCCTGAGCATAAAACAGTATTTGTTGGTCCTTGTCCTGCTAAAATTGTTGAGGGCCGAGAATATGAAGCTATTGATGCTGCGTTAACATTTTTGCAGTTCGACAAATTATTGTCTAAGTATAGAAATAAAATAACTGTTGAAGAAAATGATCATTCGAAGTCGTTTGATAACTTTTACAATAATAGAAACAAAATCTATCCTCGCTCTGGCGGTCTATCTAAAATTATGACTGAACACGGCGTTCTTCATGACGGACAATACATCGTAAGAGATGGCGTTCTAAGTATTAACGAATTGTTCTCCAGCGAAGTTCCTTTAGAAATAATATTTGTTGATATCTTGTTCTGTCCTGGTGGTTGTATAGGTGGCCCTGGGTTAAAATCAGTTCTCACAACTGAAGAAAAAATGCATTTCGTTGATGAATACAGAGAAAAAACAAGAGAAAGTGATGAAAAACTCATTCAAAAATTTAATTTTGAATTAGTAGATGATTTTGACTTAACTCCTTGTTTCTTCAAATAAAAAAAGCAGCTAATTTCAAAACATCAGATATGTCGTCCCAACCACTAGAAGAAGAAGTGGCGCCTTGTTGTTGTAGACAAGACTGATAATCATAAGCTAGAGATTGACATTCGGCAACTAAAGAATTAAATTCTTCCTCATAATAATCTAAATCATAAGAAGCACGATTATAATCTCCTGTTAAAGAATTATATTCACTTAACAATTCATTATAGTCATCTACTAAATCATTATAATCATCAAGTAAAAGAGTGGAATTCAAAACCAACGCATTATAATCTTCTTCTAAAATGTCATGATCCGCTTGCAGAAGAAGGTTATCTTCGTTTGAAACTAATTGATTAGAAATTTGAAACATAATAATACACAAAAAAACACCTGAAACTACCAAAAAAACATAAAAAGCAGTTTTGTAAGATTTTTGATGCTTCACAAGTAAAATCTAGAGAAGGAAGTTATTTAAAACTACCTATAAGGGTAAATAATGAGTTATTTTATAAGTCAAAACGGCTTTCCAATAAAATATGGAACGAGTTAATATCGACATAGAAAAATCAAATAAAGAAGAAAAGATGTTTCTAATAAACGAATGTCAATCTGCTTATCTCCATAATGAACAAGCAAAACAAAACAACATTAACTTAGTTTATGTAATAACAGGAGTATATATTACAGCCATAGCAATCTGTATTTCTTTAAACACCCTACTTTCAGGATATTTAGCAGTTCTTATAGGATTTATTCAAATACAAAAATTAAATCAGTTTTTTAAGAGTGACAAAGAAATTAAAAAAAAGCAAGAAAATATTCTAAAACAAAAAATTAGTATTATAAAAAAAACATTTAAGTTAAAATAATTAATCTCCTTTCCAGTCAAGGTAGAATTTCACTTGGTCGCGTCGTTCTGCTTCCATATAGCGATGTTTTATGTTGCTAGAAAACTCTTTATTTTCTTTTCCACTAAAATATTCTTCTAAGAACTCTTTTGCGTAATCGTCATAAGAACCGTTTTTTATTGCTTCTCGCAGTTCTTTAACAAGATTGTTCATAAAATGTAAGTTATGAATTGTTGCTAGTTTGTAGCCAATGAGTTCATGACTTCGAAGCATGTGATGTACGTATGCTCGAGAATAATTTTTGCATGTAGAACAAGTACAACCTTCTTCAATTGGCCCTTTGTCTTCTTTATACAAAACTTTTTTGATGGCAATTCTTCCTTTCTTAGTAAGCATGCTTCCATGTCGTGCGTTTGATGTTGGATAAATACTGTCAAAACAATCAACTCCAAGACCAACAGCTTTGACAACATCTGGCGGACTTCCTAAGCCCATAAGATACTTTACTTTGTCAACTGAAAAATGTTTCACACTTTGCGCAATCATATCCATAAGCTCTGCTCGGCTCTCTCCAATAACAAGACCTCCAAGCGCAACACCATCAAAATCCATTTCATTAATTTTATATGTGGAAAATCTCCTGTATTCATCGCGTGTTCCACCTTGCGCTATACCAAAGAGTAATTGTTTACTTCCTGTTTCTTCTTTGATTTTTTTATGATGCAGTAAACTTCGTTTTGCCCAATCATGAGTTCTTCGTATCGCATCAACATATGATTTTCCATCTAACCCGTAATGCGCAACATCATCTAATGTCATGGCAACATCAGAATTTAATTTGAGCTGATTTTCCATAGCAATCTCAGGGGTATACTTATGCTTCTTTCCCCATTTATCTTTGAAGAGTGCGCCCTCATCTGTTTTCTTAATTAAGAAATCTTTACTTAAGACTTGAAATCCACCGCTGTCTGTAAAAATTGTTTTATTAAAACCGGTGAATTTGTGAATACCGCCAAGTTTTCCCACCACATCAATTCCTGGCGCAAGCGAGAGAAGAAAGGAGTTGTTAATCATTGCTTCATAACCAAGAAAATCAATGTCATCAGCAGCCATGGCTTTGACACTACCTTTGCTTGCAACAGGCATAAAAAAAGGTGTGATAACATCTCCGTGTGCCGTAGTAAGTTTTCCTACGCGCGCCTTGCCATCAGTATGAAGTATTTGAAATACCATGTGAGTAGAAGAAAGAAGAAAGAAGGATGATTAATAACTATTTGCTTTCGCTTAAGAATTCCATAACTTCGCTTGCTTTTTTATTGTTTAGAATTATTTCTCTGAGTGCATGAGACATGCCAAATGGTTTTGTGCATTGCCATACGTTTCGACCAACTGCCATTCCTGTTGCGCCTGATTTCATAATATCTTCTGCTTGTTTAAGGAATAGTTTTGGTTCCATTTTTGTACCGCCTGCAGTCATTACTCGTGCTCGACCACCACTTTTTACAACCCATTTGTAACCATCAGGCTCCTCATTGTATTTTAGTTTTACAAAATCAGCTCCTAGTTCTAATCCTATTCGTGCAGAGTATGCTAAAATTTCTGTGGTGAGATCGTTTCGTACTGCTTGTCCTCGCGGATACAACCATGCAACAACTGGGATACCATAATCATGTGCTTGTTCTACTATTTTTCCAAATTCTTGAAACATTTCTGGTTCTCGTTCACTACCAGGATAAATAGTATATCCTACAGCTGATGCACCTAGTTTCAATGCTCTGTCTACGGAACAGATTTGTCGAGAAATAGGAGTAAGATGCGGAATGCTTGTTTTTCCATTAAGTTTTACTACTAAAGGCACTTCTTTGTATGCTTCATGATAGTATTTTTCAGCTAGTCCTGATTGCAGGATAATAGCATTATAATGAGATTCTAATGCAATATCGAGAATGTGGGTTGGGTCAATGGTTTTTAGGTTAAAATCTTCAGGTCCATGTTCAAGTCCCTGATCACACGCAAGCATAAGTGACTTGTTATTTTTCATTAATTTTGACGTGTTAATTCTCACTCTCTCACCTACTTTTTACTGTGGAGATACCCTAATAATATCTCACTCATTGTTTGTTTATCGTGACAATCCTTTATAAGTCTTGCTAGTGTATCTTGATGAAAAATGTCTTTAAACCATGAAACAAAATCGTTTCTGGTGCTTGTTACATGGTGATAGAAGACTTCATCAGGCATGGTGGGTAAATAATAGGCCATTCCTTCAATACTTGCTATTTCTCGTCCATCAACACATGTAAAAATAGTATCTTTTGAAGAAATGTGAAATTGTGGATGTTGATATTCATCTGAACGTTCAAGTTCAGCTTTTGGTATAGTAAGCGTTCCCTGGAACGCGTTTGCTCTGTGGAATGCTTCTTCTTTTTCTAGTATGGTTTGTTTTGCTCCAGGAGCACCTATAATGCTTTCTGCTTGTACCATCGCAATTTTTAATGCAAGTTCAATAGGTTGTTCATAAAAAAGTCCGCTAATAAATCCTGAAGCAAAGGCATCTCCTGCGCCTGTTGTTTCTACCACTTTAAGACGTGGTGAGGGTGTTAACACATAATGTTTATTTTCATAAAAACAAGTTGCGCCTTTTGCAGCGTCTGTAATAATTACGTAAGTTATTCCTTGGTCTGCAAGTTCTTTTGATAGTTTTATCGCATCTCCTTTTTTTCCAAGGAGAAGTTGTGCTTCTTCTAAGTTCAAAATTAATGCATCGCAGTTTTCTAATACATCTTGTAGTGCAAGCAATCCTAGTTGTGCTTGATAGTTAGAAGGATTAAAAGCTATTTTTAATCCGTTTGTTTTTGCGTGAGTAAAAATTGTTTTGAGTGTTGCAAATGATCGTTCAATCATGGACGAAGAATATAACCATTTAGCGTGAAGTTTATCATAAGGTACTTCACTTGCATGTAAATGATTGTTTGCTCCTTTAAATGTGAGAATGGTTCTGTCGTGTTCAATGGAATCAAGAACAATAGAATATCCTGTTTGTCCATCTTGAGCACCAATAAACTCAATATTATTTGTTGATAACAATTTTAAAACATTTTTTGCATTATCATCCTGTCCTAGTTTTCCTAAGAAAGCTGTTTTGCAACCCATTCGGGAAAAAAGTACTGCTGTATTTGTTCCACCACCACCAATAAGAAAGTCAAGGTCAGTAACCATTATCTTACTTCCAGAAGGATAAGCAATGAGATCTTTTTCTCCGTCTTTGGTTACTATTTTAACTAGAGAAGAAGCTGTATTTGCAAATACGTCCACTGTCGCGCTCCCAACGGTAATTATATCATACAAGAACCTCTCACCTCTATACTTAATTACGAAGAGTTTGTTTATAAAGGTTTTGAAGCGGAGCACTGCAAGGACATAAATTTATATAATCATTATACTAAAGACCCTATATGTTTCTTCCAATACAAAAAGCTCTGGAACAAGATGTCACACGCGTAGGAGTTAAAGCAAAGCTTTTTGCACAGTTAGAACAACAACTTACATTACCATTTAGTTTGGTTATAAGTAGCGAAGTGTACAACTCATTTCTTAATCATAATAATTTGGAAGAACAAATTGTGGAATTATTTGAGCATGGTGATTCACCTGATAAACTTATTGCAGGATTTACTCAACTAGCCCAATTATTTGAGCAGGCATCTTTTTCTCCAGATGTTATTGCTGAATTAAGAGAGTGTTTTGAATTAGCAGCTCTTGATACAAGTGACTTAAATTCTTTATCTTCTCAACAGCAAGGTTCTGCTGTGTTAGTGCTTCGTCGAAGTACTGATTACAATGATACGGATGTTACTTGTCCCGGAACTATTTTTACAAAGGAATCATTTTCAGACTTTCTTCGCGCAGTAAAAAGTTGTATGCTAAGTGCATTCACACCCTCCTCTGTTATTGCAAGAAGGGCACAAAATGTTTTTTCATTCTCTGTTGCAGTTATTGTTTCCAGAATGCCAACAATACAAACATGTCTTGAGTCTAGTTTATATTTTCATAAAAACAATATCATCGTACAAAGTTATATGGGTTTTCCAGATCGAAGCAATATTGTTCCTAAAGATACATTCACATTAAGTGTTGATTTTTTGCGCATTATGGAAGCGAATGTTATAGAACAAACTGTTGTTGCTGTTTTTGATAAAGTTGCTAATCAAATGCAACATCGAAAGTATGCTCCTGGCGGCTCTTCCCAAACTGTTCCTGATCAAATGATTTTAGAAGTTGGCCGATTAACAAAAAAGATTAGCACTACGCTCCAGAGCAAAGAACTTTCAGCAGAGTTTGTTGCAAATAACGACGGAGAAATTATTTGTTTTGATGTAGTGTTGGCACCGCGTACCGGTCAGACGAAAAAACCCTCAGAAGAAAAATCCACGCAGGAAATTCCTAATTCTCAAACTACAAATGAACCTTTGCCGACATTATCTGAAACTCTTGCGGGCGAGCAAGAACTTGCAAGTGCATTAATTTCATTTCTTGCAAAACATAAATTTTCAAAGTATGGTCCTGCTTTAGATGTTGTTGTCAGAAGTTTAAAGAACGAAGTTAACCTCTCGACTTTAAAACAAGGTATCATGATGGCTAAAGAGTTAATTGAAGAAGCGGATTAATTTTTTTCTAACACAATTATTTTTCTTGTTAAGGATTTATGTATGTAGATTTCAAAAGAATTTTTTATTGTCCAAGATGTTTTTCCAAGCAAGGACTCTATGTCGGTTGTATTTGCTACACCAATTACGAGTTTTTCTGTTAAATCTTGTGCAAGAAAAAAGAATTTTTCATAAAGAGAATTAATTCCTTCAGTAATAGTTGAGTTTTTCCCATAAGGAAGGTCAGTTATAATTGCAAGCGCTTTTTCTTCTAAAGTTAATGCATCTTTTTTTGTAAAATTTGCTTTAACACTGAGTTCTTGGGCGTTCTCACGTGCTTTACCAACTAATTCTGCGCTTATATCACTTCCTTGGACATTAAGCCCCATGAGTTTACCTTCTATAACCAGTCCTCCAGCGCCACAAAAAGGGTCGATAAACCCATCACTAACAGCTAAGTTAATCATGGCGCGCGCTAGTTTTGGATGCATGCTTGTTGGATGATTATATAATTTCAAATGAGAACGACGAGTATGAGGATTATCATCATTAAAATAAATTTCTTCAGTTACATAAATAATATCTGTGACCCAAAAGAAAACATAATGATGGGTTGGATGATGAATGTCCACTTCAGGACTTGTTTGTCGGCCATATAAATTGTCTGCTAAGCTTTTACTTGTTGGTCCTTGACCAGAAATGTTCTCAACAGTGATTTTGAAAGTGTTTTTTAAAACCAAATCTAAAAGTTCTTCTTCGTGCTGTACATCTCGAATAACTTTTCCTATTCTTCGAGTATAAGCAAGACGCAAAGCAAGCGTTAAATCAATTTCATCTGTTTCTAAAAGTAATAGTTCTGAAGAAATAACTATAACTTTGCCAAAAAGAGTTTCTACTTCTGCTTTTGCTAAGTTTGGATGCTCTCCTGAAAGAAAAAAAACATATGCCATGGTAATCAACAATCAACAGAACCCCAAACGCCGGCTCACCGATAGTTTGCCTCTCGTTAGTATTCCCAACCGTTTTCGTCTTCGTGTTTTTTCTTAGCGTAATCTCCAAGAATATTTACTACGTAACGAAAAAAGTTTTTTTCAAACTCATTGTACTGAGTGATAATATCAATGTTTACTATTTCTTCTCGGCCATCAATAGTTGTAGTAATAGAAACGTGTCTTCTATATTCTTGATCTGACACATGAGGTGCTCGATATATTTTTCTCATTAAAAAGAACAAATCAACGTTGTCTTGTACTTCTTGTTGCGGATATAATTTTTTCACAAGATTTCCTTTTTCTATTGGTGTGGTTGGTGTTTCTTGTAAATTTTTAGTGTCTTTTGCATAAGCTAAAAGTGCACTCAGAAGTAAATCATAAGCATCAATAAGACGAGAAAGCGTGTTTATTAAGACATCTGCTGTTCGGGTATATTTAAGACTCACATAAATAAGGTGGTCTGCTCGTTTGAGTTCTTCGCCTGCATCATCTAAAAGTTCTATCATTAATTGCTCACCGTCAATAGTATTTTTTTCATTAATATTCGCGTTAGCGATAAAATGTTTTTTAATTGTAATTGATTAAGCACATTAAGTTGATATGCATCGTCTGCTAAAACCATGGTTGATTTTCTTGCAAATTCAACAATACTTTCTTCGTGTTTTTCAAATAAATTGTTTGTTTGTTCTAACATGTTCATTTCTTGATTGGAGCTAATATTTCGTTCTTTGGTTACATGTTTAAATTTTGCTAATTTAACTACAAATGAAGTGTCTTTAAGAACAATTTGCTTTGGAGTAAAAAAAGCAATTGTTGCTGTAATGACATCGTCTTGTGCTTTGTGTATATTGCGCAGTACCCCTATAAGCAATTTTGGGTCTTTGGATAAAGGATACGTTGCTGTGAGTAAATGATCAGCCAAAGCGAGTTGGCGTTGTGCTCGTTCTAAGGATGAATGAATATTGTTCACTTTTATTCTTCGTTCTCTTCTTGTAAGCTAAGAATGGCTTGTGCTAAATCTCCGCCTGCATCTTGTATTGCTTGTGTTGCTGTTTGTTTATCTACTTGTGCTTGCTCCATAACAGTTTCTACATCTTCATCATTAATTTCAGGCGCGACATCCCGTTCTACAACATTTGCTTCACCAACTATTTGGTATGTCTCTTGACCCATCATATTTACTTTTGCAACGTCTGGATTTGAGATAATTATATCTTTATCAGCCAATCGTATAATAACTTCTTCTGCTTGCAAGTCTTCTTGTTGCACACCCATTTTTTTCATGGCTTGCTTCATTTGTCGAGAATTCATACCGGGTATCATCATAGGAGCCTCATATCTAGCAATGTATTATTATGATAAAAATTTAAGGTAAAACTGGAACAGACTTATTCAGAACCATAACAATAATAATTACCAAAATTGTTACTGCTAGGATTACTTGCGGCGCTATACGTACTTTTGATGTTGATTCGTTGTAAAAACTTGTAAGACCCGCGCCACTTGATGGCATACTAATTTTATTATCAGCCATGGAAAAATAAGAAACTATCTAACTTTATAAAGCTTTTTGTTAAGAAAGGCCAATTCAGGGGTTAGAGCGTCCTAAATCACATATTCACAGTTTTCTTCGCATGATGCAGAACCTGTAGAACCATTTACTATAATGATGGTTTCATAAGATGCTTCGTCTCGTTTAGAAATAATGATTTGTGCTTTGTAATCATCTCCTTCCCTATACGTGTTAACGAGTGTTGACTGCCAGAAATTTGCTTGCACATACCCTTTCACGAAAGATAATGATTTAGCTTCTGCATCGTCTTGAGTAATGCCTAGTTGAACAGTAAACCGACATTGTACGGGACTGCTTGCTTCTCGGCCATCAGGACACACATAAATAACTTTATCAGAGGTTACTTGTTGGTTTCCTCCTACACTTCCATCTGCACAAAAATAGATTTTTTGAGCTCCACATCCTGATAGAATAAGTAGAGAAAGAAGTGTGAGTGCAAGTAAAACTTTTTTCATAAACAGGTCTTAAGAATTAGCGTTTTTAAATGTTTTGAATACAACTAAAAGAAAAGTGCGTAGAGTTACATAAGCCACCTTCTGTCGCGACCAAATATATTTGCGCTAACATACGATATCACGTAACTGGATTCTACTAAGCGTCATACTGACTTGCACCGGCAAGGTCGCAAATTTCATCCTTCCTTTTGGGGACGTCAACAGGTTATTCTTGCTTTTTGTCACCAAAAAGCGTCGCTTGTATCATTCCATAACCCAAAAGAGGTTGTTTTCTGTACGGTTGCCAATCCTATTCGGATTCTCGCCTTACGACGAGTTGCTCTGCTGCAAAGCGTCTGGCTCGCCTAAACGAACATAACCTTTGCTGTAGTGGGTGGACTTTCCTAAGATCCGAAGATCCTTACCAGTCTGATAACCCTACGCAAAGAATTGAAAAGAAGCTTTGTTTATAAGTATTATTCTTCTTTATTGTGAAAATGGTTGAAAAAGACTATTATGATTGCTAGAAGCGGTATAAAGAGTAATGGTAAGAGAATCTCCCAATCAAATGATTGTTCTGATTCTGCTAAAAGAATAGTGTTTCCTGTAAGAGAAGTGTTTTTGGCAACAGTATAAGTTAATTCTACTGGCTCATGAACATCTTCTAAGTGCCACATAATAACCGGATCATCTTCTAAGATGATTGGTGCTCGACTAAATGCCAATTCTGAAACGTGCTGCGCAACTTCTTTTGAAATAACCTCTACAACATCAATTGTTGTTTCATTTTCTTTTGGTTGTACTCTTATTTTTATTTCTGTTGCAATAAATTTTTCGTCGTCTTTGGTGGTCACTTCTTTAACAGTAATTTCTTTTTGTATAGTAAAAGTTTCTTTTGCTTTTTCTTGTCGACGAATTACTTCCCCACTATCTTGTTTATCTCTTTTTTGAACGATGAGATTAACTTGTTCTTGTTGTTTTTGATACTCTCGTAGTTGGCTAGGTATTTGAGGTTGTTCTAAAGAAACATTTATTTTAGAAAATATTTTTTCTTCTTTAAATCCAGCCAATTTTTCTTCAAGAACAGTATTTCTCGCCTGAAAAGAATATTCTCGTTCTTTTTTAGTCATTAGTTCTTTAGGGTCTTCAAGAATTTCTTTTGTATCAATGGGTTTTGTTTCTTCAACAAGATTAATAACTTCAGATTCGTTCTTTTGTTGTTCTTCTATAACTTCTTCTTCGTTCTGAGTTGTTTTTACTTCAAATGTTTGAAGCAATTGTTTTGTACTTGTATTATCTGTTAAAGAGAAGGATTCAACATAGAGTTCATATGCTGTTGTGGTAAGAATAGGTATTTCCCACAATAAGTAAGAGTTCAAAGGTGATGTTTCGGAGCGAATATACGGGTCAAAAAAGATTCCTGAGTCAGAAACAATAAAAAAATGTTCGTGATTATCAGTGGATACGGGAAGTGTACTTCGGTAATAATTTGCTTGCACGTTAAACGTTGAATTTTTCAAAACAACTGTTGGAACATTAAATTCGAGCGAGTGTGTTGTTGGTTCTGTTAAAGTGATATTTTCAGTTACATTAACTGTTTCGTTTGTAGTAGTATTTATTGTTGTATTTACACAAATATTTTGTTGACATTCTAAATCATATGAACAAATAAACAAATCTTGGTCGCAAGGGTCATTTTCAAATACATATGTTGTTGTTTCTTCAATCTCGCAAACAAGACGATCATACGCATCATATCCTGCAGAAATATAACCTTCTTGACAGACACAAGTTCTTAAAATTATGTCTGGCTGGGTTCCTTCCCCACAATGCCACACACAAGTAGCCGGATGTGTTTGCATAAATAAAAAAGGTTGGTTACAATAATCGCAAAACCCTTCAAAACAAAAAAGGTCATTTTGACAATCTGCGGTTTCACTGCATTCATCGCCTTCTGCTGCCAAAACTGGAGCGGTCATTTTAATAGTGAATGAAGTAAGAAAAATTGTGGGTTCTGTTGAATTTTTATAATGAATTTCATATACTGTTTCATTAGTTGGATAATCTAGCCACATGCTTGTAACCACGGTCCAAGTTGAATCAGAAGAACTACTTGTTAAAGTGTTATCTCCTATCTTTAAGACTAAAAACCCTGAAGGTGTAGATACTGTGCTTGTATTTTCTGGGAAAAAATTCGCATGTATTTCCGCAAGAGTTCCTGGAATAATTGCGGAAGGATGAGAATAATAAAGTGTACCTCCTTGAACAGCTAATTGTTCTTCAACAAAAAAAGGCATAGGGTCTCCAGCATAACTATAATCAGATATAACTAATGCTGAAATTATTAGTAAAAATACAAAAAGAAATGTGTGAAGCTGTATGTGTAGTTTCATTTTTTCTTTGGAGAGAATTTTTCAAAATAAAGTATGAAAAGAGCAACAAGCGGTATGATTAATAATGGTGCAACTAATCGCCAGTTGATATCTGGATGCTTAGGATTGTCTGTTGTTTGTGCTAATAAAACAGTATTTCCTGTTACTTCTGTTGTTTTATCGATGGTATAGATTAATTCTATGGGTTGTGTAACATCTTCTAAATGCCACATAATAACGGGATCATCTTGTAAAGTAGTGAATGGTGTGTCTGTTTGCAAATATGTTGCTCTGCTTGCAAAGTTTTTTGGAATGTGCTCAATAACATCTAATGAAGTTATTAGTTCTTCTGGTACAATGCGCAAAATAATAATTGTTTCATCTCTTGTAGTGCCATCTTCATATGTTGTTTGTTGGTACGTTCTTAATTTAGTGAAGGTGGTTAACTTTTCTGCTGTTGACTGGAAATTTTTAATTTCTTGTAAAGTAAGCGCAGGCATATCGTTTTCAATTAGTAAGTTTCTTGTGTCATCTAAAATATCATCAGATAACTTTTCCAAAGATAAAATCTCTGGTTCTTGTTCTGTTTGTGATGCTATTGGTTTTGGAGTCACAACCACAGAAAATTTTTTTTCCATTGCAACAGTGTTATTTGAAACATATGCTAAACGATAATTGGCATTTGACCGAAGCGAGTCTGCCCAAGAAAGGTAAAAATAGGCATTTTCTTCACCTACATCAGGGCCTGTTGACTCCGGTAGTAATGGCACGCCATCTCGATATAAGGTGAAGACGCCAGAACCATATTCTGGATAAAAAAGAATTTCTACAAGAAATAAGTCATCTTCTAAAATAGTGGTTGGATAATCAAAGTAGAGTTTTCCTTGCAGAATTAGTATTTCCTCTCCAGTCGTAATTAATTTTTGGAAGTCGTCTTCTGCTGCATAAACAGAAGTAACTAAGAGAAGGAAAAATAGAGCTACAAATAGATGCTTCATCATATGATTACTCAGGAAAGTTTGTTTATATAGTTTTCGTAGCAAAACGTTTTTATACCATCATAACGGCAAAATAGGTATGGCTGTTGGTTTGCATAGAAAATTCTTTCAAAAAATTCCCTTTGAAATAGAAGAAATCATCCTTTTTGCAATTATTCTGTTAAATGTGTTTGATGCAATTGAAGTGCTTCCTTCTGGACTGGATTACGTTAAAAAAATTATTTCTTGGTCTGCATTGGGACTACTTCTTTACAAAGCCAAAATAATAAAATTGTTTACAGGAGTAGATAGACCTTGGTTAGATGGTATTCTTATTGGTGGATACTTCTTACTTATCATAAAAAATTTGGTTGCGTATGCTACAGGTAGTGTTCAAACAAATTCTGCATTCTTACAACCACTCTATATTTTTTTGTTTAATAATTCGGGAATAATAGAACGTACTGGAATGATTATAGGTTTGTGTTTGTTGATTTTTGTTGCTGTTCATTTGACGTTGCGAGCCAAGATAAAAGCACCTTGCGTATTAGCTATTTTAAAAGAAGCGGATACAGAAATTGATTCCACAAAAAAAGCAGTAAGAAGATTTGGAAAAGCAATATTTGTTATTTTTATGTTCTTTGTTGTCATCTTTAATTTGGTTATGGAATGGCTTGCAATTGCTATTGATGCTCCTTTGTTAATGATTGGTCTTGCAACATATTTGTTTTTTATTATAAAACATAAAAAAAGATTTTTACCAGAATCATTTCTTGCTAAATTTGGAGATTTTGGAGGAAAATTTTACGAAGATGTTATTGAACATTTCAAGTATAAACATACTATTCTTCGTGCATTAAGTGGATTATTAGTATTACATTTGCTCACTGATGCATTAAATTTTATGTGGCCATTTATTTTCAGTGTTGCTGATCCTTTGTATTATAGTTTGTTTTCCTCAGCTCACCCGTTTCTTATCGGGCTATTGCAAACTAATTTCCTGCAAGTCGGTTTACTACAAGGGCTGGTTGCTCTAAGTATTTACATAGCTAATATTATTGGTTTGCTGGCTTTATTATTGCTTCCTGGCTTGTTATGGATTTTATTATACAAAAATAAACCATTAATATTAAAAAGAAGAATTATTGCTTTGCTACTGGGCACATTTACTATTATGATAATTAATCCCGTTTTTCTCATACGACCTTTATTTGGTGAAGTGTTATTTGGTGTAGATATTATTGGAAGGTCTGTTCTGCAAACAGGTTTACTTATCCCTCTTGTGGTTCTTATTGTTGGTCTTCTTGTTGGATTGTTTGTATATGTTGTTTCAAAGGAAGTATATTATGAAAAAAAGTTTGTGAAGTTAATTGTTGTAATTGTGCAATTCTTTTTTGCAGCATATAGTGTGATGTTCTTTTTTTCTATAACAACGTATTATACGAGCATTATTCCTTTTGCATTTGCAAGCAATAGATGGCTCTTAGGGTTTATGCTGGTCATTCTTTTCGCTTGTACAGTGATTTTTTATGTGCTCTCACTGATAAGTTTTCTATTTGATACGCATCTTCATGCTCAAAAGCATCTTCGATACAAACCTTTAAGAAGCAAAAAGCATTCGTAAGCTTTATGGCAAAGGAAAAGACGATGGAGAAGAAAAGCGATAATCAAGATGTTACATCGTCTGCTACAATTGAGATTGTAGAAATGTGGGAAGCGAAGAAATTTGCAAAAACCATTGGCCAAGAAACTGCTCAAAATATTCTTGCATTCATTGCTGAAAAGAAGGGCTCTACTGCAACTGAAATTGCAAAAGGATTACAAACTCCTTTATCCACTGTTCATTATAATCTTAAATCATTAGTTAAAGCTAAAATTATTGATGATAATTCATTTCATTATAGCAGCAAAGGTAAAGAGGTCGCACACTACGAACTCACAGGAAAAGTTATTGTAATTGTTCCCAAGAAAAGTCCTGGGTTATTAACTCAATTAACAACCGTTCTTCCTGGCTTATTTATTGCGGGTATAATTGGAGCTATTGGTTTGGGTGCCGCTCTTCTAAAAAGTGGTTCTGCTAGTAAGATAAGCAATCTAGCGGTTAGTGGCGCGCGAGAAATGAGTACAGACATGGTCACACTTACTAAACAAGCACCCGCCACTCAAACAGTTGTTGAGACAAGTAGTCAAAATACACATATTTTTGCAGGAATTCTTATTGGTATTGGCACAGTTATTTTAGGTATGATAATTTTCTGGTTCATTAGAAAAACTATTCGTAAGTGAGAACATCATATTTATAAATCGTTATTACCCAGCTACCTAGCATGGGTGAACCTATATTTAGAGTGCAGAATGTAAGTAAGTCCTTCGGGACGCACGTCGTACTTGATAATATTAACTTAGATATTAATTCTGGAGAAATTATTGGTATTATCGGCGCTAGTGGTGCGGGTAAGACAACATTTTTAAACGCACTTATTGGTTTCATTCAGCCCGATAAGGGAGATATTCTCTTCCGACTGGATCATTTATTATCTTATAGAAATTCATACATTTATCGTTCTGTTTTTAAAAAACAACAATTGGTGAAGAAAGTATATGGGTTTGCGTCGCAACAACCATCATTCTATGACGAATTAACAACAAAAGAGAACATGGTTTATTTTGGTTTACTACATAACCTGAACATGGATGCAGTTCGTTCAAACAGCGAAACATTACTTAATCTTATGGATTTAAAGAAGTCATCTGATATTCTTGCTAAAAATCTCTCAGGTGGTATGGAGCGACGTTTAGATATTGCGTGCGCCTTAATGCACGACCCTGATGTTCTTATTCTTGACGAGCCAACAGCAGATCTTGATCCTCTGCTTCGAAATCATATTTGGGAACTCGTTAGAAAAATCAATCAAAAAGGAACAACCATTATTCTTTCCAGTCACCACTTAACTGAGCTTGAAGTATTGTGCGACAGGGTTGTAATCATTAAAGAAGGAAAGGTATTGGCTATTGGAAAACCAGAAGAACTCAAAAAGAAGTTTATTATTGAGCAAGAAATTACTATTCAAACAATACCTGGAAACTACAAAAGTTTAGTAAAAGCAATTCCTAAAAAGAACATTACGCGGATGCGTGTTGCAAATCACTCACTGCATATATACACTGCAAATCCTGAAAGCGTACTCGCTCAAGTATTATCTGCCTTAAAGACTAGACGAGAAAAATTATCATTCATTAAAGTTACTAGCGCATCACTTGATGATGTATTCATATCTATTTGGGAGAAAGATAAAAAATGAAGTTCATAAAATCTGTAATGAAGAATTTCAAAGTATTGTTTCGTATGAAAACAGCTCTTCTTGCAGTAGTATTTGGACCTCTTCTTATCATCTTACTCATTGGATTTGCATTTAGTTCTAGCGGTAGTGTGCAATTAACCGTAGGATATCATGCTCCTGATGATAGCACACTCACTAATGAATTTATTACTAGTCTTGAAAGTAGCAATTATTTACTAAAGGAATTTGTTAATGTGGATGATTGTATTAATGAATTAGAGTTGGGTTTATTACATACATGTATTGCGTTCCCCGAAGATTTTATTATTGAAAAAGACAAACAAAACAACATTATTTTTTATGTTGATAAGTCGCGTATTAATTTAGTCTATACGGTAATTGATGGTGTTTCTGCGCAAATAGGAATAAAATCCGAAGAACTTAGTAGAAGTTTAACTGAAACATTAACAGAAACATTAACATCTACCGCGTCTCGTGTCGATACAAGTATTGGTTCACTTATCAAAGCAAAAAAAGATATGACGGACACTATTGCTGATGCTGATGCTATAGGAACTGATTTAGGAAATGTTGATTTAGAAGCAGTAAGCGTGAGTATAGACATAAGTATTGAACGAGATTTTATTGACGACGCTCTTGATGATATTTATGACGAAGTAGACACATTTAATGACGCACATAACGACTCAGCTAGTGCCTTACTTTTAGATATTGGAAATTTGACTTCTGTGGCAGATGATAATCTTAGCGCATTACAAACTAAAATTGCGGTTTCATTAGGGAAACTTGATGACGTAGAAGAAAAAATGACTGCTGCAAAAGAGCTTACTGCTAGCAGTAAGACAAGAATTGAAACTATTCGTACTAAACTCGGCGATATTAATACGGAGATTGATGAAGTCAAAAAAACACTTGAAGATATTTCTCGAGATATTAATACTATTGAAATTACATCCTCCGATCAAATTATTAATCCTATTTCAACAACTATTGAAACTGTTTCAGCAGATAATAATCAACTACTAGTATTATTCCCATACGTGCTACTCCTTATTGTTTTATTTGTTGGTTTAATGCTTTCCAGTACATTAGTTGTTATAGAAAAAAGAAGCAGGGCGTCATTTAGAGTATTTACAACATCTACGCGAGATGAATTTTTCCTCATTTCAACATTTGTTACTGCGTTTATTATTATTGCATTTCAAGTAACACTCATATTGGGATTGGTAAGTTATTTTGTTGCAAATATTATTACTACTAATTTACTTATCAATATTATTCTTCTTATTTTATCTTCATCGTTATTTATTATGCTGGGTATGGCTATTGGTTATCTCATGTCATCACAACAAGGTGCGAATATGACTAGCATTTCTGTTGGGGCAATACTTTTATTCATTTCAAATCTTATCATTCCTTTAGAGAGTATCTCGCCATACTTACAAAAGGTTGCTCGGTTTAATCCTTATGTTCTGGCATCAGAGAGTTTACGACGTTCAATTTTGTTTAACATCACCTTTAAGGATGTCATGGTTGACTTGTCAATTCTTTTAGCATACAGCGTAGTTATTTTCATACTTATTGTGGTCTTCCAAAAACTATCTAAGATTCGTTACTTTCAACACAATCCACATATAAAGGCAAGAAAAATCAAAGAAGAAGAAAATGGTGTTTGGATTAAAAACAAACTTATTAAGACTGAAAAAGAGTTTATCGAGCAAGTTCGTTCTTTAGATGAAGAAGAATATACTAAGCTCGTTCGTAAGCAGAGCATGAAAGTAAAAAAGTTCATAAAAAGAGACTTAGGAAAACCACTTATTGCAGGAAAAGTGTATAAACTTCAGAAAAAAGAATTGCTTGAGGAGTTTGCAAAAGTTAATCAAGAGATGATTAAGAAAATTCAGAAAAAACATCACGATAAACATCATAAAAAACACGCTAAATAAAAGCAAGTAAAAGTACAAGAAATAAAGCCAGTAAAACTAATTGCAGTATCTTCTCAAAAAATCCGCCAACTTTCAGAGATCCCTTTATTCTTTTTTGTAATGGCCAAAAAGATAATCCTTCTTTAGTTATGCTGTCCAATAATAAGTGTGAAAACATTCCTAAAAAAAATGAAGCTCCTGCTAAGAAGAAGAATAATTCTGCGAAAATGATACTTAAAAGTACTAATAATAAAAATGAATGAAAAAATCCTCTATGAGTGAATAAGTAACCAACAAGTTTTACTTTTCTTCCTAAAGTAGATGTAGCAATATCAACATCCGGGAACAATGAGCCCACTATTGCAAAAGCTATGATTGCTATCTTTGTTACTGTTGCAGGCACTAAAGAGGCCAGAAATAGCCCTATGAGTAAACCTGCGAGGAGATGGGTTTTTCCTTGCATGAGAAGTATTAGTCTAAAGCTTTGTCAATATCATCAATACTGAGCAATTCTTCATCACTATCTCCAACTAGTTCTTCTGTTACGCTTTCTGGCGTTGGAATTTCTTCCGCTACTGATTCTGCTTCAGGAGCTTTAGAAATAGGTGTTGCGGTTTGTTGTTCGTTAACTTTGGGTGATGTCGTTTCTGCTCCTTGTGGCTTCGGATTTGAGTTTACGTTGTAAAGAACTAATTCTTTAGTATTGTATTGTTCGTTAACTTTTACTCGTGCTCGAGCTGAAATTATTCTTCCTAAAAGATCTGTTTTTATTTGTTCCCATGCATCTGTATCATCTTTTAGCTTAAGAATTTCTTCGTCTGTTTTTGAAAGCAAATTTTGTAGTTGTTCTTTCCAAAGTGTTGCTCGCATATTTCCTGTGTTATCGTCAAGTAATATATTCATAACGTAGTTTGTTGTTGTTTGACCATCGGTTGTTCGTTCAAAGTATCGAGGGTCAAATGCTTGCACTATTGTTGCTTCTATTTGAATAAATGTATCACTATCAACAATATCATTAATTTTTCTTGCGGGTGTTTCTGCTTCTGCTGCTCGTTCTTTTACTTCTACAGTTTTTCCTTCTGGATTAATAATAATGTGTGAGGAGTTACCCATGTGTAGTTCTACTCGATTATTGTTTTCTTTTGAGTAGGCGCTTTGCACTTCAAGGACATCTCCTTCATTTATTTTTGTATGATAATCTGTTTTATCGTTCCAAAATGTTAGTCTCATAAAACCTGTTTCATCGCCAACAAATAAGCTTCCTACTTTTCCTTTACCATCTGCGCCAAAGGTTCGTAGTTCATATTTTCGAAGAACTTTAACAAGTACTGTAACATTTCTCATGCCTGCAAGCACGTCTTTTAGTTTGACTGTTTGAGCTGGAGTACTACCAAGAGAGACTCCTAAATCATTTGCAATAATATGTACTGCACCTTCTTCACTGATAAGACCGCCTAGAGATTTTAGTTTCTCATCTACTCTCTTTTGGAGCTCTTCTTTGGTAATCTTGCCTGATGCTAGAATTTGAGTTGTAATTTGTTTTAATCGTTCGTCCATGGGATATCCCTCACTAACCTGCTACAAAGAACGAGTTGTTTTTAAGTCTTATGGCTTTTGGTCCAGTGCTTTAAGAAGTTGCTTTATAAAGACCATATCATATCCTTGCGTGATAAGCATTTGCGACATTTGGTCCGGCGTCCATCCTGCTTGAACATATTGTCTCATGGTTGGCAGAATTTTATTAACTGCCTCAATTGTTATATGCTTATGATGGTGTTTTCTCCACATAATTAATCCAATTAAAGAGATTAAGAGAAGTACTCCAATTATTCCAACAATTAAAACCAAGTTGTTAGTATACATATCTGTTGAGAAATTATTAAGATTGTTTTCTATTTCGTCTTCAGGAGGAGTGTAAGCTTCTGGAATATAAATTCTGTCTGGAGTGGATGTTTGCACTTCCGCTAGTTCGGAAACATTACTATAATATGCTGGCGCGACATTGCTTTCACAAAATGCATAATAATCATCACCAAGTTCTGCTATTGCTCTCTCGGGGGTATCACATATAGAAAAGTCAAAAGCAATAACTACAAAAGAGAAAAGAAAAAAGAATAATACTATCAAAAGTATTTTTCTTAAATATTGCATATTTGACCTCTCGTATCACCTAAGTGCGGTGCTCCATAATAACAACAACTTGTTGTTGTTTGCCGAGCGTCTTCAGCGGCAGTCCATTTACGAGTTCCCATTTCAAAATGCCACCATTCTTTTCCATAACGAACAAAACCATGTTGACACATAAATGATTCTTGTTGCACATAATCTATTTGTTTTGATGTTGCTAAGTCAACTATTTGAATATCTATTGCGCCGCCAACTTGGTGTGGACAAAGCTTTGCTTTAGGATCATCCTTACTTCCAGGATTACAAGCCATACTACTATCAAATCCTGATAACTCCCAAAGTTTGTATTGAATATCCCATGAACGATGTGCTTGTGTAATTATCATCGTCCAACCTTTTTGCTTGAGCTCTGGCGATAATTTTTTTAATTCTGTCACGAGTTGTTCATTGCCTGCACATATTTTTCCTACACTCGTTTGTGTTTCATCACAAATAACGTTCGGAATATCTGTTATTTGATATAGTGGACTAACTTTATCTAAAGGATTTACAAATCCCGGATATATTTTTAGATTGCTTGCTGTTTTTGGAATTAAATCATCTGTTGTTATGAACATATTTTTGTTGTGTATACAAATGAAATTTGCTGCATAGTTGCTTGTGGTAAATTGTGTTCCTGCCTTAAGCAAGCTCAGTTCTGTATCTGAAAGTGGAAGAGGACTGTTTTGCGAGTCTAGAAATTTAAAAGATGAAGTTTGAGTTGATGTTCCGTTGTTTCCATAGTTATCAACAGGTGTTATTCGGTAATAATAATCAATATTATCTTCAAAGGATTTTCCATAAGGACTTTTTCCATTAACTTTAAAGAAATATTTGTTCACTTGCCCTGATTGCACACCAAGTTGTTCAAGTATCGCGGGATATTGTTGACTAATTGGTAATTCTAATGCTGTTGCCACAAGAACGTTTTGTTGTCCTACATTTGTTTTAAAAGACACATCCTCTGAAATTTCAATAATAAAAGAATATATTTCTTCTTGATTGGATGGCGTTTCCCACTTCAGAAGTATTGTTGAAGAAAGGCCTAAGATGTCCAGTTGCCCAGTAAAAGGAAGAGATTCTATAGATGAAGGATTGACTAATGGACTATTAAAAATGGTTTGAGAATCAAACCCCAAAGGATTCAGTGATGGTGTTTCTAAACAAACACCAGTAGTTGAAGATGTAGCAGGCCGAACTTGCGGTGGTTTGACATCATTTAAGTAGACACTAAATTTGAGAATATCTCCTGTAGTAAGTATTTCTGCTTGAAAACTAAAATAATGTTTATTGTCTTCACAAGTAAGATGTGTAACATTTTGTTGATAAGGAAGCCATGTCATTGATGAATATGTTTGTTTGAGAAGGCCGAACGCGAGAACGTCTGTTCCTGTTTGAGAACCTGCAGGATTTGTTGGTGTAATAATATTCCAAGGATTTGTAGTGGTAGATATTTTTCCCGCGCCCGTATCATCCACCCATAACTTTGCATCATCTATATCTTGGGTGTTTCCTGTTATATTAAGAATAATTGCTGATTGCGATAATGAAAGATTACTTGTTGGAATTGCGGGATTAAAAGGGAATTCGTACACGAATTTTCCTTCTGCAGTAAATGTTCCATTTGAAAAGAATATCATGTTTTGATGTTTTTTTCCCAATCCTCTATAATCAGTAACTATTGGACAAATACAATCTTTTTGTTCGTTAAATCGACAATCCAAAACTTGCTCCACCACATCATCTGCTAAAGGATTGTCTTCTTTTAATCGAGTAATAATAATATTTTTTGCATGTTTTCCATTAAACTGTTGCATTTTAGCAAGCACACAAGTTTCTAAATCATTATCACATGTTTTAAGCTCAGGAATGAAGTCTTGAGAGATAAAATTCATTGTTGCCAAATCCATTTTTGTTGATGTTGAGAATGCAGGTGTAAATGTTAATTCTGAAGTAATATGTAGTGATGAGAGTGCTGATAAGTCATCCCAGTTTGCATCAAAATATGCTCTCCACGAGCAATATAATCCTTTCGCTCGCTCTGCATACTCGCATGTTTTGTCTTGCACAAAATATTGTTTGCCACTACCTATGACTTTTTCGTAACTTCCTTGATAAATACAGAATATACAATTCCAAAATGTTTCAGGGGTGTTTTTGTATGCTGAGCATTCTTCGTATTTTCCTGTGACAGCATCAACACCATCCAATGCTTCTTTGTATGCTCCTAAATCTGTTTTTGCAGTACAACTTGTTTGACTTTCGTCAGATACAACCCACTGTCCTGTACAACCACAACCTGCAGCGCAAGATAACGGCCAACCACAACCAGTTAACGAACTTTTTTGTTGGCTAGTACATTTATCATTTTTTCCTAAGCTTGATTCTAAAACCATGTGCGTAACTAAAAGTGCAGGGTCTACCCCAGAATCAATAGCTGTTTGTATTGCTAAATCGTAGTATGTTAATTGTGGTGATTTGAATGGTTTAGAACTAAGTTGATTAATATAATTCTGTGATGGTGCTGATACTGTTGTTTGTGCGTCACACCATTCAAAAGGTCCAATAAATGGAGGGATGACTTGTAAGTCAGGTGGTAAGAGAGCATTTCCACTTGCCTGATAAGAAGGTCTAAATATTGCTTCTATTTTGGTGTCTAAACCTGATGCATATTTTTCTGGTAAGAATTCTTTTACCAAACCTTTTTTTGGATCAGCATGAATAATAATTGGTTTGCCTGCTATCTTATCTGTTTCAATGTATATCGCTATATAAATTCCGCCTCCAGGAACATCGGAACCGTCTTCTCGCACTCGTTGTTCGTCTCGCAGGAAAAGTATGTCTCCTGGCTCTGCGTTTGTTAAAAGATATGCAAGCGTGCAGGTTTTTTGTTTGCAGACAAGTGATTGTGCTTCTGCTTGTTGTAAGTATGTCGCTTCTCCTTCTCGATTTGTAAAAAAAGTTATATTGGCATGTTTTGCTACCCACCACACCCATCCTGCGCTATCAAATCCTGGCGGAAGCAGAGTTCGTTGAGTAAATCTATCATCAGGAATGGTTAATCTTGAAAAAAATGTATCTGTTAAAGAAACAATTGAAGATGGTTGCGTGGGTGTTGTTGTTGGCGCTACGTATCCTGAAAGAGTTCGTACATCTTGCGGACAATAAGGTGATTCTCCATTGACAATATAAGCGTATTTTTTATTTTGTGTTTTGTAAGTCTCGTAAAGTAAATTGGTAACTTGTGCAAAACATTCGCCTGTTGAGCACGTTATTGGTTTTTCTTTTGTGTAAAAACCAAGCGCGGTTTTAGGATATTGTTTTCTAATTAAAAAAAGATCTTTGCAAGTATATGTTTTTGCTTGATCAGTTGTGCTTTTTGAGATGAAGGGGAGAGAAACTTCTTCTCCTGATGCTTGCAGAGCAAGTTCTTGCGATGATAGTTGAGCAAGATTTAAATCGTATAAGAAATAAAGTGGAGTATCTCCTGGATAATGTTGTAGATAGTTAAAGAAGAAGTCATCAAAATAATTTTTTATAGTATTAGAATATTTGGGCATACAGTCTTTTGTTTTTGAATTATAATTTGGATACAAATAATTTCCGCAGGCAGAGGGCACCGTATCGCCTGTTTCTGTGAGTTGTTGATAAACACCAGCACTTTCTAGAAACGCACTTCTTGTTAATGTTGCTGAAAGGTCAGCTGCTTTGTCTATATACGTGTTTGCCGCCGCGGCTTTTTCTACCTGTTGTAAGATAGTATACTGATTTACACCTATATCATTCTTAACAGTTGTCAATGAGTTATTTGAAACGAGAAGAGCAACTCCTATCAAGAAGAAAAGCGCGACAAGTGGCCATTGTACTCCTCCTTTTTTTCCTCGTATCATCGTGTAAATAAATTAACCTCAACCATTAATTTAATGAAGTTTGCGCGATACGTCGTTTCTGGTTTTCGCATTTCTACAACAACAATATATTGATTTGGACCAAAGTTGCCGACTTTTTGTGTTGGTAGAGTAACTATTGCTTGTATTTCGTTTTGTTTTTTTAATTTCCCTGGATGAGAATACTCGTGTACATCTTTTCCTGTTGTTGTATCTACAAGTCTGATAACGTAATACACATCTTCTGCATATTCCATAAATGATTGTTGTAACTTTTTACTAAGTGGTTGATAGTAATTCATGGTGTGTTCAAACTCATCTTCCAATATATCTGATTTTAGCACGTCTCTTCGTGCTTCAACGATTTTATCTTTTGGATGAAGCGTCATGTAATAGTCTAGAAGCGCAAATTCTACAATGAATGTTTGTGGCGTTCCTTGCTCGCCATCAATAATTAAAGGTGTTTGCATATATGTTTGTAAGAGCCGTTGTTGCTCGTAGCTATTATGAAGCTCGTAAACATCGTCAGTAACTGATTTTCCTACAAGCGTATTTACTTGGTTAAATATGATAAATCCTGCAACAATTAAAAGAAGTGCAAAAAATATTGATGCGATATCGTCAGACATCCAACCAACTCCTTTTTTGTTCATTCTTCTAACCATAAAATGTCACCTTAAGTTCTGCTGGCATGAGTTTTCCTGTGGTTGTTTTGACTTGACAAATTCCTTTGTAGTCTGCTACAAAATCTTGATAGGTACAAGCACCAACTTTTGAATAACAAAAATCGGAAAGTTTTGGTTGTGGATTGTATTTTGCTGCTTGAGCACTAAGAGAAAGTAAGCATGTTGCGTTGGGATTATTTGGAACTAAAGTTACTGCATCAGTAATACAGTCTTCAATTGCTTTAAAGTCATCTTCTGATAATTCAACTGGCATGTTAAACAAACAGTCGTTTTGTTTATTTGCTTCAAGAAGTGCATCTTTTCTAAGACCACAAAATTCTTTATGATATACTTCTTTCACAAGAACGTATCGTTCTTGCGCAGGAGCTGGTTTCATATTCTTAATAATTTCAAGGGGGGATAGTTTACTATCTGTTTCTAGAAGTATTGCTCGTCGCACTTGAAATGCATTTGGATCTGTTGGTAATGGACGCACATCAATAGTCACTGTGGGCAAGATATCTTCGCCTACAAAGCACTCATGTATGCGCGTATCTGATATTTTTGATAGGTCAATAATGCTAGGATGTACTTCTGATTGTTGTGCTGTTGTTTGCTCCGTCCATGAAAAACAAGTATTTGTAACTCGTGAGATAAAAAGATCTTCATTAAGTTGATATGGTGTTTTGGTTAGTGATGCAAAAAAGGTTGCTCCAAAGCCCCATATTGAGAAGACTAACCATATAGAAATAATGAGACCTATAAGCCAATAAAATACTTTACTAGTAGTAACTTCCTGACCTTTTTTGTTATCAAATAATCGCATAGCTATTTCACTTTAATTTCTGCGTATTTATCGCTTATATAACTTACCTTCCTATAGAAACCACTCTAAAGTAAAGAACTAAGGATTAAGTGTTTTTTGTGCTTGGGGATAGGTTTGTTCTATTGCTGCTGCAATAGCTCCGGCAATTATTCGTTGTGTATCTGAGTCCTGAAGCGTGGCAAAGTTTGCATGTGATGTTCCCAAAGAAATGTCCATTGTTCCTTGCGAATATGAATAAGTTTGTTGTCCACCAATAATAGGTTGTAAAAGACCATCTAATACTTGCCTACTATTTGCTACTAAAAGTCGAACTGCATCAGGATTAATATCTGAATAATAAATAATATGTTGTTGCTCAGGTGAGAAACTAAGTTGCACAATAATTGTTGCTTGAGACTCGGGAACTGTTGGAATATGGAGTGCTGCTAATTGTTGATTGAGTGCTTGCGCAATATTCGTAAGAATGTTTGCATCTCCGCTCGTGCCAGGAACTGTTGTTACAGCAATTTTTACATTTGTTAGTCCTGTTGCTTGTGAAGTTACTTGTGCTAATGATACAGACCCATCATGCACTATTACCGCGCTTCCTTGTTTTGTAAGAATAACAAGTGCCGCATCAAGTGTTGTTTCGGCTGGAAGCACAACGTCATCTGAGCCGTAAAAATAGTATTCATGAAATGTGGTTAGTCTAGATATCTTTTTTTGAGGAGCATCTTTTGCCGCGACAACTTGTATACTATTATCTTTTTGAATAACACTTCTTGTCTGTAGAGAAACAGGATGTTGATAAGTAACATCGTATGGTGATGAGTGAAGTGCTTCTAACTCCAAAGCCACATTTTTTGCTAATATAGTACTCTCTAATTTTTCTGGATGAATATACACATCAACTAAGTTAAGTAATACAATCCCGACCATCGCCGCAATAATAAGACCGCCTATGGTTGCAAGGTTCCACTCAACGGATGCTTTTTTATTTGTAAACATTATATTTCTCTTATTATTGTACTGATTCAAAACTCTTGGAAACAAGTGTTAACAGAAGAATTCTACTTGGAGGGGGTCCAGATTGCTCTTTAATGCTTGGTTTAAATGCTTGTCCTAAAGATTGTGTTTCTGTCTGATTTGGAATTCCTGTTCCTATCGCGGTACATATATCTTCGACTGATTTTTCAGTAATATACAGTTTTGATGAAGTTTCTTGATTGTTAAGAAGAACGTTATCTACTACAAAAAAGTTATTCAACGTTCCCGGCGTGCTATCTGCAGAACTAGTAATTTCTGGAAAAGCCAGTGTTCCATAAAGAATAAAGGATTCTTTCTTAATAACTTCAATATTGTCCAAATCATCACATGATGAAGTAATTATTACTTGAGGAGTTATTGTCCAGGTACCTGCTTTTTCTAAAGAAAATTCTAAAAGGTAAAGGGCTTGTTCTGTCCAAGGCAATGGTGTGTTAAGGAGTGGCGCAGATACTGGTAATGGATACGGTCCGAGTCTTGAAAGTTGACGTTCGCAAGCAGCTGCTTGATAAGATGAACTAGTAGAAATACAATTTATTGAAATATCTTCTAGGATACCTTGTTGTTGAGTTTCAACTGAAGATAGTGCTAAGTCAACTGATTCCATTAAGTTTCTGCGATTAAATAAATCCTTTGGGTCAGATTCAGCAGGAAAGCACTCACTATGCAAACAAACACCATACACACCATCATATTTAAAACTTTTTTCCATATGAATAATGGCCTGAACAGTATCTATTGTTTTCTTTTCTTTTTTGTTTATTGTTGCTGTTCCACCTATAACCACTCCATCTTCCCAATGATACTTCGTTGTTAAATCTTCAACCTTTTCATTAGCTTGTTTTACCACACTATATGATCTTGATAGTTCACCATTCGAACTTGTTTGTCCTAAAAGGACTAAATCAAAAGGTATTGGATAATAAAGGTCATTTTCTTTTTTTAGTCTAATTGTTTCTTTAAGAACTGATTTGTAAAAATCATCTCCATATCCTCTGGAGTTTCCAAAAACAGCTATTTTATCATCTACTGCTTGACAGGTTAAAAAAGCTTCAGGACAAGTGTATGGTTTTCCTAGCGAAATAAAGAAAGTTAGTTGCCCTCCTGTTTCTTCCCAATAATGACCGGCGCCACAATGACAGATACATGCTTTACCATCACACTCTTCTACTGTTGGACGCTCAAATATAAGACTTTTATCAACTCCTAAGTCATTTCGCACAAGCCGTATCGGTGCATTTCCTGCTGAGAAAAACATAAATAAATCTTCTTCATGAATACTAATGGAGTTATCTAACCCATCGCCCTTGTCTGCTCCTTTTAGAAGATATACTTGATTAGCAAGCGTTGAAACATATTTTGCTCCTTGTGAGTTCATATCTTCTGAGAAGATATGAAGCAAATTACCGCCTACTTTAAAGAAAAGAAGAAGGAAAAGTGCAACCATGATAAGACTAGCTATAGCAACTAGACTCATTCGTATTTCGCCGCGAACTTTACACTTGCTCTTCTTGTTGTTTTTCATTCTCTGCTTTTGCTTTTTCTTCAGCACACCTTGTTTCTCTTAATTTTTTACATGCATCGCCTTCATTTGGCGTAGCACATTCTGTTTTGTATGTATAAGTACTTTCTTTCACAAAAAAGTCTTCTTTAAAGTCTTCAATAGAGCATGCGCCTGTTTTTACAAAACAGAATTTATCCAGTGTAAGATCTGTGGTTAATTTAATACTGGAGTCTTTAAGCAACAATTTCGGTTGATTTGCACAAACAGATGTACCTTTAGCTGTTTGAGGCACGCATGCTTCCATTTCATAAATATATTTGGAAATTCGTGTAACATCTTCGTAACTAATTTTATTCGGAAGATCTTCCTTTTTTTCCGCTACAAATAATTTTTGATTTTTAACAACAACATCTCTGTCATCTATTACATAAAATTGTTTTGAAGGAATGTCATCATCACAGATGCAACGTTTTTCCATTTTTTCTATTTGATCACTTACACCATCGTTGTCAGTATCTACTGCTAGACAAAACTGACTGTCTATACTGGAAAATCCATTGCCAAGCATTTTTGGTACCGCAATAAACATTATTACTATGAGAAGTATAGCTATACTTATTTTTACCCATAATCCAGTTCCTTCGTCGCCTTTTTTATTCATCATCATATATATTCACCTTTTAACATTTTAAATTATAATTATATCGCCTTTGTCAATTAGTTTTTTTACTAGTAAATCACTTGCTCGTTTATCTCCGCTAGAAATTACTAATTCATCATTTGTACTATCTTGATCGCCCTTATCATCATACTGTATACCAGAAATAGTAAAACCCCTATCTAAAATACAAAGGTTATTACCATATATCCACACAAGCAATCCACCAATATATATTCCTGATGTAGACTCATCAGGAATAACAATAGAGGTAGTGCCGTGAATAAGAGTCAATTTTGGATCAACATAACTTCCTGTCAACACAACAGGTGTATACTCCAGTGGCTTTTTGACACCATTCACAGAATTAATTGACAAATAAGGGGATGAAGAATAAGATTTTCCTAATGAACGAAAACCAATATAACTCAACTTATATTTTTCGGGCAAAGCAGACAAACTTATTACTGGAGGTGATTTTTCACCAGACTGTATGCCTGTAACTGCGCTGATGAGAGGAAGATGAAGCTCGGGAGGAATAACACAAATTTGTTTATTTTTTAAGTACGAATCAGTTTCGTAAGAAAGAAAGAGTGATTTGGATTCTATTTTGTTATTTGCTTTTGTAAAATAAACAACTATGCCCTTGTTTGATGAAACAAACTGCATTCCTATATTGCCATCTTGCTCATCAAAAAAGGGTTGTTTATCATTAAAGTCAGAAATGAGAACTAACTTACCATTTCCTGTCGCACCAAATTCATTATGATTAAACAACATGAAAGGTATGTCTCGTGCACCATTGCGTGCATCTACAGGAAGCAAATCTGCAACACCTGGTGCTAAGACATCTTCTCCTTCTTGGTCATTATTATAAAATTTATTCGGGTCAAATTCGGTTTCTACTTGATGTCGTGCTTGCGCAAAAAGTTGGCCTGAATAAACCGTAATAATAATTATCACCATCAAAACTAGCAAAAGCTTTTTCATGGTTGATAATTGTGCTTTTCTTGATTGCATCATCTAAATCCAAGTCCTTGAAAAATTGTGTTTGATACTCCATCTGCATTTGCTGAAAGTACATTTTTAAGAACGAAAAAAAGTCCTATGACAAATGCTATTATAATAACCCAGAGTAATATGTCTTTTAATTCAGCTGTAAATCCTTTTTTATTCCACAAATTCTCTACACCCCATGTCCTTTAATGCATATTGATACGTGCTAAACATGACTGAATTTCCTTCAGATAGTATGTTTGATTGCTCAAGTAAACCTGAATCTTTACTGCCTATTGATATTGCATATACCACACCTGGCTTTATTAGTTCGTTGAGTTGTCCATCAGGAGTCTCATCTGGGAAAACATATGCACCTGCTCCTCCTTTTGATTGCACGTATTCTCCAAATGTATATCTAAGATTTCCTGACTTACCGTCTGTTCTTGGAAATGATGCATAATACTCTGTTGAAAAATATAAGTCCATATCTTGATAGGTGAAACCTGGATAACTTGTTCCGAAAAGTGGTGTTGGACGAAAATTAAGTTTGTAAATAATCATACACTCTTGTCCATTTCTAAAAATAGTCCAATCTTTTTTCCACATTTCTTCACCAATGGTTCCTTCGTGTGTTATCTTCCATGCGCGCGCCATGTTCATTGCTATCTCGTGTGTAATACCTTCTGGCGTTCCCACATCTTCATCAATGAGATCTTTTGTTATGGTTTTGCATGCTTTCATGACCATTTCTCCCGTAAGTGATTGTAAACCTAGTTTCTGCGCGTTCAAAGCAGCCCAGCAGGCAGTTCCTTCAGCGTTTTCTTCAGCAGATTTAGTACAAGATTGAAAAAGAAGTATGAAAACTATCATCGTTAAAACTGCCATAATAACTGTTTTTATTTCCGGCATGAAATCGCCTTTACGATCCAAATCCTTTCACCGCCGTTACAAATTTATAGATGACAAAAGAGACAAGAAGTAAGACTAGAATAACAACGGCAATCAACTCAAAATCACCTTTTTTTGAACGAAATAATCGCATAGCTATACCTCACTATAACCCAATCTAGCTCTTTTTCTTTTTAAATGTGGCGGTTGAAAACAACCTAAGAAGTCTTTGCATCTTTACATTTAAGCCATCGCCAATTACAGGCAGTATCTGCGTTACAAGACGTTTTACCAGGATAATCCTCGCAAGAGTTCATGTTTTTCATATCATAACAAGTTTTTTTGGCCCAGAAACATTTTACTCCATCGACACAAGGATTTTCCTCGCAAGATGCTTCTGCATCATAACGAACACATTCTCTTGAAGCTATACAATCAACACAATCATCTTTTTTAGTCCAATAACATCCTGCGCAAGAAGTTGTTGCTGATTCTTGATTACAAGCCGGTTCTGTGGAGTAAGTACCACATTTAGGACATTGTACTGCATTTCCTGCGGGATCACCAGCACTAATGCCTTCAGGCAAGTCAGGTAATTGAGATTTAATAAGAGCGTAAACTTGCAAGGTTTTTTCTTCTGATTTTACTGCGTAAGTTGCAATGTAATAAGAATCATCACCTCGAAGACCTTTTAGATTTCCTGTAATTTGAACACCTTCACCTTGCTTACAATTATCATTTTTATAATTAAAGCCTGTTTCTGGAGGTACAAGATTTCCATTTGCTGCTGTTTTAGGCCGATATGTCTTATCTCCTTCAAAAAAAGCAGCTTCTCGAACAACAAGCGTACAAGAACCATCAGCCATATTATTCACACCAACTAAATCAAAAGTTCTAGTAGGATCAACATCTAAATCTAAAATTTTTTGCTGTGGATTTCGTAGAACTAAGGTTGGATAAAATGATTTACCTGTAACATAAAAGTCGTCAACAAGAGTACCGGGAGCTGGTGGAGCAATCAAAGCCATATGATTTGTATCAATATTGTACGTATCGGCTGCATCAAGCGCTTGAATTATGTGTCTTGGTTTATCAGGGTCATCGCTTTTGTCCAAACTATTAGCCCAGAGTTTAAAATCTTCTTTTTTTCCTGGTATAGATATGCAACACACTTTATCTGCTTCATCTATATCAATAAAATTGTTTCTTGCAGCTACTTCAGTATCACAAGACGTTGCACGTATACCGTTTTGTTGAAGACAAGGATCTGTTCCTAAAGGTTTAGTAATTAAAGGTAAAACGACAAAAACAAAAACCCCAAGAAGTAAAATCATAATAATAACTTTTCTAAGAAGAGACATGGTACCCTCTTGGGCTTTTTTTGAAGAGAGGAATTGTTTCATTATAACACTTCTTTTAAAAAATAAAAAGAAAATTGCGCAATATGCGCCAATTATTTTAACTGTTTGATGTTACAGCGATATAACAATGTGATCCTTGAGGACATCCAGCGTCCCCTGGAGGATATGGGATTGTGTGTATTCCATCACCTGAGTAACAAACACCATTCATAGCTTCACAGCTTGTTGCTGATGTTATACTTGATCCTGATCGGAAAATAAACATCGCTAAAATTACCAATATTAAAACACCAATTGCTGCAATAATAATAACATTCATGGAGAGTTCTGAGCCTTTTTTATTCATGATATCGACCTCACACGTCTTTTCAAAAGAAATTGTACAAAAATCTGTATTTAAATGTTTCTATGGCTCTACATAAAAGACAGTCTTTCAGGCCACCGAAAAGCCGAATACTGTTAATTGCAAATACCTAGTTCTACGCGGACAGTCCCTACCCATGGATATAGAGGTATAGAATAGGGGCTTGGTGGGCTCCTGCCAACTGTACCTGAGGTGCATTTTCCACTACCAACTGAAATTACTTCTTCATTGGGAAAAGTGATGACTAAATCATATACATACCCCCACGCATCAAGTGTTTGGTTAGTTATATTGACCAGTGTATCATTTAGTTTTGCGCAAGAATTTTTCCCATCACAACGAAGTTGTTTTGTTGTTGCACAATCATAAATAAGACCATCAACCGTTGTACTACACACGCTCGTATCGATAAATGCTTTGGTGAAGCTTGCCGATAGTTCGTTATTGGTATACTGACGAAATATTGTTTTTTTCGTGCTCGAGCTTCCTTTAACGCTTGATGAGACATAAAAGAGCAAAGCTACGGATATAATGATTACTATAACCACAAGACCTACTATTTCTGATTGTCCTTTCTTTTTCATCGTCTATCGTAAAGTGTTAAATAAAGTATGCCAAAGGAATATTTGCCAGTAACGCTATCAAGAAGTGATATGGGTTTTTGTACTTGACGAATATTTGCAATGGAGGTATTTAATGAATTGTTATAGAGTAGCCAAGATTTTTTGTCTGGATAAATTTCTGCTATCTGAATAGTTGCTGTCCCTAATTGTGTTGAGTAATATTCTTCAGTAAGCAAAGGGTGTTTTTTTAATGTGGTAACAAAGGCACTGAGCTTTGTTTTATCAAAACAAGAGAGGTCTCGTACTTCTCGTTCCGAACATCCAAGTTCAGGAAGAGTTCCTACAAACTGCGCTAAAGATATGGATTCTAAATCTACAAATTTTTTTTGTTGTTCTGTATATTCTCTTTCTTGACTACCAGAATAAAAAACAAGTGCGAATACAATAATAAAGAGTATAATAATTACTGCAAAGATTGATTCGCCAAGTTGGATTTGTGCTTTTGAGTTCATATTAATAAATTGCCGGGCAATTTCCCAGTGTTGCTAATTGTTTGTTAGATTTATCTAACTCATCAAGATAGGTTCGCAAGTCAGCAGTAGTTGTTACTGAAAAGGGTTGGGCTGCCGTTTTATTTATATCTGAAATTTTAGTTGCCGCGCCTGTTAATGGATTATTAAGTAGGTATGCGCAATTAGTTGAAGCGTAAGGAACAACTTCTTGAATTCTATAATATTGCAGAAGTGTGAGTATTTGTAAACGCTGCATTGCTTTATTCATCGTGCATTCATACAATACCTTATTTTCAGAAAATATTGCACCATAAATACTCGCCTTTCCAAGATAAGCACTTGTCGAATGTCCTGTGGTAAGGAGGTTGTGTAGTTTAAACGTATTAGTTGCCCCTTTTATACCTGGTGAGCCCAGTCTAAAAAAATGCAATGTGCCAAGAGCAAAAGGTTCTGCGGAATTTTCTGGTTCGATGATTATGACTTTTCCCAATGTACCAACATTAGTATTAACAAAAGCTAAGTCTAATGCTTCAGAAGGATTTTGAGGTAATTGTCGCTTAAAAAAAACATATGTGTAACTGTCCATGTTAATATCTTCATCAAGTTCATCTTCATTCCACATTTTTCGAGAGAAGTTTTCAGGAAATTCTTCATATAAATCAGTCATGTCAGTTAATTCTGAACCGTTGTAGAAAATGTATTGTTGTTTATCATTTGATAGATATAAGAAATTTGCAACATCATAGGGAACTTTCCAACTTTCAGTCCATGTGTAAAGCACGTTGCTATCTAAATTTCTTGGCGAGAAGAAAAGATTGTATTTGGTATCCACCTCGTCAGTTCCTTCAATAAAATAATTATAAAAATCTTCTTTTGCATCGCACGTGAATGTAATATCTAAAGGTGGGATTCTGTCATAAATTTTTATTGTTCCTGGTTGTTGTTCTGATGCTGAAAGAATTGTTTTCATTCGTTGTGCTAAATTTATTGCAATAGACTGGTCGGTTGTTTTGCTTTGACCGCCAATAAGTGTGAGAAAAAATGTTAAGATAACTACACCAACTATAAGAACGAATATCCAATTAAATTGGAGTTCAATTTGTGCCTTTTTTTCAAATTGTTGTCGCATAGTATCATGTTGCATTAACTAACGTTGTTCTGCCTTGTCCTTTAAAGACAAAAGTGAATTTTCCTTGACGAGCCGTTATGCAGGTTACGTTCTCAGGATCATATAATTCTAATTGTGGGGAAAAGCCAGCATCAATAACCATACCATCTAAATCCACTAAGAAAATATTTGTTTCTACTTGACTAAGCACACTATCTCGTATTAGTGTTTCTCCTGGAAATCCTTTTGCATTGATTCTAAAACCACCAGGTATTGCGCCGTTATCTAGATCAATTGCACGTGCATCTACTAAACAAATTGTTTTATAGCTACATGGAGCTAAGAATGTTTCTCGGTTTACACCACCATAGTCATTATTAGTGCGAATGGATTCTTGGAATTTATCTGCAAAAACTACTCTGTCTGCAACACACTTATCACTTATTGTCCCTCCTAGCATTTTGGTTGCAATTAAAACTATTGCTCCTATTAGTAAGAGTGCGGCTATAAATGTAAAAACCATGTTAATCTGTGCTTTCTTCATCATTTTTCTTTTTTTGCTTTTCATTTATCTTCTTTAAATCATCAAATGCGTCTTTTTCTTCTTCTTTGCCCAAGTCAGTTTCTTTTTTTCCTAATTTTTCAACATCTACAAAGTCGCCTTCTAGCCCTTCATCAAGTTTCGCAGGTTCCTTTTCTTCATCAGTTATTTTCTTAACTTCTAATTCTTCTTCGTGTGGAGTAAATAAAGGTTTATCTTTTTCCTCTACTTTTTCACTTTCAGATTGCCTGCTTGTTTCGTCTTCTTCAGTATCAAATTCTCCTAGAATTTTGCTTCGCTCATCCTTTTTTTCTTGAGATAAATGAGATTTTTTCTCTTCGCCCGCTTCGTGTTTTCGTTTAAGCTCTTCTAAGTATTTTTTCTCATTAGCCAATTGTTTTGCAGCCATTTCAGCGCTAGTTTGAGAGTTCTGCTCTTGATGTAATGCTTTTTGTTTGTTATATTCTTCTTTTTTGTTTTCTGCATATACAATATATCCTATCCCACCAACCATGAAAACAGTTCCTAAAATAAGTAATAACAATCCTAAGAAAGAAGATTCTTTTTCTGACGCAACACATTCGTTAGATGTGCATACTTCATTAAATCCACAGTCAAAGTCATCATAACATTCAAATTCATAATCTTCAATAGATTCATCGTCTTCATCTTCGACAGTTTCATTGTCTTCACCGGCAATAAATTCGTCAATAACTTTTTCTGGACAAGGATTGTCACTTCCGCAGACACCGCCACAATCAATACCTTCTTCATCTAAATCTTTGTAACCATTTGTGCAATCTTGTTCTATTTGTTGTTGTGCATCTAAAGTAAGTTTGACCTTGCCTGTTTTTTCATTATCAGCTCTATCCATAATAGTATAACAAAGTTTTATATCTTCAGTAAAGTTCAATGGATTGCTTGTGTAGAGTGTTGGGAGTCCTTTACTATAATTACAAGTCATGTTAGTTGCTATTTGTGAAAGTCTATAGGTGTCTGTGCAACCACTTTCTGCATCCTTACAAGAAATATTTATTTCATACCCTGCATCTGTTTTTTCTAAATCTACATTTACAAATGGCGGTGTAAAATCACAAGTTATGCTGTCTGGTGAAACACGCTTCATTGTGTGTTTTGCAGTAGGTCCTGCGTTTTCCGCTCTATCTATTGCGTAAACTTTCCATGTATAAGAACTATTTTGGTAAGTTTTCACACTTCGAGAAATTTTAACATTTAAGTCATCATCTGTAAATGAAGTAAGTTCAGGACCATAAATTCTATTTTCATCTGACAGCGTAGAACTATTATATAATGAAACATTGTATCTAACATCATCTTCTGGTTCTGGCGCAAGTAAAAGTAGGCTTAATCTACTTTTGCAATAATCTGTTCCGCTTCCTATGATTGGTGCGAGTGGTTTTAATGTATCTATTACAATTCTGTAAGTGTGTGTTTCTAATCCTGCTTGATCTGCTTTACACGTTATGCTCAGGTCATTATTTCCATTGACAAATGTTTTGTCTGAAATAACATGTGATAAACCATCGGTGGTGACAAGCGGTGTGGTATTAGATCCTTCAGTATACCAACAATCTGCAGCTAAATTTGTTGTTAAGGTTATGGTTGGTTTTGTATTTGAAAAATGTGTTTCTGATAAAGACATTCTTAAAACTGTGCTCAGTTGTACGGCAAAGTTTCCTTCGGTAATAGACCATAAACCCGCAGGATTAGTACAATTGACAACTACACTAAAATTATATCTTTGACCAAAAACAAAGTTAGTTCTTATGTTATTAAACGTAAAATTTTTCGTGGTTGAGGAAAATAAGTCAGTGAAGGAGTTTACTGTCTGAGGTAAATTGCCCTGGACTATTTCATTTGGTTGTGTTAATATGTAAGAACATGCTACAAGGTCTCCTGTTGTTGCTACATACATCACTGTTGAAACGTCTGAAAAATCTTCTATAAGAGGAGGATCAAAAGAAACGGTTTGACTTGGAGGTGATGAATCATATCCTGCGTAAATAATTTTCATGTGGTATGTGGGTTCGGGGTCTGCATCTTGTTGACAAATAACAAGAAATGAATTGTCAAATAAATTATCATAATTCAAAGCAGAGATAGGAAGTAAAAAATTATCGTTTGATGAGGTTGAAATTAAAGTCATATTGTGAGAAAAAACTTCAACTAAAGAACCTTCATTAAATTCTCGAGACGAGGATGACCATTCTTCCTCAGACGATCTTGTTGCTAAAGAATGTGATTTAATTCGGCAAGTCGCAGGACCTGCAGTATGAAGTTCCATTTCAAAAGGCGTACTATTTCCGACAGCAAAGTCTTGTTTATCATCATTTGCAAATAAAGGACTTAATGGCGAATGCACATAAATTGGCATTTGATCAACTGCAATATTAATAGAAAAAATGTCTTGACGAGGATTTTTACTTACGTCCTCTGCATAAATTTGAAAATTATAGTGATTATTAAGTAAATAGTATTTTGAAGAGTAATTAAATATCCAAGGATTGTCCTTATCATTAACTACAGGCCCAATTAATTTATATTGATTATCAAGGTCATCTGTTAAAAAAACTTCAGATATGCTTATTGGTGCATTAGATTCTAAGTATTCAACACTAAATAAAGGATAAGGATTTAGAACTGTAATTGGTTCAGCAGAAAAAACAAAAGGTGTAATCGCTATAAAAAACAGTGCCAATACTAATGCTTTTTTAGCTATCATAAACTCCCTCTTTTAATTTATGTCAAGAACAGGTCTTGGAAACTCTGTGCTTCTTATTCTCAAATGTGAACGATGAACTATTGTTTCGTTATTCCCCCTCATGTCTTCTCCGAAAAAATAAATGTATTTTTGACCATACATAGATAATTCTTCAGAACTACCCCCTATAACAATTGTTCTAGTAGTTCCAAGAAATTCTATTGACTTAGAGCATTTTTGTGCGAAGTTTTCAGGAGTAATATCTGTAATTAGTTGGTTCTCGAAACAATAAGTTATTTTTTTGCAAGCTGCTGATGCAAAGGGTGTTTGACTGTTAATATCATTACAAACTATTCGGAATGTTTTTTCTTCGTTCCAATTCTCGCCCACTTCATTATAATTAATATACACACCAGGGCTTATTTCTTTCTGAAGGTAAACTGTTGGCGGTATTGAATCAATGGTAAAACTTATTGAATCTGCTACATCATTTTCTTTAATATTATCATCACCAAGATCACCATCAGCAAAAACACATTTTACAAAGTAGGAATACGAACCACTTGCTTTTGGATAATTTCCTATGGTTGTATAATCTAGTGTATGTATTAACCCTGCACTATCGTTTGTCATCTTAACTTCATCACCACTTTGAACTGTGGAAATAAACTCTTGTGGAGAGACATAACACGTTGCTGGATTAAGTGTTTGTAAGCTAAAAGTTAAGTCATCTAATTCATCTACACTAAACGTCTGCCCATAAGGATATGAGTCAGTAATGCTTTGATCTCCTTGAACCATTACTGATTCTGAAAATTCTTGTTTATTACCAAAATCATCACTACAAAAACCAATTAAATAATATTGACCGTCTCGAAGATAAACATATTTTGAAGTCAGTCTATTTACATCTAATTTTTCTTTATCGTTTGCTGGTTGTACGAGATTATTTCCAGCATCATCATAAAAGAGTTCAAATTTACAATGCGAAGGTGTATCTGGAATTACAATTACATCTACATCACTATAGAAAATATCTGAACCTGCATCAATAGTTTCTGTATGCGCATTCACCGTAACTTTTGGCGCTGTACTGTCAATTTTAATTGGTTTTGTTTGTATAACTTCAAGATTGCTTGCTGGATCTTTTGAAAAATAAGCAATAGTATAGATACCATCAGGTGATATTAACCCCTGTAACAACTCATTATCATTTGCTCGTAAATCAGCTAAAGTATATTGTGGATAGACAAAATCATCTTGGTAAATTGAAAAATAAGTTTTTATTTGTTCTGGTAAATATTTATCATCCGTAACTTCAAGAGACAAAAAACCTACTTCGCCAATTCCATATGTTGGTATGTAACCTTGTTTAAAGAGTATTTTGGTAACTGGCGCCACATTGTCTGAAAGACATTGTAATGTAGTCGAAGAGCCGCCTTCTTTACAATCATCTTCTTTGTCTCCACCTTGACTATGAAAAAAGTAACCATCAGAGTTTTTCATACATAAATTGTTTTCTTCATCCCAGAAACAATTTCCGAAGTTAAAGTAATCGCCACTTTCCGAAAGTCGTTCGTTAGAGCCATTACTAGGTAATGCATCGTTTGTGTTTGCTGAAGCATCATATGCAGGTTTATATGTGAGGTTATAAGTTGGATCTGCTCCTTCCCCCATGCAATCGTCTTTTGTATCATAAAAAGAGCATGCCATGTTTGATTTATGAACGCAAGTTGGAAGAAGAGGATTGTCTATATTTCGAGAAAGTGTTGGCTTAAGTTGATTTTCTAAGCTTCTTATTGTTTTTATTTCGTTATAATAACAAACAGAGTCATTATCATCTGTTATTTGGCCATATATGTCTTGGCATAAATCTTCAGTACAAAAACCTAAAGGAGAGTCAATATCGCATCGACCACATTCTGCGTTTGTTGTATTAACTGGACCGCAAACACCAATTCCTAATTCATCATTAAAACTCGTCCATCCACAAGTAGAAATACTATCTTGAAATTTCATACAAGGATCGTTGTCACATGCTGTTTCGCTTTTGTAACCATAACAACTATCAACGTGTTCACAAGTATCAAATACTGGTTGTGTGGTTAATGTTTCATCTTTATAGCAAAGACCTATGAATGGTTCTCCAGAACCTTTGATTTGATCGCTAACTTTTTGTTTAGCTCCATAAAATTGTAAGTCATTACAATTCAACTTAGAAGTGTCATCAATAGCTATTTTTAAATTATAATTTGCATACAGACCAAAAAGCCCGTTACATTTTTCACACTCAGTTACTGCTCGACAAGCAGCACCATCGCCATCTAGTGTTTCAACACAAACAAATCCTGACTCACATTTAACAACTTCTAGAGAAAGGTTAGTAAGTATTCCGTACGTATCGTCTTTGTAGCCACCGCCTTGGCTGCATCCTGCAGGAAAAATTCCTCCTTCTACACTTTCGCAATTATATCCTTCTGCTTTTTTTGGTCGCAAGCACACATTATCTCCTGAATTAAAACAAGGAAGTTCATCATCTGAATATGCGCCATGAAGTTGGTCGTCAAGAGTAATTGCATAAACATTATAACAATAAGAAGTGTCTGCTTTTTTCAACGCATTTGTTAACGTTCCTGAACGACCGTTCGGTGAATCTATAAATGTTTCCTGTCGCGTGCCATCAAGGCAACTCCCCGAGGTACCTTGTTCTTGACAAGTTATGAGTTTAAATCCAAGAAGACTTTCTTCACATGTTGCGTCATAATTCCATGTAAGAATAACATCTCGAGAGTGTAGTTGGTAAACAATACCAGGAAATAAATTTGTATTTGTTAAATCTGAATCTATTAAAGAATCGTAAAGGTCGTAAACATTTCCTGTTGATACATAATAACTTAAGTTTGATAAAAAAGAAGGTTCTGCAATAAAACAACTTTGCCCACATAATTTTCTACCTTCGGATGTTTCTGTACAAGCAGGACAAGCACAAGTAATTGCATCGGAATTATCGCATTGACTACTACAAGCTGGTGCGCATTCAGAAAGATCATACACGCAATTATTACAACTTACATCGCCAGTACCATAAGCATTTGTTCCAAAGACCCTTTGACACGTAAAATCTGAAGTTAAAATTGAGTTATTATGTTTTGCTCGAAATACTGATGTGGTATCATTAACATCGCATTGCTCGCCTTCATTTAGTTTTCCATCCCCACATGAACCGATGAAAAATTGTTCGTCGCAAACTTCCATAGTGGAGTTTTGCAAAGGAAGACCACAATCTTTATTGTCCGTGATAGTTCTTGTTCGTATAGAAGACCCTGCATAAACATAACAATCAGACCATGGATCAATAACCCATTCGGGTATGCACACGTCTGGTTTAACACTGCAGGTTAATGAAAAATTAACTTCTAAACCATCATAAACATACACATTTTCAGAAATTAGTGTACTGCAAGTATACGGATGATCAGAAGGTGTTGTTAGGTAAATATTTGCAACACCTGATGGAACTTGAGTAAAATAATAATAACCGTTTATTGTAGTGGTGTCAAATTTTGCACCATTTTCAAATTCTAAAACAATTCGTATATCAGAAAGACCTAGTTCGCCCTCGTCTTCAACAACAAAACCTTCAAAATCAACTTTAGTTTCTGGAGAAAGTGTACAAACTGCGTCACAAGAAGGGTCATTTATTTCTGTTTTAGAAATATATCCTTGGTTTGCTTTTGCATCACAATATACTTTCAAAACATCTGCAGGGTCTGTATCAATATCGAGTTCTGCAGCTTCAGATACAAAAGCAACAGTATTAGCATAACAACAACAGGTAGTATCTTCTAAAAGAGCAGTGTTCATAACTGGATTACTTGCTAATAACGCAAAACAATTTTCCTGCCATACATTTGGTGCAACGCAACCTTCTTCTGTTGAACCAATAAGAGGCGAAATTGGACCAAAAGGACCTAGACAGCAACCTTCAGTATAATCTACTGCTAAAGTTGAGCTAGATAAAAGTAGTATAAATAGGATTAGAAACGTGTAAAATGTTGTTTTTCTCACCGCAAACACCCTCTTATTGTGATACTTCTTCTTTGAGTGTCTTTGTTTATAAACCTTTTGACCTTTGTTATGGCTTTAAACGCCTTAAACACCTAAGAAAGCAAATACCATTGAGTGGTTGCGGGTAGACATTGATAACCACAGTATGAAGAGGTAAGATTTGGCATTATTTCTTGTACTGGATAATTTCCAGGAGCTTCTCCACAAACTAAGAAATCTCCTTGACAAAAGAGCGTACTACCTACTGGTGTTTGTAAAAGTTGATTTTGCGTGAAAACAATTCCCGTAAAACAACCAATAGTGCCATCGCCGTTTGTAAAAACAGTAGCTCCTCCTGTCTCGCAACATTGATTGTCAATAAATACGCCTCCTCGACATGTACACGCTGCAACACTTGTACTCGGTGCAACAGTGCAATCGTTTAGGCAAGCAAAACCATTAGTGCATCTGAATGAACGAAGATTTCCGGCGTTAATAACAAATGTACTGGCTAAGATTCCATCACAGATGTTACTGTTATCACATTCACAGTGTTCTGGTTCTGTATAGCCACAAACACCTGAATCACACGTTGCCATACAAGTAAAGTCTCCACCCGATGCAGTAATAACAATATCTGCATTTGTATTAAGCACGCCTTCTTCTGGTCCTGCACAATAACCAACTAAAAGATCATTAAACGTATCTGCGCCATACTTATTTTCGTAAAAACTTTCTAATGCTGAAGATATTCCTTGTTCTACATTGAAAAGCTTTAGCTCATAACTGGTGTCCGTATAATCTTGACAGAAAAGTCCGTTATCTTCCTCGTTAAAATTAACAATATTTGGTCCTTTGCAACGAGCAAACTGTGTAGTAACAGATGGATTAAAATCACCACATTCAATTTCTGTCCACTCAGTTTTTATTTCTCCACCACATGTATTACCACGATATCCACTACAGGATTGCGTGTAATTTACTGTAAAAATATTATTAAGTGAATCATCATTAAAATCTATTTCTTCTGGTGAACGAACAAAAGGAATTCCTCCCCAAACATGAGCTCTAAAAATAGGTGCACCACCATAAGTTTCTGGCGTGACGGGATGTGAAATTCCATCAGAGCCATCAATTACTGCTTTTTGCAAAAGAGAATAATCTGCATAAGGATAAGTTGTTGTGAAAAGTTTTTCATAACAACGCACGTAGTTATGCGCATGTTTCCCTCCCTCTAATTGATTTGGCAAGTCAGCACTAGAGAACCAATCGAATGGTTCACAGCAAACATGAGATGCTTGGTAGGGGTTGCTTCCTGTGTAAAAAGGATAAGGGTCTGATATAAACATTGCTCTTGAAAAAGATAGATACGGTGTAGAGTATCCTCTATACCCATGAGGTAAACATTCTGAAACAGAAACTGATTGAATATCTGGTGTGCTAGTGAGAATATCTCCTTCCTTAACAACTAAACTAATAATATGTTCGTTCCTGTTCTCAGAAGCGAGATAATCTCGAGAAAACCAAGGAGTAGAGATATTGTTAATAGTAGTAGACACAAAAGGAACATACAGTATTGATGTGCCATCTAGTAAAGAGTGGGTAACCTCTTCTGTCCGATCCATAAATGTATAACTAGACAAACCACCATTACCTAATAATGATGCTATTGAACCAGAAGCATCTAAAAAATATTTATCCTCAACTGAAGCAAAAGAATTCGAGATATCAGAAAAATTATTATGCATGTGTAAAACTGCTTTTGGTAAATCAAAAACTAATATTCTTACTATTTGAAAATCTTGAAGTCCATGATCATCTTTTGCAACTATAGTTACATTATGTATTCCCAAATCAGGCGTGGAAGTTTTGTATTGTGCTTGAGTACTCGGTGTTAGAAAAATAAGGGACTCGTTCCATCTAATAGAATCCTCTGCTAAAAGTTTTTCGTCAATGCACTGCCAATGGTTTGATAAATTACAACCATCTGTAAACTTTTGAGAACAACAAGTCTCATTCAAAAAATTATCTATTGTTTGTTTCCATCCAATAAACTCTATAGAAACGTCGCCGCCATCAGGATCAATTGCATGTATAGGTAATGAGATGGTATCATTAACTTGAAACTGATAATCCACTAATTCATCGTTAATGAAAGCGTGTTGAGACGAATCATGTAAATAATCCAAAACTGGTTTTCGTTGACGAAGAGCGAATTGAAAGTATAATGCTTTACCCGAAACAAGTGATGAAGTATCCATTATTACCATAAGATTATCCATACAAACAAAATTATTATCTTCACAAGGAATATCAGAAGGCAAAACTTGTAATTCGTAGAAAGGCTTGTATAAAGGATTCTTAATTGAATCGTTCCAATCATCTTCCAAAGAAAAATAAGGATCTCGCAACATATTTTTAACTAATGAATAAGAATAACTATAGAGCCCATTCAAATTAATAGGCATGTTTTTTTGAAAATTAACTTGTTTAAGAATAGGTTCTTTTCCTTCAACAGAAACTAAAAAAGGATACTTTGCTTGAATTAATACACCTCTTGGTTGTTGAAAATAAATACTAACATTTGGATCGTCAACTATAGTAATGTTACTTTCTAAAATATTTTCATAAATGCTAAAATTAACACAAACAGGTAATTTGGTTTCAATATATGTAGTTAGTTGTCGTTCTAATGAGTTTTCTTCAAGTGGAGAATCAAAACCGTACAACACATTACAAACCCCCGTATCAACATTATTCCCATCGTACGCACAAATGGTGGGTAAATTATTTAATCCTAAAAAACCACTCCACGAAATTTTTCTAGAAAGTAGGGCACAACCAGGATTTGAAGATGCAAAATAGTAGTTGGAGTAACGAGAAACATAATCTTGGAAAAAAGTTTTTTCTACAGGATAATAACTCGTTGTTTCATCTGATAAATTAATAGGTACTGGTGGACTAAATGCAGGACAATCAATAAAAGGTCGTACCCCATAACTGATATTCATGCTGTATGTTTTTAGTTGGCCATTCTCCCAGGTAGTATAATTATAAGGATAATACTGAAAACCTACTTCGAAAAAAATACCTTGACTACCGTGGGTTTCATCAACTGTTAACCCTCCTTGACTTTCGTAAATCACACCACCTTGTCGACCTAACAAAGATATCCCTTCGGATGCTACTTTATCTAGACAACTGGAGACATAATGATTTAGCGCGTTTGCTTGGACAAATTCATCAACTGCGGATTGGGCTTCTTTATCCAATCTGTCTTGTACAGTCACTTTTTGAAGAGAAAGAATTACTACTACAACTAGTAAAAGAAGAATTCCTAGAATAGCAAAAAGTGTAATCTGACCTCTTTTACTCATGAAAGATATAGTGGATAAGCTCTTTTTTAAATGTTACTTAGGTTTAGCCACTATTGATGCAAAACTAACCGTGGTATGATAATCATCGTTAATATCTCCTGAAAGGTAATTTTGTTCTAAAAGAACCTTATCTGGTTGGAGTAATTGAAAAAACAATCGAAGCGGATGAAAACCGGATAAAGGAACCATGGTTTCATCGACTGCCGCTAAAAAAGCATTTTTGTCAAATGCAGTTATAGCATCAAATACTTTCTTATCTGTTGCAGCTATATTTTCAGGAATGTGTTCGGTAAAAGGCACGTAATGAAAAGATCGTCCATAACTAGTAAAATGTGTTATAAAAATAAACGCTGCCGTCTTTTTTTGTTCAAGAAGTGTTTCCTTGATATCAATAGAAAGTTCTTCAATGTTGGTGTCAGGTCCTAAAATAAGTGGCACAATTTTTATTTTTTCTGCATGCCCTTTGTTAATAAATTGTAAAAACGGAAGTTGTACTTCTATTATTGATTCTTTGTTATGTAATTCGTCGTTTGGTTTAATATTTCCTTTTGCGATTAAATCTCGAAGAAAGTTTTGATCTGTTCTTACTTCTCCATAAGGCATTTGAAATGTTTGTGATGTTGTTCCTGATTGGCTACTATGCTGCGCTTGTCCTACGAGAATGTAAAGATCTGTTGGCACGCCATCTTCTGCGAGCGCCATATAACTCCATGCTGCTGCTGGTCCTGCTAGGTCGTATGTTGCATGTGGAACGATAATTGCATTTAATTTTCCTACACCGTCTTTATTTAATCTTGGTGCTGGAAGCGCGCCCGGTCCTAGTTTGTGATGAAAGATTTCATCAAATTGTTTATCAAGAAGGGTAATGCCGTTTGCATAGTGGGTTTTATTAGCTATTGGTTGTCTCATTATAAAAAATATAGAATAAAAAGAAGTTAATAAATGTTCTTATTCAATGATATTAAAAGGATTTATTTTAACAGGCTTAACAAACGGCAAGTCTATTTAATCATCATTAAGATTTAAACAGTTTTTTGGTGACGCAGTAAATGGTTCGTCATACCAAACATTCTCAAAACAATATTCTCCACTATTATCACCTGAAAGAGCGTTCTTTTGAGAACTAACGTCTGTATTTAGCTCGTCATTACTTCTATAATAATAATATTTTCCTGAAGTAAAACAAGTTGTTTCATCAGTATCATAAGCGCGAGCAACACAATCAGTTGAGCTAGGACAGCACAAATTTATTGATGAGTCCGTTACTGCTGACGCTTCAGTACCATTAACTAGCTGATATAAAGAATAATAGTTAAGATTTACTGCATCACAGCTATCAATTCGACTGTCTAAGTAAGATATAACATTGTGATAACTTCCAGGTTGTTCTTTGTCAAAAGTAAGACCATTGTCAGCATCATAAGTTTGTGTAAACGATAAGTCATCAAAATAAGTCTCTGATTCTGCATAATCACGATGATTTGCTAAAACCAGAACTCGTACGTATTTTGTTCCTGGCCAAAAACAATCATAGGAAGAAATATCGCTTGAACTACCATAAGTGCATTCTTGATTAATAGTTTCGGAAAATGTTTGAGACGTGCTCGTTAGCGGTTTATCTGCTGCACCTATATACATGTAAGTACTTCCATCGTTATGATGTCGCACAACTGTATCAGATGAATAATCTTCAAGTAAAGGAGATTTTAAAGTAACATTACACGTGCCAGCGTTGTCTTCATGACTTTCAATTGCGTAAGTGTTTCTATTTGGCAAATCAGAAAAATCAGTTTCTGCATCAAAAGCCAAGTAACTAGTATCAGCAAAGTTCCATGTACAATCTTCTGATAATTGAACAACTATTGAACCTTTTTCAGCTGCAACCACTAATGTCTTCTCGGAATCAGTAGGCACAACATTTACTTCGTACATCTTAATTGTATCAAGATCCTTATCTAAAGGCACTAATCCGAAATAAAGATGAGAACTGTAAGTATTATAATTAGAACCTGCTGAAAAAGTACCTGATAATGTATAACTCATATTTTCATCTAATCGGAATGTTGATTTTGAAATAAATTCGGAAGGTCCTGTTGCTTTCAGCTTGCCTTCATCAGAGGAAATGCCACCACTAAGTTCATTCCACGTGTCAGGAAGAGAAAGATAAGTTGAGAGAAGATTAAATTGCTCATCATACCAAACATTCTCAAAACAATACTCCCCACTATCATCGCCTGAAAGAGCGTTCATTCTAGAATCCTCATCTGTATTTAGTATGCCATTACTGCGATAGTAATAATATTTTTGTGAATGATAACAAGTAACCTTCCCAGATGTAGGATTTATAGCGACACAATCTGTCGGTTCTAAACAACAAGCTGAGATAGAAGGATCTGTTTGAGCTGTGGTTTCTGATGCATCAACGATTTGAAATAACGAATGATATTCAGAAACTTCAGGATTGGGATCAGGAGTAGGGTCAGGAGTAGGGTCAGGAGTAGGGTCAGGAGCGGGTTTATTTTCACAGGCAGCATAGGTTACTTTACCAGCCGCGCAATTTACAAAACTATCTGCAGTGTATGTATTATTCCAAAACTCGCAGGATTTGTTATTAAACTTGTAAATGAAAAACTCTACAGATGCGTCATCACCTGATTCTTTGGATTGACAAGCAGCAAGACAATCAGTATTGGCAACACAACTAGAAAAATCTTCATTACAAACAACTATTTTTTTATCACATTCTTCGCCCAAGTCTATTTTACTATCATTTAAACTTGAATTATATGTTCCTTCAAGGTAAGGAACTGTTGGGTCTATAACTAAACCTGATGTTAGTCTTCTCCAGTCAAATGGATGTTCATAAGTAAATAAGTAATTATCATCTTCTGTAAAAGCAAGGCCTAGTATTTGTTTTTCAATACCTGTTGCGTTGCCTGCTACATAGTTAAGCGCGTACCTATTTGTTCCGTAAAATTTAGTAGCTAATGGCTCAACAGATGAAGTGATGTTTCTATATTCTACTGTAATATAGGCATAGTCATCGGTTGGATCATTCATTGCGCCTGTACCTGATTTTGTTTCTGCCAAACCAAGAATTATTTTTTCTCCTTGTTGAGAGAGATAAAATTTGCTAAAACTCACTGTCTCGTTTGAGAAAAGAGGAAGTAAAGTGTCTGGTGAAAATGTTCCTTCCATAACATCTTCTTTGTTAGAGAACCAAGAAGAGAACAATCCTACAAATGAATCTAAAACGTTTTGAGCAAATGATAATATTGAAAAAGAATTTTCTGAATCAAACAGATTATCAAATTGCCCGTTTTTATCAGTATATGCTAAAAATAATATGTTGAATTCTGGATTATATGCCATTCGCATTCCAGAGTATCCTTCATAGTTACATCCTGCGAAGAAGTCATCTCGATCGTCGCCAGGAATTATTTCATCACATGCAGTTACAAATTCTGTTTTTTGTTCTTCCTTGTCCTCTGGTGAGAGTCCTACTAAGGATGCATCAAAAATTTCGATATGAGCATAAAGTCCGTCTAAAAAAGTATTAATATCTGTATTTTGTAATCCTAAACCTATCAAAATGTTATCTGTTGGTTCTGTCATTGAAGCACCATAACTAAGAACACAAGAATCTCTAATGTATGGTTGTAATAATCCTATGTTAAGACCGCTATCAGGACCATCTAAAGATAATGTTGAAAGTCCCGAGATATTACCACAAAAAATGTTAAAGTGAGGACTGTTTTCAGTTATTTCTTCGGTGGCAATAGAATACATTTTTGATGCAATAACTCTTGCTTTTGAAACACTATCAACACTCACCCAATCACCAGATGGTTGACAAAGATGTGTTCCAACAACTTCAAAATCTGTTTTTTGGTAAACCTCAGCAATATCAACTAGAAGAACATCTGATTTAGAATAATCATTGAATGATTCTTTATAACTATTATAAGAGTTTTCGTTTCCATTACAAATATAGAAATGTGCATCAGTTCCATCATTAGAAATGTAAAAAAGAAGATTGTTGAAACTAGCGTCATTAAGTGCTTCTCCTGCAGTCATATCACTATATACTGTTGCTCCTGAAAAACAAGCTGCTTTACTGTCAATAAAATATTCTCCAGCTCCAGATTCTCCTCTGGCTCGAGTGTCATCTCCACAACATCGATTTCCTGTCCAATCAAAACTTGCTTGCGCTTCACATGCATACCAGTAAGGACCTTTCTCAAGGAAACAATCTCCAGCACAAGAAATACCCTCATCAGGATTTATGATTGCATTTCCACCTTCATCAATACTAGGACCATCTAAGTTAGTAATCCATTGACCGAAGTTTCCTGCACAATAATAATTATCTGTATTGTCTTTTTCACCAATATTATCTTCGCTGAGGAAAAAATTATCTACAGCTACTTGAAAGTTAGAAGGTGTAACTGAATAATCAGTTATTAATTCAATTGCACGCACATCTGACAAACCAAAACCAGAACAACTAAAATCTGTTAGAGGTACAACTGCGTGATGCCAACGCATAATACTTTGTCCATTAACTAAATAGTTTGAGAACAATTCATCAGATAAACAAGTATTTCCACTTGTATCTATCAACTGAATACTAGTTAATTCATCTAGATTATACGCAATATCAAATTCTAAATAATCAAAAGAGAACCAATTTCCTAAACGACGAAAATCAAGCAGTTCTCTAGTTGAATCTTGAAACTCTATTTTTACAGAATTTGCTGGATTGCTTGAGATGCCTGCATACAATTTAATGTAATCAACTAAAACGCCATTATACAACGAATCATAATTCATAACAGTATGTAAAACTCCACCTTTTGCATAAAATCCGTGTTTAAACTCATTGGATGATGAAAAGAGTGAGGGGTCTTCTGCATTATTGCAAACACTAAAGTCGGTGCAACATTCCGCAATTAAATTTTTATCTGCTTGATCATAACAAATGAACGCATCTGGTTGTGCAAAAGAAAGACCGGCTATACTTATGCCATTCCAATTAGGAAGCCAACTTGCATCATCTCCACCAAGACAACATTTGCCTGCGGAAACATTTGTTGGGTTACAATAATAATTAAGTAAGTTTTCTCCTGCAGGTAACCAATCACCATGTGCTTGAAGACATTGCTCTTGAGTCGGATCGGTTCCTATAGTTTGACAAACATCTCCTAGAGCAGAAGAAGGTTTTATACAACAAATTTCATGACCGCTTAAACCCTTTGAAAGAACGTATTCATTAGAACTGCAATATTGGTAAACATCATTTTCATCTCCACACAAAGACCCAATATACTCTTCGGGGATAGAATCATAATTTCTATCTTGTGAGAAGGATATTTCATTACACGCCGTGTCAAAAGGAGTTGTTTCCAATAAACAGGATTCCATGGAGTAATCGCAAGCATCTTTTCGAATAAGAGATTCTCCTTGATTAAACAATGGTGTGCCTGATCGTTCAGAACAGCTCATGTCAAAAGAATAAGAATTGCAGTAAGTCGTTTTCAAATTGGTGTACTCGCCTAAATCTGTAAGTTCCAT
>CAZSZY010000002.1:0-1967 GCA_964611285.1 uncultured Methanosarcinales archaeon
AATGGTGCGACGACTGGGAATCGAACCCAGGCCACAGCCTTGGCAAGGCCATATTGTACCATTCAACCACCGTCGCATAAATATTGAACTTTCAGGAAGTAAAGATGAGTGGTTTTTAAAGGTTACGTTACCATAAGTACAGCATCATTTATATACTACCAAACGAGCAAAATGATATGCAAACAGAGCGATATAAACAAGTCGAGAAAGTTCTTTTGAAAAGAGGATTTGGTAATCTTTTAGATAATAAATCAAATAAAGAAACTATTAAGCATGCTCCGCAAGATAGACTTAAACTTATCTTAGAAGAACTTGGTGGTGGTTTCTTACTCCTTGGTCAATTACTAAAGTTCAGAGTTGACCTTATCCCTACAGAATATTGCAAAGCTTTGACAAGACTTCGAGACAAAGGAATACCTATTTCATATAAGGAATTCGAAGAAACACTTGCTAAACAATACAGCAGACCTGTTGAAACAATTTTTTCAAGTATTAATAATAAACCGCTTCTTGTTGACGTTATGTCTCAAACACACGAAGCAACACTTGTTAATGGAAATAGGGTTCATGTAAAAATTATCAAGCCAAAAACAAGATTAATCATTAAAGAAGATGTTAAAATTTTAAAGTATCTTTCTAAGAAAATAAAATTTCCTTTAGATACGCAGAATATAATTAAAGAACTTGAAGATTATGTGAAAAATAAATCGAATCTTAAACTAGAAGAAACATTTCTCAAAAATAGCGGAAAATACGCTAGTAGTTATATTCCTCAAGTTATAAGCACCATAAGTCATAAAGGCGTCATTGTCGTGCAACTCATAAAGAAAAAGCCCGTTGAAGAAATAAAAAAGAAGATGATGAAACTTGAAGGAGATGTTAACTTTGTTCAAGGAGAATTTATTCTTTCATTTATTGGCCTCGTACTTGTCGCAATAGGATTGTTTCTCGCTAACTCATTAGGACGAGTGTTTATTTACGCAAGTATTGCTTGCTTTGTTCTCGTCTTTATTTTCCTAACTAAACATCCAAAATGAACCTGGCCACATCAATACTTATAACGCTATTTAGTTTTGCAGTCTTCTTTGTTCTTATGTACATACTCTTAGCTCCGACAAAAAATAAATGGCCGAAGCGAGAAGAAAGAATTTGTCCACGATGCGGCAAACAAGATTATAAAATGGTTGCAGCAAGTAGCTCTGGCGTAGGATTAATCATTGGTATTGGCAACCCACACTATCTTTGCAATAACTGCAATTTTAGAGGTGTTTTTCCTATTATAAACGATGAAGAACAAGAGAAAAATTTAAATAGGATAATTCCTGAAAAGTAGTACTTATACTTAAAAGGCGATAATAATGCATGAAGAAAAAATCCATCATAAAATAAAAAACATATTAGTAGAAATAAAAGACGATATGGCAAAGGCACAACACAACGCAACTAATGATTATAACAACAAGAATAGAGATAATCCATCCTACAAGGCAGTAAATCGACTTGGAAACAACTTAAGTGAGCTAAAGAATTTAGATCTAAAATCAATCAATATCGAGCATAAAGTCTTACATAAAATGATTGCAGACATCTCTACTGAAGGATTTATTTTACCACCTGTTTTTCAAGAACATGAACAAGCAGAACAAACATTCCAACATCAAGAAAAAGTCATTGAACAAATTGAAGGGCAATTGGACACCCAAAATGAACATCTACCGCTTAAAAATATCTTACAACAACTAGAACCGCATCTTTTACTTTTAGAGAAAATCGTAACGCACATGATTGCAGAAGAAGAACGGATAAAAAAAGAATTACGCCATGTTGAAAAAGATGTTCATAAAATGGAAAGAGTACTTTAAATTAAATTATAATTCGTACTTTCGTTTTCTTATTTTTTTTACTTGACAACCACCAGCAGGTAATACTCTGACAATCGCATCAATAGAAACATTAGCTTGCTCTTT
>CAZSZY010000002.1:2067-6900 GCA_964611285.1 uncultured Methanosarcinales archaeon
CTCTGACAATCGCATCAATAGAAACATTAGCTTGCTCTTTTTTCAGGAAGAAAGTTCTTACTTGTTTTGCTACAACACTTGCTTTTTCTTTTCCTTGAATAAGTTCTATAGCATGCTCGCAGTTTTTCTCAACTGCACTCATAGGACCACCAAGAACGATAGTTCTCTTATCTTCATCAGTTGTTGTAAGCAAACCAACACCAAAACTTACTGTTGTATCAATATAATTAGTTTTCCCGCGAATCATAAAAGAACCTTTCGCTAAGTGCTCGCCAGGATTTGCTTCTTTAGAAACTTGCTCAGGAGTTACATAAAATACAGCGGCAGTGACCATGCCTAGTTTCCATGCACGAGCATGGTCTAAGACAAAACTTGCAGCTTCTTTAATAGATTGCTCGGTTGGCTCTTTTGGAAAATCAGTTTCTTCTAAACCAATACCAAAAAACTCTTCAACATCTTTTTTACTCTTTTTTATGGTAACAAAAGGAGATCCTGCCATATCAGTATGGAGCACAACATCATCTTTTTCAGTATGCTTTTTTACTATGATTTCGTTTGTTGTTGCATCCCGACCACCAATAATAAGAAATCCTTCACTAGAAATCATCCAACGAAACTTTTCAAACCAAAACTTTTGTCTGTCTTCAACTTGTTTTATTGCAGAAACAAATTCTGTACCAGCTAAATTTTCTTCTACATCATCTTTTTTTTCGTTAAATTCTGTGATAGTCTTTTTTACACCAACAAGCTTTTTTCGGGCCTTTTTTGCCTCTTCAAAATACTTCGCAGCATTTTCTTCAACAGACTTAGTAATAGAGAGTGCTATTTTCATAAGGATAAGTTAATTTAGCAAGCATATAAACTTTACGAGAATAAAACAACTAACAAGAATTCATTGAATTCTTGAAGTTGACATAAATCTCAACTAACAAGTAAGAAGAGTTGTTTGCGTGAAACCTTCAGCTTCACAAGCATAAAAGCCATCCTGACCATCACTTAAGAGAGGAATAAAATCTAATTTTATTGATCCACCATCATACACATAAGGTCTCACACCTTCAATAGCCTCACTAGGTATAAAAGCTGAGTCTTGAAGCAAAAACGTTGATACTCCAAAAGCATCAGTAACAACAAGACGCACACTATCTACACGAGCATCTCCTTCATTTCTCAAACTATACATCAATTTATTTTCAGAAATACAAACATTTTTTGTGTTGGCAATCTTAATCTCAGCGCAACTTACTGTAACATGGTCTTCATCAGGCGCAACACCAGCACTCCAATTCATAATCATCGCTCCAAGAGCTACTGCAAAGGCAATAAGGAGAACTGTCGCTATAAGTGGAGACATTCCTTTCTTAGATGCGAAAACCATATACAACATACACTTTTAAGCAGTATTTAAAGCTTTTGAAAGGAAGAAGCACTATTTTTGAGTAGCAAAGGACATTTTTTGTTTATAAAAAGAATTCGCTAAACTTTTAAACAAAACAGCGTTTGCAACAACTAGAATGATTAATTTTGGAGATATCCTTATTTACGTAGCAACCTTCTTTGGACTATTTACATCACTCTACTTTTTTATTACCTTATTTGAGCGTCGAAGCAACCTTTATCAAGGAGAAACCAAAAAATATCAACCTGTTACTATTTGCGTTCCTTGTTATAACGAAGAAAACACATTAGAAGGAACACTGCAATCACTCACCCAGCTAGACTATGATAAAAAACAACTCGAAATAATTGTTGTTGATGATGGCAGTAAAGACAAAACATACAAAATAGCTCTAGAGTTTGCTAAGAAACATCCTGCTAGCGACATTAAAGTCTTTAAGAAAAAAAATGGCGGAAAATATACAGCACTCAACCTCGCACTCAAAAAAGCACGAGGAAGATTCTTCGGAGCACTAGATGCAGATAGTTTTGTTGATAAAAAATCACTTCGACGACTCATGAAATTTCTTGAAGATAAAAATGTTTCAGTTGTTACGCCATCCATGAAAATCTATAAGCCAAAAGGAATTCTTAGACGTATTCAAGCAATAGAATATCTTATGGGCATATTTCTTCGTAAAGTATTTGCTGAACTAGGAAGCATACACGTAACACCAGGACCATTTAGTATTTATCGAATGGAAGTATTTGAAAAATATGGCCCTTATAGAAAAGCATATCACACAGAAGATATTGAAGTTGCTCTTCGTGCACAAGTAAATAATTTGGTTATTGAAAACAGTGTAGATGCATTTGTTTATACCGTAGGTCCTAAGACATTTAAAACATTATACAAACAACGTCTTCGATGGTACCATGGATTTATTAGAAACATTCTTGACTACAAACAAGTATTCGGTCGAAAACACGGCAATCTAGGATTGTTTATTTTGCCAGCGAGCTTTATTTCAGTATTTATGCTCATCACATTAATATTCTACGTTATTATTAATCGAGCAAGCGCACTTAGAAACTCACTCCAAAGTCTTCACGCGATTAATTTTGACTTAAGCACTTGGCAATGGTTTAACTTGGATAGCTTCTTTCTTAATACATCAGGTCCTGCCATGGTTGGTATTATCGCATTATTATTTACAATTACATTAATTGTTATTGCAAAAATAATCAGTAAAGAAAAAAAATCAATAATCTACTCATATATCTTTTTTGCATTATTTTACGCTCCACTATATGCATTTTGGTGGCTTGTATCTATTTGGTACGTCATCTTTACCAAAGATAAAGTAAAATGGGGACATAAATCTGAAAACACAAACGAGGCATCAGTATGAAAAGAAAAAATATTTCCGTACAAAAAACAGTGCTTGTCTTGCTATTAACTATTATTATTTTCTCAGCAGGAATACTTTTGGGAAACCACAACACAAACAAAAAGTTCTCAAAAGTTGTTGACTTAAGTGATAACCTGCGACTTGAAACGCTCGGCATAGAAGTAGAATATGACATACTTGCAGAAAACATCTGCGAGAACGAAGATGCATTATACTTAACAAGCGAGTTATTTGATATTTCTGAAAAAGTAGACTTTATGGAAAATGAGTTAGGAAGTAATAATGAACAAGTAACTCAACTAAAAAAACAATATTTTATCTTAGAAGCACGACATTGGATACTCGCAAAGAAAAGAGTTGAAAGTTGTTTAGGAAATAATAAAGGGCTTAACAATACCATTGTTTTATACTTTTATTCCAATCAAGGAGATTGTCCAAGATGTTCAGAACAAGGAGCAGTATTAACTCACCTACATAAAAAATACGAAGGAATGAAAGTATATTCATTTGATATGAACATAGAAAGTCCAATCGTGAATGTGCTTAAAGGATTGTATGACATAACAAACGTCCCAGGCCTAGTTGTTAATGATGAATTACATGAAGGGTATATGGATATTGATAAATTTACAGCATTTGTAACTGACCAACAAAAAACACAAGTTAGTGGAAGAGTAATGGAGCAAATCATATAAAGCTCCTTTTTATTAATCTAAGTACTGAGGAAATCTTTAAAAACGCGTACAACAAGAAAAGACTATGTTAACAATCGTTTTACCAACTTATAACGAGCGAGAAAATATTCTTGAAACTATTACCAACATACAAAAACATATTCCTAAAGGACAAGCATACGAAATTATTGTTTCAGATGATAATTCTCCAGATAAAACATGGAAATTAGTAACAGACACGTTTGCAAAAAATAAGAATATTTGGTGTCTTCGAAGAAAAACAAATAGAGGGTTAAGCCCTGCAGTTATAGACGCGTTTGCTCATGCAAAAGGAGATATTTTATTAGTAACAGATGCTGATGGACAGCACGATGAAACTAAGATACCTGCAATGCTACAAGCAATTAAGCATGCAGATGCAGTAACAGGAACTCGTTTTGCAAAAGAAGGATCTGTTAAGGGATGGTCTAAAAAAAGAATTCTCATGAGTAAAACTGCTGCAACAATGGCAAAACCATTTCTTTCGCAAAAAATCACGGACCCTATGAGTGGTTTTTTCATGATTAGAAAAGATGCTTTTGAGAAAGTCAAAGATACTATTAATCCTAAAGGATATAAAATATTTCTTGATATTCTCTTTCGAAGCGAAAAGCTTAATGTAGCAGAAGTACCTTATCAATTCAAAACACGAACCAAAGGCGAAAGCAAACTAGGTTCAAAAGTAATCATTCAATATATCATTATGCTGATAAAACAATTTTTTAGAACAAAATTTTTCAAATTCTGCATTGTAGGAGCAAGCGGAGTTATTGTAAATATGGGTTTGCTTTATCTTCTTACTGAACTAGCTGGACTTTACTATCTTGTTTCATCAGCAATAGCAATTGAAATATCAATCATCACCAATTTCTTACTTAATAATGCCTGGACCTGGAGAAAACAAAAAACAAAGTCTTCATTTCTAAAAAAGATGTTAAAATTTAACGCCGTTTCTCTTGTTGCATTAGGAATTAACTTTGGAGCGTTACTTTTTTTCACAGAAGTTATTGGATTGTGGTATATTTTTTCAAACCTCATAGGAATAGCTCTGGCAACAATCATTAATTACGGATTAAATGATAAATGGACCTTTAAGGAAACTAAATGAAAAAACACACCAGTAAACAAAACTTGCTCAAAGAGCCAATCAATAAATATATTCTCATTGCTCTTCTCATTTTAGCAATTATTTACGTTGGATTCATGCTCAAATCACAACATCTTATTTGGGATGAATATGTGTATTTATCAAACGCAAGATCGCACATAAGCACAGCTCATTTTACAGAAGACTTTAGATTTCCCTTACTAGAATTTTTTATCAGTGGAAC
>CAZSZY010000002.1:7000-73564 GCA_964611285.1 uncultured Methanosarcinales archaeon
TTATACTTTTGAAACGAAAGTATAAAGACTGGATTTCATTTGCAGTAGGAAGCATACTTCCCTTACTTCCATGGTTATTGTTTAATACTATAAAATATAAGAATCCTCTTTGGGATTTACTGGCTCAAGGAGGCGCAGTTGCAAGCTATACTTCTTGGCAAGCGCCAAGTATTCTTCTCAAAAGTATTTGGGGAACATTAGCATTTACCTTATTATTACTTATTCCATTTAGTATACAAATCTACAAACAAAGAAAAGATTACAAAATATGGCTTCTATCAAGCATTATTATTATTCAAATTTTATTTTATCTTTTTGTAGTTCGATTGAAACTTGAACGATATCAACTTATGTTCTTGCCTTTAGTGATACTAGCAATAATTATTGGTGCTGAAAACTTAAATCAATACATAAAGAAAAAAAGAATACAACAAATACTCGCTATTGCAATTATAGTAATTATATCAATACAGCTAATCATCACAAGCATAGCTCAAATACAACAAACTAATGAAAAAGCCATTTGTCAAACTAATAGTTCGCTTCAACAAGCAATAACTTACGCGAGTACAAATATTCCTGCAGACGAAGTTATTAGCGCAAATAATTGGCCTCCTTTTGGTTATTATGGTAATCATCGTGTCACGAGCACTTGGACAACAAATATATCCGAGCTCATAACACAAAGTGGAACGGATTGGATAATACTCGTTGAGAACGGCGGTTTAGAACTTAGCAAAGAACAATTAGATGCAGAAACAATGTTGCATGAAGAAGTTTCTTTTACAGATATTTGCAATCAAAAAATAATTATTTACAAAGTAATATTATAAGATTATCTTATTCGCTCAAGCATTTCTTCTTCAATATGATGCAATTTTCCTGGAATAATAAGTGAGTGTAATGGTGCTCCAAAATCAAGTTCTTTTATTTCTTTTATGGTGCCTGCAACCATTTTCATATCAGGTTGACCAAGCCGAGCAACACCAACAACCAAAGAGTCTTCTGAAATAATTTTTTCTACTGCAGTGTTTTCCAAATGCATAAGCACATCAAGTGCTTCTGAAACTTTCATGAAACGTGGTGGTTGAGGTTTAACAAGAGCTTCAGGAGTTGCTTTAAGTAAATCTTCTTTGCTTGGCTCTGCAACTTTAATATCAAGAAGACAAAGCGTGTGCAGTCCAAGTGATTTATTGTTTTTGATAACATCATAAGGGGTGTTAGGATACCAACCAGCATCAGGAAAGACAATGCTCGTAGTTTTTCCGAACTTGTAGAGTTCTAAGCCAGTAATACCAATAGCATTCATAATAGATGCATTAAAAATAACTTTTGTAGGGACATCTGCTTGTTTTGCGCGCAAAAGAAGATCTGCGTGTGTTGTTGCACCAAATACATCTCCAACGACAAGTAAAGCCACGTCCTGGTCTTTAGCAAGAGCTATGAGCAATTCCTCGGCTTGTTTTTCAACAACGTCACGAGGCGCTACAAGGACTTCTCGACCATAGAGCTCTTCAAGCTTGGCTTTATCCACGCCAAGAACAGAAGTATAGTATTCTAAGTAGACTACATCGCATTTCTTGACAATTTCAAGACCACGAAGCGTGATATCCTTCTCATCATACAGGCCAAGACCGATTAAGTATAAAGTCATAATAGAAAAGAAGAAAGAAGAAATATATAAAGATACTTAAAGAGTATTTGCTTGAGCATGCTTTTTTTTAGTTTCAGAAATCCACTCTTGAAACAATACTTCTATTGAGGCAGAGAAAGTGTTTTCAAATGCATCCATAATAGAACCATTCTCAAACAAGTAAAAATAATTAATGAAGTCTAAGAATTTATTCTTGCCGTATTTCTTAAAACAATAATGCAAAAATCTAGAACCATATTGATACATAAAAACAGGTTGCGACACTTTCTCAATCTCCGCAACAGAAATATCCTTCATAATATATCCTCCAATCGGTAAACACCAATAGAGTGAGTTATTACGATGGACGATGGACTCTACTAAAGATTCTTCAAGCCACCAAGGAACAGCATTATATACTAATTTCTTGCCTAAAAAGACATGAACTAATTCATGTGAGAAGACAGATTCGTAAGTATCCTTGGCCAAAGTTGTTTTATTCTTTTCAAACCAATCTTTAGTATAGAGAATGATAGTACTTTGATAATGAAAGCCATTAGCCTTATCAGGCAAGGAAATATCAGGACATGCTTCTTGAATATAACCTTTAAATGAATTTAAGTCAACAGCCTCTAAAAGAGTATAAGTTACATCATGTCCAAAGAAAAATTTCAATTCTTTGTATATATCTTCGTTCATTAACCAGAATAAAAAACTGGAAATATATAAAATAAGCGGGAAAAAAGTAAAATAAGAATAAAAAAATGCAACAATTACTTGCGCATTGCTTTTTGAAAGACTAAAAGATCTTCTGTCGTGAGCTTTTTACCAGTCTTTACTTTTTCATCGACTTCTTTTGCTCGCTCTTTGATTGCTTTTTGTTCAATCTTCTTTTTGTCTTCTTCAATTTGGACATTGTGTTCTTCTAAAATGCTCTTTACACCATCTAACTCTTTTAGAAATACTTTTAGTACGTTGTTTTTTTCTGTGAAAAGTTCTTTGTACTCTTTGAACTTATCAAATGCTGCTTGTTCTTCTTTCTTAAAATCGTCAATTTCACTAGAGCGTTCAACTAAAGCTTCATGTTTATCCTGAGAAAACTTCGCATAATCTTGAATTTTTCTGTGAGCTGCATTTGCTCGTCGTTTAAGTTTAGAAACATCTCGAGTTAAAGTTTTTACTTTATCCCAATCACCGGCAACACTACTTAATTCTTTGTATTGTTTGTTTAGAATTTTAATTTCTTTCATGAGTTTTTGTTCTTTATCAAAACTCATTGGCTGTGTTTCAAGTGTATACTCCATCTTTTCCATTTTCTTCTTTATCATGGAAGGATTTTCTTTCACTTGATGTTTAGCCGTAGTTGCATCATAATTTTTCTTCAGCGCATTAAGCTCTTTAGTTTTCTGAGAAACTTCTTTGTTAAGCATATCACGTTCAGTTTTAAGATCCTTTACTTGATGAGTAATTTCATTACGTTCATCTTTAGAACCTTTAACACCAGAAATTAAACTACTAATTTTTTTGTTAATTTCGCCACGCTTAGCAAACCAAGACTCCTTCTCTCGATTGAGTCTATTTAGATCCTTTTTAAGCGTGCTCACCTCAACACGGAGGTTCTTTAGCTTTTGCATTTCTTCTTTAACAATATCTGACATGATAAGTTCAACCTACATTATGTACTATACAAAAATAAAATAAAAAATAAATAAAAAGGAAATTACTTATCCGAAAAGTGCGCCTAAACCAGCTGCTGCTGCTTCATCGTTTTTCTTTTCTTTTTTAGGTTCTTCCTTTTTTTCTTCTGCAGGTGCATTACCTGCTGGTGCGCTAGCTGCTACTGGAGCTGCTACTGCTGCTTTACTAATTGCCTCATCGATGTCAACACCATCAAGTGCTGCAACTAAAGCTTTAACACGACCATCATCAACTGTAACCCCGGCTGCAGTTAGAACTTTTTTTACTGCTGCTTCGTCAACTTTTTGCCCTGCTTTGTGCAGGAGCATTGCGGTATAAATGTATTCCATTTGTTTCACCTATAATTTAAGTAATATTATTTTATCCAAAGAGTGCGCCTAAACCAGCTGCGGCATCAGGAGCTTCTTTTTCCTCTTTCTTTTCTTCCGGCTTTGCATCAACGCTTGCTGGTGCTGCCTCAATAACAGGAGTGGCTGCTTTTGTACCAATGATTTCTGCACTAAGTGCTTCATCAGGTAACATGCTTGCAAGACCCATCATTTGGTTGTTTGCTTTAGCCAAGGTATCACCAACTGTTAGGTCGGTTAAAATATCTTCGCCAATTGCCAAAGCTTTTGCGTCAGCAAATGCTTTTTGAATAAGAACAGGTGTTGTCTCTTCTGTTAAGAATGCTGTATTTACAGCTAGGTTAAATGCCCAGCTAGCAGCGGTTGTAACATCTGAGATGTACTGGTCTTCATCAATATCAAGTACAGCTTTTGTGAGGATTCCTCCATTTTCGCAAACTGCGGTAAGGTCAAGTCCAATTTCCATTGGTTCAATACCAAGACGAGTTAGTAAACCTGCAAGAAGTGAACTTACTTCATCTCCTTTTTTAGCAACAAGTGAATCTGCTTTAACTGCAACTTTACCAGCGTCAATTCCTGCTTTAATACCAACGCTACCCATTTCTCCGATTACAGGACCTGGAGCAAAACTTGTTGGACCTGCTGGAACAACAATATCGTTTGGTGCAATTTGACCGCCTTTAATTCCTGTCTTAGATTTATTTTTCTTTAAAGTTTTAAAGAGTGTAAATGGACTTGCATTAGTAAAAAGTAATGCAGGCATTCCTTTTAGATGTGGAATAAGTTCTTTGATACCATCTTTTTTAGAATTTTCAATTGCAACAGTTAGTAAACGTCGCTTCGTCATTCTAATAAGAACAGAATCTCTTAATTGTACTCTCATATTGTGGAGCTGTTTTGCAGGAAGATTTTCCATATTAACTGCGCCAACAACATCATATTTGTCAATAAGCTGCGTGAACTCTTTGACTACGTTCTTTTTTGCTTGTGAAATATGAGCCATTTTTATTCTTCACCTAGATACGAACTGGTTTACCCATAGTAAGTTTTAGCACAACGCCTCGGACGTTATGTCGTTCTTTTGGTAAGTGATGTTCGATTTGATCGTATAAATATACGATATTTTCTGCTAAGTCCTCGTCTTTCATATCGAGTTTTCCAACTGCTAATTGCATAACAGGGAATTTTTTTGCAGAGATTTTGATTGTACTTTGTAATCTATCATAAAGTGGTTGAAGTGATCCTTTTGGAGGTACAACGCAACCAGCTTTTGGGTTTGGCATTTTTCCTCGTGGACCGAAGATTCGACCGAAGGTTCCTGCAATTTGACCCATGATATTTGCTTGCGCAATAAAGTAAGCATAGTCTTCAGCAAGTTTTTTAGAAGCTTTTTTGTCTTTTTTATATTTTTCAAGATCTCCTTGAGTAATAGCTAAATCACAAACTTTCTTTGCGTCATCAATAAGCTCTCCACCAACAATTGCGCAAATTTTCTTTTTGCCAAAAGGATGAGGTAGAGTTGTAAAGAATTCTACTTGGTCATCAGGATTTTTAAGATTAAGATCTTTAAGGTTTACAATAAGTTCTACAGCTTGTGTGAACTTTCGCTCTTTTGCTTCCTTTCGAAGCGCGGCGAGTGTTTCAATAACTTGTTTTTTATCCATTTTGTATGTGGCCTCCTATTCGAGATAGTATTGACGATAACGGATTCATAAAAATCGTACGATTTTTAAAATGCCAAAAATTCCAAAGGGATTTTTTAGCATGAATACAGCAGAACTAGGGTTAATACCTTGTTTGCCGCATCAATTAAGCCCGTGCCACGAAACATGTCCAGCATGCCCGTGTGATACGTCTAACGGTTGTAACTGCAGGAAACGTTGTTTTATTTATAAAAGTAACTGAAAGATTGTGTTTTAAAGTAATTAATCAAAATAACCACTCTTGAGAGACTACAAATAGAAACCTTTATAAATAAATAATCCTAAATAAAACACGTAAGAGGTTTTATTATGACAACAATAATGAACAACTATGACAGAAATCAAGCAACATTTGAAAACCACAAATATGATGCAGTAAGAGTACGTGACCAAACTTTTCTTGTAAACACAAAAGAACAAGAAGTCTATAAAATCTTAGGAGATAAGATATACCAAAATAGACCAAATCTTAAAATAACAGTAAGAAAAGTCATCAAGCGAGACGTTATAGATGAAGTATTGCAATATGCAGTAAAAAATAATGACTCAACAACAGTTGATATTGACTGTGAAGAATTTGGCAAGGACAATATTGAAACATTATTATATGCTGATGATTAATAGAAGTTAGAAAATGGAAAACGAATTTGATCAGTTGGAAAACACACTTAGAGAAGAATACAAAGATGCATTACATTCTAGAGATTTTCCTAAAGCAAAAAAACTGGCAGCAGAATTAGGAGAACAACTTCCCACAGAATATTTCTCAATTGATATAGCTGAAAAAAACATAACACCAGAAGAAAATACTATTAAAAAACCATACGAAATAATCTGTATTACTAATAAGACATCAAAACAAGAATTAGAAAAAGTTATTGCATACTTTGCAGATCAACAACGATATAACGTAATAGTAATCAAAGAAAAACTTGAATTTAAACCTTATAAATACCGATCAGTAGCACCAGAATTTAAAGATGCAAATTTTGATTCTGAAAAAGACGCTCAAGGCGTAAAAGACATAAGTCAATCACCAATCTACTATGCAAAAATAATTATTAATGAACATACATCAATAGTATTAGAAGAAACAAAAGAGCATATTAATTATCACATTCTTACAAGCTCCGTTGATAACGATGGAGAACTACGGGCAGAGCTTCCAACCAAAGAAACAAAAACCATACCTAAAAAGGAATGTATTGATTTATTGGTACAAGAAGGAAATTTTAGTCGACCAGGATTACTTCTTCCAAACAAACATTATGATTGGAAAGATAAAATTATTGCTGGATACAACACTTCAAAATAAAAAATATTTATTTCTCACTAGAAACTTTTCGTTTCTGTGCAGCAGCAACTAATTCTCTGAGTGTTTTTCATCCATGGGTAAATCCACATCAGCAGTCACATTAATATGTAATTTTCTTAATGCGTCATCATCGCCAAGAGTAGGGATAATTGTTGAATGCATTTCGCAATTCTTTAATTTTCCAAGAAGATTAAGACAATGTTTTGCTGAAGGATTATATGCGGATGCAATAGCAATAGTAATCAACGTTTCGTCTAAGTCAAGACTCACATGAGATAAACCAAATTGGTTTGAACGAAGATCCTGAATAGTTTCAATAATATGTTTAGGCAGTAAATGAATATTGTCAGGAATTTCTGCTAATAACTTAATTGCATTTAAAATCACAGCAGATTCTGCATGGAGCAAATCAGAACTTTTACCAGTCACAATTCTCCCATCGTCAAGCTCTATTGCAGCAACTTCGGCTTTCTTTTCTTTTTTTGCTTTTCTTGCAACAGTTACAACAGTTCGATAATCGGATGAGATATTTAGCTGGGCCATAATCTCATTCATACGCTGTAGAGTTTCTGAAGATTCAATACCTTTGAAGAATTTCTGACGATAACTAAAATAGCGACGAATAATCTCTTGCTTTCCTGCTTCTTCTAAAACAGCATTGTCAATAATTCCCTCTTTAGCCATATTAACACCCATATCAGTTGGTGATTGAAATGTAGAAACAAAATTATTTTCAGTAACAATCTTATCCAAAATACTTTTTAGAATATCAAAATTCTCGATATCCCTATTATAATTAACAGCATCAGTCCCATACGCTTTTTTATGGAAAGGATCTATTAAATTTAAATCTAATAAATCAGCGGCTGCCGCTTCATAAGCGAGATTTGTGGGGTGCTTTAAAGGAAGATTCCAAATAGGAAATGTTTCTAATTTAGAATAACCCGCATTCACATCATTTTTATTATCTAAGTAAAATTGAGATAAACACGTTGCACATTTTCCAGCACCCGCACCAGCACCAGTCACAATTATCAAAGGTTTAGTTGTGGGAATATGAGGTTGAGCACCAAAACCTTTTTCACTTACTGCAATAGATAAATCAGCAGGATAATTTTCTATTTCGGTTGTCACATAAACTTTTTCCCCTAAATTTTCCAGACGCTTCTTAAATCTTGTTGCGGCACTTTCTCCTTCAAAACGAGTTATGACAACTGCAGAAACTAAGAGACCTTTCTCTCGCAAATCTTTGATTTCTTTAATAGCTAGTGCATCATGAGTTAACCCCAAGTCATGACGGATTTTTCCTTTTTGTAATTCTTTAGCACCAACACAATAGAATATTTCTGATTTATCTTTAAGCTCCTTAAGAATTTGAGTTTTTAAATCGAATTCATAACCAGGAAGAACCCTCGCTGCATGAGAATCAGTTAGAATCTTTCCACCAAACTCTAAATATAATTTATCAAAATGAGAAACCCTCTCTAAAATTGCCTTAACTTGCGCATCAAAATATTTTTTTGAACTAAATCCGTCTTTTTTCATCATCAAATCCCCACATGAGTACATAGTGAAACAATATCAGAAACAGAACGAGAAGTATCCATTACTGCAATTTGTTTGCCCTAACGGAATATAATATTCCAAAACACAGTATATAAGTTTTGAGGTTCTCGAGAAGATAGTTACTTAGGTACATGCTGTACATAACCAGAAAGTGTGTAAAGCAGACTGAAATCTAAATCATCTGGTTGTTCTGAAAAAGTAATGCCAAACTTCTCAATATACTCCCGAGCGTCCATTTTATAAAGTAACATTGCAATGTCGTCGGAAGAACCGTTCTCAGGAAATGATGGCTTCGAAAAATTATCCTGCACTTTATTTGGTCCATCCTTATGAGTTGTGATGTAGTCATAAAGAGTAGTTATAGACTCATCAGAAAGACCTTTCAAACTATCTTTAGAAAATATAAATAAGTGAGAACGATAAGGTGCTAAACGTTCAAATACTATTGCACCTTTATAACCAATATCATCTGAACCCCAAACCATACAAAAACATAATTGTAAGATTACTTTTAAAATTTCCTAATTACATACCATGAAGCGCGCCAATGAAAAAATAAAATGCAACCATCGTGAGAATAAAAATAATTGTTTCTTTCCAAATAGTAGCGTGACTATGTTTATGTTTATGCATGCTAGGGACAATATCTGAAAGAGCAACATAAATAAAACCACCAGCTGCCATGAGAACAGCAAAAGGAACAATGGATTCAGCTAAGTCAAAAGCAACAAAACCAATAATACCACCAAGAACAGCAGAGAGCGCAGAGAGAAAATTAAGTTTAAGAGCGCGAGCTTTAGAATACCCGCTATGAATAAGCACAGCAAAATCTCCGAATTCTTGAGGAATCTCGTGAAGAAGAACAATCAATGTTGTTGCAATACCAGTTCGCACATCTAATAAGAATGCACCAGCGATAAGAATACCATCAAGGAAATTGTGCACAAAGTCACCTGTCAGAATTAACAGCCCTGCAGGTTTATCATGACAATCATCATGACCACAATGATGCCAATGAATGAAACGCTCAACAAGAAAGAATAACACTATTCCTGCAAGAACAAAAGGTAATGCAACATGAAGCTCTCCAACTTCTTCTGCTGCATGAGGAATTAAATCCAGAAAAGAAACAGCCAATAAAGCTCCTGCTGCAAAGCTGATAAAATAATGTAAAAGACGCTTGATGCCCTTATAAGAGACGAGCACGCCAACAAAACTAACTAAACTAACAAGAATTGTAGCAATAATGATGTAAATGAGCATGGAGGAAGAGCAATTGAGAAGTATATAAAACTAGTCTTTTGGAATAAAGACCAATGTATTCTTTTTTTCATCAAAAACGACTTCATCACCATATGCAAAAGGAACCATATTTCTACCATGACCTAAATGCAAATCATATAAAACAGGAATACCTAAGCGACGGATGAATTTTTTTAATAACGGCAAATAATTTCCACAATAATTCATTTGTCCAAACATAACACCCTTTAAACCTCTAAATTTCTTTAAAAAATGTAATTGAATAAGCATCGTATAAATTGCGGCAGGTCGTTCGCGAACATCTTCCAGCGCCAAAACAAAACCTTTAGTTTTCAAGTCATAATCAGTTCCTAAAAGATGATTAATTATTCGTAGATTTCCTCCAATAATGGGACCCCTAAATGATTTTTTATGAAACGATTTTAATGTTTTTGGAAGTTTGAAAACATATTTTCTTTTGTGTAAACAAGCATCTAACATTTCATAATAACGACCAGTTGTAGGCCAAGCTCGCGTACCAATATTAGGGCCATGAATTAAACGTCCTTTGTAACCTTTTTCATGTAAAGCAATGAGAATTGCAGTAATATCACTATATCCCATAATTGTTTTTTGAGAAGCAAGAATCTTCTTCCAATCCAATTTTCTAAGGAGCTCCATCGAAGCATAACCACCTTTCACAGCAAAAACAAATTCAGAATCTTCAGATGTTAAAGCTTCAGTTAATTCATCTCTTCTACGTTTTAGTGTTCCTGCAAAATATAAATCTGTTCTTAGAATGTCCTTTCTAAATAAAGGAGTATAACCAATATCAGTCAGACGTTTTTTTGCTTTTTCTAAATGAGAGCGAGAAATCTTATTTGAAGGAGCTATCAACCATGCAGAATTTTTTTCCTGACTCATTTAGACCAAGTATAATTATGAGTCCAATTGTTTATATCCTTTTTGGAAAGTCCCATATCACTTAGCGTTCTACCAGACTTCCAGAAATTAACACCAGTAAGATGGCAAGCATCAGATACCATCTCCCTATACAAAGGAGTTTCAATACCTAATATTTCAGCTATCTTAATTGTTGGTACCGCTCTAAGAGGAATTTCTTCCATCAAATAACGATGAAATAATGTTTTTGGAGCAGGAGATCTGTTTGGAACTTCAGGAGTGTTTTGATAAGGAGGTGTGTTTTGAATCATTGTATATAAATCAGCCATAGGAACATCATAGGCTAGGTTGAGCCATTCATTAACTGTTCGGGGTTCCATACCCATAGCTTCTGCAACTTTGTATCTCTCAGCATCCATTTTTTCCATATATTCAGCAACATCAGGCCTAATACCATCAATGTAAAAATTAAAATTCTCTTCGTTAAGAATTTTATCTGCATTTTTTAGCATACCTACGATGTGAAAAACAGGACTATCATCTAAACCCATTAAAGGGTTATTAGTATCAATGAACTGAGGATACAAATCATACAATATAGATTTCAATGAAGGACTTGCTGCAACTGTTGCGCCAAGCATGCTATTCTTTTCTATTTTGATATACGAATGACCTATTTCAGGAGTTTTACAAGCATAAACTAATGTATCTGTTTCAGTAACAGAAATATTTGATTGAGGATTTAATTTAGAAACTAAATTTTGGAATTCTAAAGAACCACCAATACCTGGAGAAACAAGAATAACATCTTGTTTATTCAAATGAGGAGCCATATTTTCTGCGTAATATTTGTGAACAGTTGCATCAGTGATAATAAAAATATGGTCATTCACAGCAACTGCAGATTCTAAATCAGTTGTAACATCTTTTAATTGTGCTTCACCTTCATAAATTCCAGAAAGTTTTATTTTATTTCCTTGAGAATTTATTTTTTCTGCTTTGTTGGGCGTGTGTGTATACAAAGTTACATCATGACCTTTTAATGCGGCATAAGCTGCAAAAGCGTGACCTCCTTGGCCAGCTCCACAAATTAATATGTTCTTTTTTTCACTATCCTTTTTTACATCTTCAGCTTTCATTTTATCATTTATTAATTTGAATTAGTATGTTCTAAAATAGATTTTACTACCTCATCCGTTTTATCATAAAGTAAAGTTTCATCAGGAAGATGAGTTTTTACAGCAGTTCCAGTTCCGTTAACTTCATTTACTTTAGAACCAATAAAATCAACACCCACCAAATATCCTCCAATTCGAGAAGCTATATTTTTAGAAACTTCAATTTCTTTTTCTGTTGGATTGTATACTGCGGTTTTTTGATTATAAGATGTTTCCCAAGGTTTGTTTCTATCAAAATGAGTTCTAGATACAAGATGATTACCATCAAGAATAATTATTCTTTTCTCAGTATTCTCGGGATCAACAAGAGGTTCTTGCAAAATATAATTTCCTTGAAGTTCTGATTCAGGAATATTTAAGTTCTTTAAATCATCAAGAGAAGATATCTTTTGAACACCAGCCATTCGACAACCAAAAATAGGTTTTAGAAAAACAGAACCATATGTACTGAGCATTTGATTTACTTGTTCATCATTTTGAAAAAAGTAACTTTTTGCAATACACAAAGAATCATCTTTTGATAATTCCACTAAAGCATCTTTTAATGTTCGTTCTTCAGTCTCGGGTTCATTGTAGAATGCGCTAAAGTTTCCGTTTTGTTTAAGATTTCTAAGGAATTTGTATTGATTTCGTGCAAAATCAAGACCGACATTTTTAGAAGTTTCATCGCCATAGATAATAAACATATCCCCTTCAGGTACGTGTGGTCCCAAAACTTGTTTAATTTTTGTAGGGCCCAAGGATTTATGGCCTGCAAGAATTCGACCTGAAGAAATATCGTAGTCTCCTGGATGAACTAAGGTTAAATCCGAAATATCATTGAGTTTTTCAATAATTTTTCTACTAGTACGATATAATTTGGGAGGAGCTAGATGAAAATCTTTCTCAACAGACATGTAGATTTTATTCATTAACAAACACCTTTTACGGACTTAAGAAAAGGTAAAGCAATAGTATTTATAAATTTTATTAAAATAACAAGATATTTCTAGCTAAAAAGTAATTCCATTACATTTCTAGGGAATGAATGTTTATTATAAGACCATAAAACTACATAGAACCATATAAAAAGAGACTTTTACCCTTTTTTTAACTAAATAAACCTTTTTTGAACGTTTTAAATAAACAAATTATTGACACTATTTTTCAGTGCTAACAAGACCAATTCTCCACTACAGTATACATATTTGTATACAGAAACACAATATTTATATACTAGTATGGGTTGTTTATGTATAATGGTTATCCTCTTTGATCAGTTTAACCTGCCCGAAAACATCTTTGAGGTAGTGTTTGCAACTATGCAGCAAGTTGAAGTAGCTCGTATGCTCATAGAAGAAATGAAGGTCAAAGGCGGCGAAATCGGGAAAACAGAGATGAGTATGTTTGCAACAGCCCTGCACGAAGGCACAACGGTTGAAACCACGACCCAAGGTCCTTTCCGGCAGAAAAAGACGGTGAAAGTATCCTACAACAAACGGCAATTTTACGACCGTATCCTTACCCCTATGAAAACAATGGGATTGATTGACTATGATTTGTACAAGAAAACGTACAAGATTAGTGAGAAATTTAACAAAAATATGATGCGAGTTGGCCTCATGTGGCTCCAAGAACTCCGTAGACCCCCCCTATCCCGCTAGGAAACATGAAGATTTCCCTGCGCACACATCATGAGCGATTACTCATAACAGTAACCCCAACAAAAAGAAGGCACTTTGTGGATTGTTTACTTCTCACAAACCACCCTCCCCTAAAACGCCATGAGGCGCCTTCTTTTTCTTTTTTCTACGCCAGCCACCTATGCAAAACATTTTTATAGGAGTAATCCCAAAAATCATTTAAAAGGGGTGCTAATTATGCCATTTAATAGATTACTTAAGGAACGAATTCAAAAAGAAAAGAACATCACAGTACGTGAGCGACACGAACAAACAATTCGTAGAAACTATAATCTTCTACTCATATTGTTCTTAGGCGGAGGATATCTCGTCTTCAGAAACTTCTTTACTATGGAACAAGGGCTATTTGTCGTAGCTATCTTTCTAGCATGGTATGGTTTCTTAGAAAACGTCCAGCATAGATACTCAGACTACACAGATGAGTTAATCAAAGCTAGAGATAAACGCTCAAAAAAGAAATAACTTTTTTGGCGCCAAACTCATTTGGAAAGGCAAGAAAAAGTAACTCGCTGCTAAATCAGCAGCTTTTTATGTTGTTTTATAATCTTCTTTTTCTATGAGTATTAACAAAAGTGAACAAAAGCAGTATTTTCAGAACGAACCTTCACGAGTTGGTAAACTATTTCTAAGAACTCTTCGCATCATTAAACCAGGAATTTCAAACGACGCTATAAGAACCGCCGCCTATTTTAGAAGTCTAGATAACATTGTTGATGGAGTCATGGAACCTTCTCAAAGTAAAGAAATAATTTCTCAAGAGAAAGAAAGCGTGCATGGAATTGGCCAAGCAAAAAAGAACACTACTGAAAGATCTGAAGTTATTTATGATATGGCAACAAAATACGGTTTGGTTATCGCAGAATATAGTCAAAGACTACTAACTAATTTTGAAACAGATTCGAACCTGAGAGCAACACATGAGCCACTGACCGAAGAAGAATTATTACAACATAGAGTAAATGGTTCTTTACCAGTTCTTCAATTTTTGAGTACGACCGTATACAACAAAGAACTTCAATTTGGAAATAAAATGTCTAATTACCTTTTTACATGGATGACCTACGATCATATCAAAGATATGCGAGAAGATCTAGCAGTTAATCTTAATCACATTTCAAGAGAAGATTGTCATCTCTTTGGTTTTGTTGGAGAACCAAGTCAATTCCCGCAAAATCAAGTAGGACATTACATTGATTACAAAAGAGAAAAAGTTTTACAAACAATTCATGAAGATGCAAAAGGAATGAAAGACACTAACCTACCTGCACATATTGCTTTAGCAGCTAGAGCATATTTATCTTCTAGAGTAGCAGAATTAAAAAAAATAAAATAAAAATTATTTTTTACTTTTTTTACTTTCTTTGCGCCAGCTTCTTTTTCTGCAGTAATTCTTGCGCCTTTTTACCAATAGAAACATTTATATTTCTTTGTTCATTTTCGTCTCTTTACAATGACAATTACTGATAAAATTAAGAATTACTGGCACCAAGGAAAAGAAATAGCTCTTGCTGCAATCATTACAGGAAGCACAATTTATGTAGCTGAGAAAACAGGACTTACAGATGCTTTAGTTCAAACAGACAAAGCAATTGTTGAAATGTATAATGCTGCACACGAACAAGCGCCCTGGCTTGTATGGACCCCTACGCTTAGACGACCAGACGGATTACGTCGTGTTGGACGAGATATTGACTTAGGACTCACTACTCTAATGATTACAGGATTAGGTATTGCATTATATCAAGACGAGAAAAAGAAATACAAATTATAAAAATAAAATAAAAATTATTTCTTCTTTGCTTTTACTTTCTTTACACCAGCTTCTTCTTGTGCAGTTGCTCTCGCTGAAACTTTGCCAATCCAAATAGCTGCAAAGACTGCAATAAGTGTTACAATAAATGCGTAAACCCAAGGACCACCAGAAGATAACGAACATAAGGATCCTGCACCTTCAGCACCACAAGGACCTTTGAAAAGTGCCTTAATTGCATCGTTCCATGCAAGTGCTGCAACTAAACCAAAAGCAGCAGTAACTAACGCTGCGAGTTTCTCAATAACATCTTTTTTCATAGTAATTCCCCTTTACCACTTTTTTACTGAATTAACTACATTCTTATGCCAAGAATTTACAATATTTAAAATATTGTGTCGAAGCTCTTCCTTATTTTTAATACTATACACAAAAGTGTATCCGCCCGCATCAAGATTTACTTGATGTTTTTGCACTAAATTTTTTTCAACTAAACGTTTAATGGCTTTTTGAATAGTCGTTCTATCTTTACCAAGTTCTTCACCAACATCTGATGCAGATAAAGAATCTTTTTGTTTAATAAGAAATAAAAATAAATTATACTCAGTTTTATTGAGCTCAAAACTACACATCACTATGTCTCTGAAATCTATTCGTTTGCATGCGAAGGAAAGACTCATTCGGATCGCTCCTCATGCTCTTTTGTTTCTAGATGTCGCTGTGCTTCAAGTGCAGCCATACAACCACTACCAGCAGATGTAATTGCTTGTCTGTATACTTTATCTTGCACATCGCCTGCAGCATACACTCCTTTAATCGGAAGTTTTGTATTATCCGTCACTAAATAACCATGATCAGTTTCGAAATACTCCTGCACAATTTCAGTGTTAGGGATATGACCAATAGCTAAGAAAGTTCCTTGCACGTTTAGTTCAGTTGTTTCATTAGTCTTCGTATCTTTTAATCGAAGAGAAGATAAAGCCTTACCATCACCCACAAATTCATCAATAACTTTGTTTGTTAAAATATCAATTTTAGGATGAGCTTTTACTCGCTCCAACATAATTGGTGATGCTCTAAAGTTTTCGCTTCTATTAATTAACGTAACTTTAGTTGCAAATTTCGTCAGAAAGATTGCTTCTTCCATAGCAACATCGCCACCACCAACAATTGCAACTTCTTTATCTTTAAAGAAAAAACCATCGCATGTTGCGCAAGCTGAAATTCCTTTACCCCAATACTCTTTTTCACTTGGCAAATCTAATTGCCGAGCACGAGCACCAGTTGCAAGAATAATAGTTTTTGCAAGGTATGTTTCGCTGTCCGTTGTTACTGTGAAAGGTTTTGCTTTCAAGTTAACTTTAGTTACTGTTTCAAATTTAGAAACCCCACCAAAACGTTTGGTTTGCTCACGCATATTGTTCATTAATACTGGGCCTAAAATACCTTCTGGAAAACCAGCATAATTTTCAACTTTAGTTGTTGTTGTTAATTGACCACCAGGCATGGGACCTTCTAAGATAAGAACTGAGTGATCAGCACGAGCTCCATAAATAGCTGCGCTAAATCCTGCGGGACCACTACCAATAACAATCATATCAATTTCTTCAGTCATTTTTCTGGCCTCAGAGTTTTTCTATTGCAGTATCAATTTTTGATTTTAACAAATCTTTAGGTGCAAAGCCAACAATTCGATCAGCTTCTGCTCCACCTTTTACAAAAAGCAATGTTGGAATTCCTTGAATACCAAACTGACCAGCTAGTTCTGGATGATCTTCAGTGTTTAGTTTTGCAAATTTTAATTTGCCAACGTATTCTTCGCTATTACTGAATTCTTCAAATACTGGACCCATCATTAGACAAGGACTGCACCAAGGCGCCCAAAAGTCAACTAAGACTAAAACGTTTGATTTCATTACTTCTGCTTCAAAATTTTCCGGTGTTATATGTACTAATGCCATTTTATTTTATACCCTTATATTTTTCAATGATTGGATGTGCATTGAATTCGCACAAACGAAAAAGAAGAAATAATCTTTTTCGAAGTGCAAGAAACTTGCACTAGTGAGAGCTAAACGCATATCATTTATATAGCTTGTGAAAGTGTGCAAAGAAATGAATAATTTTTGCACAGGACGAATTTTCCTTTTAAAAAAATGAAAATTGTTTTAAAGGTGAATGTAATTAGGTCTTTAAAGAGGCGAGGGAGACAATTAGTATGTCAGATGAAATAATAATTCCTATTCAAGTTAAAGCGCTCGTTAGAGAAAACGAAAATACAACACCTAAAAGATTAATAAGGAACATTGCTGAAGGTGAGGGATCTTACATCATTCTTACAAAATCACTCCAGCTACCTACTAAAGAAGACGAACTTGCAAAATTTGCACCTCAAGGAACAACAATTACACCATATAACCAAGTTAATGATTTTTTATCTTCACACATCAAAGATTCCATACAAGGAATTCAAATTCATAAACAAAACAAGCCAATACCTGAAGCAGAAAGAACATCAGATCATCGTGAAGCAAATTCGTTCCCTTTACTTCTTGAAGCAATGAAACACATTGTTGATAGAAACTATGAGACATTAAATAAAAATATCATCTCTGACCACAAATCATTTGCTCAACTTGAAGAGCTAGCAAAATATCTAGTAAAAGTTGATATTGTCGGTAGTGGATTAACAGACTATTCAATTAAAGGACCTGTTGCAAACTTGAAATTCTATGATAGAGATGAATGGTGTAGAACAAATTCAAAAAAGTTTGGAAAAGGTGAAGAAGAGTTTTTTGTTGATGTCCAAGCACATCTGGATAGAGATTTTGGTGATAAAAACTTAAATATTTATAGAGTTGATTTCTCAACAGGGATATATTTAAGACAAAATCGCGCATCATATATGGCGGAGTTAATGCCAGTTATTCATACTATCGCAAGATATGCAGTTGAACAAAAAATTGCTCATCAATTTTTTGCGTCTCATGATGTTGAAAAAATAATTAGAAATGAAGCACCAATCAGTCTAAGAACGTTTGGTGGTGAAGGAAACCTAGATGCCAGATTAAATGACTTTGTTGATAAAGTTAATGTCATATACAAAGGTCTTGCAAGAGCAGTAGAAGGAGTAGAACAAGAAAGACAAAACCAAACAAAAAAAATCTTTCAAAAATATTTTGCACCAGAAAAAGAAAAAAAGTAAAAAATTAATTCAAAGCTTTTTCCAAAGCTTTAATGAAAGCTTCTTCATCTTCGATATTGATAACTGCGCCTGCTGCGTGGTCATGACCGCCTGAATCAGCACCAAACTCCTTAGTAACTTTTTCTAGAATTCTCTGAAGTTGTATACCTGATGTATCTTTGTTGAGACGAAGAGAGATTTTTGTTTTATCTTTATCTTTAGTTTCTTGAGCAAGTGTACATACAACAACTCCTTCTTTGTATATTTTATTTCTTGCTAAGATTGATGCAATAACACCTGCAAGACTAGAACGGAGTTGATCTTTGAAATTAATAATTGCATATTTTTCTGTTTCAATAAGAGAACCTTCTTCTCGAAGTTTATCAACGTGTTGTAACCCTTCATAAATTGTTGATTTGTATAAACGAAGTTGCATAAGCGCGTGTTGTTGTCCAACAGGATCTGCGTTTAATGCATCAAATGCAACATCATATTCTTCTAAACGACCACAAGCATTTACAATTGTAGCAAACTCTTTCATGTCATTAAGTTCCCGTCGATAATCATAACTTACTAACGAATACGTTGGTACTATTAATTCTTTTTCAGGAACATCTTTTTTTAATTGTAAAATTCTATGGGTAATTTTTTCTTGATCATACGGTCGAAGATTATACCATTTCTTTAATCGGCCCTTCCATTCGTATTGAATGCGCAGTCCATCAAGAAAGTTTTTTACTCCTTCTTTACTACCCGTTACACCAGGGATTTCAATATCATTACTATATTCTAAGACTTTTACCAAAGGTCGGGAAGTAAGACCAAATAATTTTAGCCGTTGACCTACTTTGACTGATTTTTGAATAATAGCATGTTGTAATATTCGATTGTTAAGTTCTGCAAAGCCATTTTTCTCTTGCGTATCACCAAGAGCACCAAGCACGCCAAAATGAGCAAGAGCTCTATTCTCAGCATTCATACCTAAAGCAAAGAAATACACGACACCAGCACCACTAATAGCATTTCGCTCAGTAATGCCTTCTAGGTGTGGATTTAAATGAGTAATAGTTGTTGCGTTTCCTTGCGATTCGTGATGGTCAAGTACAAAAATTTTCTTTCCTGTAAGTTTTTCTTCTATAGCGTCAATTTTTGCTGCGCCAACATCTAAAAAAAGAACTATGTCTTCAGTAATGTTATCTAGAACGTCGTTATTAATATTTTGTACAATTGTTTTTGTAAAAGAAATATTTTCTTGTTCTAATGCTTTAGCCATTATATTTGCTGCACATAAACCATCAGTATCAAAATGACTAATAACAGCAACAGTATTTTTTTTCAGTGCCAAAAAATCTTTTCCTGCATTTGCAAGTTTTAAAATAAATTCATCATACATAGTAAATTACACCCCGATAAAAATGATTGAAAAATAAAAGAAAAAATGCTCGAAAACAAATTGTTTTCGGCACGCTTCACAGCGAATGTTCACCGATTTATTCGATGTGCATCTTAATTTGTTTTGGATTGTAATTCCAATCTTTAGGCATACGGCCAACTTTCTTGTAGTAACGAACTAAACTAAGAATTTTAGATTCAGTTAATGTTAAACCACGTCGAGCGGGTTGGTCTTTATGATTTTCCTTTAGATGTTCTTGGATTGCCAAAACTTTTTTGAGAAGCGCTGTTAAATCTTCAGGAAGAACTTTTTCTAACTTTTTCTCTTGAAGAATTTGAGTAATAGATTTCTTTGTAATTAATTTTACGTCAGGAATACCATATTCGTCTCGAAGAAATAAACCAATTTTACTTGGAGCTTTACCTTCTTTAGCATATTTTACAACAAGAAGTTCTGTTTCCTTTGCGGAATACTTTACCCAACTAGGGATTTTCTTAATGGACGGGCCTGTACTACCAGACTTTCCTTTATTTCTACTAAACATTCGTGCCATTTTGTTTAACCTCGTATTTCTGAGCCTCTAATGGACCTAGATAATCGATAGCAAGAAGGAACAAGAAGGCATTTATAAAGCTAATGTTTCCAAAAGTTTATAAACAAGAATGAGGAAAGTAAGAGTATGATGCTATTTAACAAAATGGGTTATATGAGACCTGCACAAAAAATAATAATGATTATTGTCGTAGTTGTTGTTGCTCTGGCAGCAGGATTTCTTATAGGTAACGGAACAATCCCAACACCGTTCACAGCCGCGCCTGTTATACCATAAATGAGGCGTAAGTGCTGATAAATTGACTTAAAGGAATACCTTTATAAACGAAGTATGATTTCTCGAGGATTAGTATGAAAGGCATTATTGTGAACTATAAAGGTGGCAAGCACACGCAAGTTACCAATCAAATGATTATTACAATCGAAGGAGTAGACAATAGAGAAGCTGCAGCTAAGCTTGTTGGCAAAACTATTGTATACAATACTGGTAAGAAAGATGTCAAAGGAGAAATCCGATCTGCACACGGTAATAGTGGCGCTATTCGAGTTCTTTTTGAAACTGGTATGCCAGGACAATCTATTGGAAAACCAGTAACACTTTCCTAAAACATTAGGTGAACCCCATGAAGAAAAAAGTTTGTAGAACATGCAAAATTTTTGTAGACGGTGACCTTTGTCCTGTTTGTAAGAAGTCAGCGTTTTCACAAAATTGGCAAGGACTCTTAACAGTTATTGATGCTAAACGAAGCAAAGTAGCTGAACACATGGGCTTTAAGACTAATGGTGAATATTGTATTAAGGTAAGATAAGAATGGATATTACAAGCAAAGAAGAAAACAAATTGCTACAGAAAGTAGAAGTAACAGCAACTATGCTATTTGAAGGAGCAACACCTAATAGAAAAGATGTACAGCAAGCAATTGCAGCTCAAATAAAAGCAAAGGAAACTCTTGTTATTATTACAAAAATTGATACTGCCTTTGGCAATAGCAAAGCAATCATTACAGCAAACGTTTATGCCGATGAAAAAGTTATGCTAGCAGGCGAGCGAAAGAATTTAGTTGAAAAACATAAAGGACACGATTCACAGGAAGCAAAAGCTAAAGAAGAAGTTGAGAAAAAAACTGCAGAACCTGTAGCTAAAGAGAAGACTGAATAAAATGGCAGAAAAAAAAGCAGTTGGAAAGAAAAAAGCAGATAGCGTTCACACCATGTACGAAAATGGTAAAAAGAAAAACAAAGATTGTCCTAAATGTGGTCCTGGTGTTGCTTTAGCAGAACATAAAAATCGACGAAGTTGCGGTAAATGCGGCTACTTCGAAGTTAAATAATATTTTATTAACTATTTCTTATTATTACTAAAACTATAGAAGTAGATTTTATTCTTTTAGCTTTTTAGAAAATGGAATAATTTCGACCTAACTTCGCATCATCTGGAAGTACAAAATTTCCTCTATCTCCAGTCAGCCCTAAAACAGGGACTATGTAAGGAAGAGATTTTCCTTCTTCATTTGCTGGAAAAGGATTTTCTGCATCAATTAAGTAAGGAGAATTATCTTTGAATACAATATTATAACCATGACGAGCGCTCGGACTTTCAAATTCATCTAACTCTAAAAATCCATTTATGAGATAAGATTCTTTTCCAGTTTGAGCAGATAATTGAACTAAAATTGCTTTTTCTAAACACTGCCCAAGACCGGCATTAACGACTTCAGAAATAGGCACTTCATTCGCAGTTTCAAAATAATTCATTATTTTATCTTGATCACTTTTTAGAACATTATGGATTCTACCATAAGGAACAGTGCCTTTAGAAACAGGACCAATTAAAGATCCTATATCAGTTGTATCAACAACATATTGACCGCCCCAAACCTTCTTAAGTTTATCACCTACAGAAAGATTGTCAACTACATTATGAGTGGATTTTTGAGCTAAAGCTTGTAGAGAATCTTTTACTCCATAGTTTTCAACCATAGTATGATATAGACAAAACAACTATATAAATGTTTCTGTTTGTTACTACTTTTAAGTGATTACTTCTTTATACGTAGAGTTCTCTAGCTTGGACGCTATTTCATCATAAATCTCGCCATAGAACAAATACCTTGCAATAAATTTATTCTTTTAACTTTTTAGGATCGTGACCGAGAATAAATTTCATACGTTTGACAAAGTCATGTGCTTGTGCTAAATATTTATCAATATCTTTACCAGACATCTTCACAAGTTGCTGATGACCAACATTTTTAGCAAGATCGTAGAACTGAGTGAGAATCTTCACATAAGAAGGATCGAGAAAATTCTTTTTTACAAAATGTTCATCAAGTAACTGCGCAACATGACTTGGCGCGCCCGGAACAACATCAATATGCATGAGTGCTGCATGTGCTGCATCAATACAAGCCCAATACATATCAACAATAGCGCCGAGCAAGTGACCTTCGGCATTCTTTAATGTTTTTGGAGCTCTCTGATAATATGTCCATACTGCTTCTTTTGTTGGACGAATACGACCCTTATCAAGTAATGCTTGTGCTGGTAAGAAAAAACCTTCATCATACACAGGCATGCCTTCACGAAGCATGTTTACAATAACAGGATCTCCTTGTCGCATATAATCCCAAAAATTACTCAAGTGCATTTGCGTAATATGAAAATCTTTAGAAATCTTGCCTGCAACATTCTCAATTAATACACGAAGAGATTGAATAACTTCAGAAGAAAGTACAATTGTTAAATCATTAATAATTAAGAGTACATCAATATCAGAACCTTTTATCGCATCGCCTCGAGCAACACTGCCAAAAACAACAACTGCTTTAAGCATATCACCCATTTCTTTTTTTAACTTTTCAGCGAGCTCTTTAGCAAGTTTAACATCATCCTCACTATAGTGATATTTTACTCCTCGCTCTCTTGGTTCTAAAGAAATTTCTACCATCTCGCGCCCTCTTTACTACTCTTGTAGTTTGATTATTTATAAATTTACTCTATTCCAAAGGAATTTCAGACCATAAGCTCCATTCGTTACTTGGCGCATACGCTCCAAAAATATAATTCGGTGGTGCTCGATAGCCGGCTGCGCCACCTCTACCAGCATACACATTACCAAAGGAATTTCCACCAGACACATCGCCAAAATGATAACCACTACCCATGCTTGCGCCAAACTCACTCCAAAGCGAGTATTGTGTGGAACCAGGGTCAAATACTTCATCTTCATGACCTTCAGATACAATAGAGCCCTTAAAACCACTTTTTTGAAGCGCCTTTACGCCTTCAACTGTTGGAAAAATACCTTGACCAACAGGCAAATGACGATGATCACCTGTTGAACTATCTACAACTTGTACACTACCAACAACATCTTCTTTACCTAAATAATCCATTTGATTCATAAACCATTTGTTAAACCGTTGTAAACGTTTTTCTTCTGGCTCATGAGAATTTTCTTTTGGAAAATGATTATACCACATAGACATGTGCGCAGTGTCCATAACGCCTTTAATGTGGGTCTTTGCCATAGATTGCATTTCTTTGTCCGTGTATTTATTTCTATATACAGGATCTTTTTGCATCTTGGTAATCATTTCTTGCCGAGAAGATTTAATAATTTCAACAAATTCTTCAGGATGCCCCCCATAACCCTCTGGCCAACCAAGCTCTGGACCAACATAAATAGGATTAGCAACGTGACGTCGATGCGTTGTTTCCATTGCATCTAAACCTGCTTCAGCAAATGTTTGAAATGTTTTTTGTTTACCATACTCTTCAATAGGTTTAATATGTTGCATTGTATCCCAAATCGTGTTTGCTTGTGCGTCGGCCATACCAGATGCTTCGTGAATATGCTGCATTCTAAGTTTTTCTGCGGTAATTGATTCATTATTTGCTTCACTCTTTTTTACTAAACGGCCATCAGGAGTTGGCTCCATCAATCCTAATTGTTTTAGTTCTTCTTCAGATTTACCAGTTTCTATTTCTCGATATTGTCGTTGTTGCTCCAATAATTTAGAAAGTTGTCGTTGATGCGCTTCATAATCGCCCGTGTAAAAAATAGATTGACCACGACTTTGTGCATATTGATTTTCAAGTTGCACACGACCATACCATTCTTCAGCAGATAACTTCATACCAGATTCTTTATTTCTATTCTGCGCATAATTTTTAAAATCATTCCAATCAAGTTGACGAGATTTAAATTCGCTTTTTTCACCATTCCATACAGGAACACGATTCATAATAAACTCTTTACTTGTAGGATCACTTGTTAATTTGTTACCATGCACATCTAAGTAATCACCATCATTAAAAGTAACACCATCAGAACCAACACCATGACCATTAGCTTTCTTCCATTCAGGAACAGAAATCTTTGCCATGCCTCGACCACCTAATTGACCAGTTTCAAATTCTTGAATGATTGTTCCTGTTCGTTCGTCAACAAGTTGTTTTTTAGCATTTTCTTCCTCTTTCCATCCTTCAAAGTCAACAAACTTGTTTTTTCCTTTGTTAAACTTAGCATCACCAATAGTTCTATTAAATTCATAACTCCAAACGTCAACACCACCACCAGCACCAATGTCTGCTGCAAAAGTTATTGCGTCACGTACGTGCTGTAAGTCTTGTTTTCTTTTCTGCTCGCTAAAACCGCCTTGTCGAGGATCAAAACCGCTCATGTTAGTCATATCTTGAGGAGAAAATTCCAAACCTTCCCACGTAGCACCACTTGCTTTGAGCACTTCTTTAATTGCTTGACGTTTATCCTTACCAATACTTGCAACACCGCCACCCATCTGCGTGCCAACAGGTGTGCTTAAGGCAAGTTGTAACACACCAGTTCCTCGACGAATAGATGTAAGCATACTACCAAGCACATCAGCTTGACCTTGTGCATTATTCTCGCCAAATGTTGCACCAAGTTTACTGATGGGTATAATAGGTGTAGAAAGATGAGCAGAACCTTCACTACCCGTAGTTTTGCCAACAAGAAAACGATTCTCTTCTTGCGGCATCATATACCGGTCCAGTTTAGTGAAGTAACTAGTCATATGTATCACTATAGTAAATCTTCTTTATAAATATATGTCGTCTCAGAAGAAAGAAACGACAGTTCTGCCAATAGATTCTAAATAAAAGAGTAAATAAAAAAAGTGCTAAAAAATCACGAATGATTTTTGGCACATCGAGCAAAGCTCAATGAAAAAAAAGTGCCTCCACTTTCATGGGATTTGTTGGGGGGTAAAAACAAAAGTGAAGGCGAAGAAGTTACGTTATATCCCGAAGGATTGTAACAATAATTCTTTGAATTATTGAATGTTAACTTGAGTCAACATAACAATAATTCCCAAAGGGGGAAAATGCAAGGGATAAACCCTTGTCGCCACGCGTTTATCGAAGTACTTCAATTCCAAGTTCGTTAGATAATGTTTGTCGAGCTTGAGCTTGTTCACGTGCGTTTTGTGGTCCGATAACCCAAGGAGATTTTACGCCTGTAATAATAGTCATTACAGTTAGTTTTCCTTTCATATCTTCACTAACACGAGCACCCCAAATAACGTTTGCTGATGAGTCCATAGATTCAGTTACGAGTTCACCCACTCGGCTAATCTCATCCAAAGTCATATCGTGACCACCATGGATGTGAATAATAGCACCTTGAGCTCCTTCATAACTTATATCAAGTAGAGGATTGGAAAGAGCTCCTCTAACTGCTTCATCAACTCGGTTTTTAGTATCACTTGATCCAACACCAATACTTGCAACGCCACCAGCAGTCATAACTGCTTTTACGTCAGCAAAGTCTAGATTTACAAGACTTGGTACAGCAATAGTTTCAACAATACCTTTAATCATGGTAGAGATTAACTCATTTGCAACTGCAAATGCTTGGTTAACAGGTAGATTTCCTGCAATTTGTACCAGCCGGTTGTTGTCAATAACAATTACTGTATGTGTGCTTTGTCGGAGTTGTTGTAGACCAAATTCTGCTTTGTCCACTCTTGCTCTTTCAATCTTAAAAGGCATAGTTACGGTTCCGATAACAATTGCGCCAGCTTCTTTAGCAACTTTTGCTACGACAGGAGCAGCACCTGTACCAGTTCCTCCACCCATACCTGCACAAACAAATACCATGTCAGATACTTTTAGAGAATCTTTAATGTGAGACATTGCTTCTTCTGCTGCTTCTTTACCTACTTGAGGATATCCTCCAGCACCAAGACCTCGGCAAACATCTTTTCCTAAGAGAAATTTTCGATCAGCTTCAACCATGTTTAAGTGTTGTAAATCACTATTACATGCAATGATTTCTGCACCTTCAATGCCCTTTTTATAGAGCCAGTTAGTCATGTTATTTCCTGCACCGCCTACACCAATAACTTTAATGTTCGCTTGGCCTACTTCTATTCCAAACTCATTACTTGGTTGTTGTGGTTGTGGCTGTGGTTGTTCGTTATTTACGATAAAGTCCATTTTTTCCATTTCCCCCTAGGTTTTTTGTTAACAAGTGTCTAGATAAGCACTCGGATATTTTGAGCTGGAAAGAAGGCTCTGTACGTCCCCAAATCAACCATCTCAAGCAACATACTAAAAGGTGTAGAAGGGGTATATAAAGATTGTTGTTTTAGAATATAGTAATTAAAATCACATACTTTCTGTTTCGAAGAGTATTTTCTTTTTTCCAGGGTAAAGACCCATAGAAGACATCTGATTGTACTGCTCCGGTGTTAAAGTAAGTAAAATGATGTTAAATCCGTATTTCTCGCTAACATAGACCGAATTTCGTTTAATAGAGTCTGTATCAAGATTAGTCCCGATAACCAAGACATTTGCACGGCTTTTATCTTCTTTACCGTGCAAAACAACCATTTGTACACCATCAAACTCCTTAATGGTGTTCACGAACTCTATAACTGCATTTTTCCGGTCTTGCAGCAAGTCTACCAAGAAAAAACTCTTTTCCGTGTTCAAAGCATATAATTTGAAACGTTTTATCTGTTCCACTTTTAATATAGTAATGTCAACTAATTGATTCAATATTCTGTACGTACTCGCAGGAGGTACCTTAGTAAGCTTAGCAATTTCACGTAAATAATATCTCTGATCGTCATGATTAACGAATAACTTAAGAATCTTTAAGGTAGAAGGGCTAACGAGCTTCTCAATGATATCTCTGTCTGACGACATATTTACCTTTAGGTGTAGTCCCCTTTATAAGTATTATCATACTAGAAACAATAGTTCAAATTAGGAACATTGTTCCTTTGTAGAAACGTTGTTTCATTTTTGATAATAAAAGAAGTTCCTCTGCCCTTAGAGACAACATACTCCGAGAATTCATCATTTATAGAGATTTCGATACAATGAAAAAGTTCGCTCAAACTATTTGAGCAAGAACAATGGTAAATTGGCAGAGAGAAAATGAGAGAAATAAAGATTTACTGAGATTCATACAAATCTTGCACATCATCACTGCTTGCAATATCATCTGTGGAACGGTCAGAACGAAGAGCCAAGACTCGTGGAAACCTCAACGCATAGCCAGAGGTATAGGAAGGACTTTTTTGAATCTCTTCATACGCAATAGAAAGCACCACTTCGGGCTTGCAAGTAGCTATTTTTCCTTCGGTTTTGATGGTTAATGGCTTGAGCAATTCAGTTACCTGAGAAAAGGTCACGTGTTCGCCATCATCTATCTCTTTTAGACCTGTTCCTACTTTGCCAATCTGCAAGAATTTACCAGAATCATTTCTACAGGCCAATGTGAAACTAGTCATCCACTCACTACGCTTGCCAGAACCCCACTCAGCTTCAACAACAACTAAATCAAGCTCATCCATAATAGGTTTCATCTTAATCCAAGCAGAAACACGTCCACCTGGTTGATAAGGGGCTGAAAGGTCTTTAATCATAATACCTTCATTGCCTGTAGCTAAAGATTCATCATAAAACTCTTGAGAGCCATCTTCGGAATCAATAACAATTCCTTTAACAAGAACTAATTTTCTAACAACATCATGAGTTACAAGGGTTTTGAGAAGCTCCAAACGCTCTGTGAGTGGTTTTTCTATGTGAATAACACCTTCAAGCATGAGCACGTCAAAAATATTGAGTTCTACAGGAAGTTCTTTTGCCAATCCTTCAATATCATATTTACGTCTGATACGCTTAGAAATATGTTGAAATGGCTGGTACTTGCCTGTTTTAGGATCATAACCTACTGCTTCAGCGTCCAAAATGCACTGTTTAGGCAGAATAAGCTCTTGAACTGATGAAACTATATCAGGAAATCTATGTGTGACATCTTCAAGCCGTCTCGTGAAAAGAGTTATCTTAGTATCATTTTTATGAATTTGCAACCGAAAGCCATCATATTTATACTCTAAACGGACAGGAAAATTGGTTCTGGCAAACGCCTCATCAAAGGTTTTCTCTTTTCGAGCAAGCATAACACGACAGGGTTTTCCCAGCGTGAGTTTAAAGTCACTTAAGGGCTTACCAGCACGAATATGAGCAAGCACAACTGAGAAGTCCGCAGTAAGGTCTAAAGCACGCTTAATAGCATCTTTCATTTCATCTAAGGATTGCGAAGATTTCATTTCATGCTCAAGAGTATTCTTCTCTTTATTATAAGAAAAGGATGTGGTGAAAAATGCCAAAGCCATAGCATCTCGAATGGTTCCTTCTGCAATACCAACCCGAAGGTCCTCAATAACAGCTCGGACGATGAATTTTGCCTCACTTGGACTTGCACTCGTCAATAAACGAGAAAGTTCCGCCATTTTGATATCCTGAGACTTGTTCCCTTCCAAAGTTGCTAGCTTTTGAAGCGTATCAAAGACATCTTGGAGTGTTAATGGTGCTGAGAATAATGTTTGTTGACGCTTAGTTTTAGTTAGGTTTTCTGCAACCTCGCCGATATCACCGGTGGTTTTCAAACCCTTTTCCACAGCAGATTGATCATGACCAGTAGCTCTTGCAATTGCTCGAAGCACAAGCTTTCCTGCAACACCACTAGTTCTGTCATCCCATTCAGGAAAAACCTTGCCTTGCAATAAAAGAATAGCCGCCTCAGCATACTTCTCTTCAAGCTTATCACGTAAGAATTCTGCTAAGATTACAGTCTTCTCAAGTCGAGAATTCGTTTGGGATAGACGCTCAAACGTCTTTGCAAGCACATCATACTTCATAGCAAAGTCTAATTTTATGGAGTTTTTAATGGTTTGGAAAAAACATTACGGACAAAGGATTTAGGGGTTTGAAAGCGTGTGTTTTTGGTTTCGCTCTTAGGGCTGATTTTTTTGACACTGGACAAGTGCTTGAGGCGTTTATAAAGAAATCTTGCTGTAAAAGTAGTACAACTTACGTCGAAAGACGAATTGGAGGTGACAATTATGTCAACAAAAGAAATCGAACAATTGTTTTTCAAACAAGTGAAGAAACTTACGATGAAAAGTTATGCAGATACCTACGATTACCAATTTTCAGACGCGTGGATGAGGTGAATAACATGAATCAAGAACAAATATACACAGAAATAGAGCGGTATCCGCGAGAAGTAGCTAACTTGGCTGTTGAGGCAGGTATAATCGATGAAATCGAAGAGAACATGCTAGAAAATTATCTTTGGCAAACAATGGATATGGGTGTTAACTAATACCATGAATCCAGAAAAAAAAGATTACCTAAGACTCTTCTATGAAGAGCAAGCCCTAGAAGGGCAAGAAACTTAATTTTCATTCTTTGCTAACCAAACACCACGCCTTGCTTTGGCGTAAACACCTCTTTGCCGGTTGCGGGCTACCGGTCGCACACAAGCCCGCGCTTTTTCTTATCCTTTAATAACGCCAAGAGGTTTAAGTTTAGCAACTAAGTTACCAATGTGTGCAGCATGGCTGACGTTCACTACTTCATCAACATCTTTGTACGCGCCAGGCGCTTCATCACCAACACCCTTAACTGATCGGGCTCTAAGAGTAATATGTTCTTTTGCGAGTGCTTCTTTGATTTGTTCACCATCATATTTTTTCTTAGCTGCAAAACGACTCATCAGTCTTCCTGCACCATGCGCAGTACTACCAAATGAAACATTCATACCTTCTTTTGTTCCAACCAAGACATACGATGATGTTCCCATACTACCTGGAATAATAACTGGTTGGCCAGATTGTTGGTAATCTGCAGGCAAATCTTTGCTTCCCGGACCAAAAGCTCGCGTCGCACCTTTACGATGTACCATAACTTCTTCTTCCTTACCATCAATCATATGCGTTTCTCGCTTAGCAATATTGTGCGCAACATCATACATCGTTTTAAACTTTGCATCAGGAAAAAAACTTTTGAATACTTCCTTTGCTTGATGACCAATCATATGACGATTAGCCCATGCAAAGTTTGCAGCAGCACACATAGCACCATAATATTCTTTACCAAGCTTGCTAGAAATTGGTGCATAAATTAAATCCTTCTCAGGAAGTTTTGCAATCACATCAGGATACTCATCTTCCATTAAACGCAAATAATCGCTTGCTATTTGATGACCTAATGCTCGACTACCGCAATGAATCATAAAGACTACTTGATTTTCTTTTGTAATACCAAACGTTTTAGCAGTTTCTTTATCAAAAATTTCTCCAACGAATTGAATTTCTAAAAAGTGATTACCAGCACCAAGTGTTCCTAATTGCCTTCTACCACGCGCTTTTGCTCTGTGAGACACAAACTCCGTCTTTGCACCAGGCATCTTTCCACTACCTTCGCAATGAATAACATCATCATCAATACCAATACCTTGAGAAACTAAATAAGCAGGACCTTCTAACATAACAGCATCAAGTTCTTCATCAGTTAATCTTTTTTTACTTTCATAACCTTTCCCTGAAGGAATTGCTTCAAATAATTTTTCTAGAATTTCAGGAACCTTCGGCTCAACTTCTTCTTTTGTTAAGGATGTAGTAATTAATCGTACACCGCAATTAATATCAAAACCAACACCACCAGGACTAATAATGCCTTCTTTCATATCAAAAGCAGCAACACCGCCAATAGAAAAACCATATCCTTGATGAGCATCAGGCATCATAAGAGATTCTCCTCTAATACCTGGAAGACGTGCAACATTCATGCCTTGCTCCAAAGATCTATCTTTTTCAAGATGGTCCATTAAAGCAGGTGATGCAAAAATTCTTACTGGAACGTTCATAGTTCCTTCTTTTTTAATTACATAACTATATTCATTTTCTTGTACGGGTGTCACCATCGCTTAGCACCTCACACAATCATCAACCAAACAGCGTTCAGCAAGACTGGTGAACTGAAGAAAGGACAGGATATTTATAAATGTCTTGGAAAGAATTAAAAGGACTGTTGAAAATAGAACTTTTTATGGTGGAAGCAAACGATATCCTGGGAAGAACAAAAACAGATAGAGATGTAGCTAATTTTCTAAAAAAAGAAACAAGTACTCGTTTAGGAAAAGAATCACTTACAAGATATGCTGCCAGATTAGAAGGAGTTCTTGCAGGCATTGAAAGCGAGGAAACCCAACACAATGTTGCGCAGTTTTGGATAGATGATGTCAAATCATATCAAATACGATTAAACAATTCGTTTGGAACATACAAAGAAAAAGTTGCTAAATATAATCTGGGAATAAGAATTCTAAAAAAATATTATGTTTCTACACTTGACTTAAGTCATCTTAAAGAATAACATATACAACACTAAATATCCACAACAACAACTAATTCCCATTGACCGTTTTTCTTCTCAGTAACAGCCATCTCACTATACGTCATGTTCTTAATTTCAGTACGCAAGTCATAGTCATACTGTTTATCACCAACAAGCGTTGCATTGAGTACGAACTCATCACCCTCCTTATCAATTGCTAAAGCTTCGACATGAGGAAGCAATAAGTCAGCATCATCAAAATAAAAAACGAGTTCATTAAGAAAATCATACAATAGAGTTGTTAGCTTATTTGCAGAAAGTGTAATATCTCGACTTTCTTGTTTTTTTACATGCTCTTTACCCACAAGAATTTCATAAAACGCTTGCACACTTGTTGCGAACGCATCATCTAGAGATTTTGCAGTCACACGAAATTTTTCATCCGCAGTGTGCTCTAAGAATTCATAACTTCCCATTTACTCATCATACTCTTGCACTTTCATATAATCGCCCGTAGAAAACTCTTCTTTCTTTTCTTCAGTATAATCATCAAAGACACTTGGAAAATCTGAATCTGAAGTCGTTGAAGGAGTTGATGAAGAACTAGGAGATGAAAACATATCAGTCATTGTAGTAGATGGACTGCTTGGTGGTGCTGGTTCTTCAGCAAACATATCAAAAACACCGCTAGATGATTGTGAAGATGAAATGGAAGTAGTAGATTGTGGTGTTGATGAACTTGCCATATTAAAGAAGGAACCAACAGTATTTTGCGCAGGAGCTGGTTGCGGAGTAGGTTCTGGATTAGATGCAAACATATCTGCATAACTATTCTTTTCTTGTACAGGCTCACTTGTTGGCATCGTCGCAAACATATCAGTATAACCGGAACTTCCAGCAGGAGCATTATTTTGCATTGGCTCACTATAAGAAGGAGCTTGATAAGACTGTTCTTGATAATGTTGCGTTTGGCGCATAGGAGGCGCTCCAGAAGCGAAGTTTTGCAGAATAGCAATTATTTTCTGGATAGTGTGATGAGAATCTTTGTCCGTGTCAACAGTTATTCGAACCATATAAAGTAATCTAGATTAAAGTCCTATATAATTATGTCGAAATTTCTTTAAAAGAACGCTATAACTCGGTTTTTTCCACAATAAAATGATCATCTGTAGGGTATTCTTTTACAATTGCGGCTCGCAAATATGTTTTCCAATTAAAATTAACATCTTCTAAAAGTTTTGGCCAGAGTTGTTCTAATAAAGAAGCATTCACTAATAGTCGTTCACCATCTAAGAAAACATCTTCAGCAGGCATCTCAAATTCATCAATTAAAACAGACCGCAAGTCTTCCAACGTAATTTTTCCTTGACGCTTTAAACGAAACTCGCCCCTGGTTAGTAACCCTTGATAATCAACTTCATCAAATGGCTGCGCAACTTTTTGTGCTCGAAGAAGAAATCTATTTCCTAATTGTACAGCATCTTTAAAGGAAGAAGAGCAATAATGAACACGTAAACGGATTTCCTTACCATACGCAACTAATTCCTGAGCAACAGCTTCACTATCTTGAATACCATATGATAATGTATCCTTTACAAAGAAACCTTCTTTTGCCAAGTCAGAATTACTAATATCGCTGTATTCAAGTTCATTAATATTTACAAAATCAATTTTATTCTCTTTGCAAAAATCAAGCATCTTTTTTGATAAATCAAGCTTGCCAGGAATTGCAGGAACTTCAACACCTACTTTCAGTTTTAGTTCGTTTGCAAATAATATTCTTTTCCACAAAGTATCATCTTCTACATTAAGATGAAAACGAATTTCATCAAGACCCACGCTATCAAGATGCAATAATTTTTCTTTTGTTACAAATTGAGGAGAGGTGTATAAATGAATATGGAATTTTTTTCCAAATTCTTTTTTTAATTCTTTAATATAATGATAAGTTCTACGCGGAACGGCTAAAGGATCACCACCAGTAATGCCAACACCTTTAGATTGACAGAGAGTTATTTCCAAAAACAATTCTTCTAAAGCAGATGCTGCATCAGGATGAAGAATTTCTTTTTCATTAATTTTGACTGTTTCTTTTTTTCGTTTATCATCACTAATAGGACAATAAAAACATTCGTAATGACAAATACTTGTTATGAAAAGAACAGACTTTCGTCCTTTCAGGCATAGCTTGCAACCTTTGGTAAGGCGTCCTGTCTTTACTTTCTTTTGTTTTACTAATTTTACCATTTTTTATCACTAATTATTCTTATATTTTAATGTTAATACAAACGATAAGGCCCAACCTAAAATTCCAACACCAAAACTAATAATGATAGGAATATCTCGCAATGCAATACCATACAACATCCAAAACGTCGTACCTATGAAAAAAATACCTTGCATGAGTGCACTTACATCTTTTGCGCTTTTATGTTTGTAAATTTTATACGCTTGCATATACGGACCAATACTCATAACTACGCCAAAAATCGAAGTTATTATTGCTAAGATTTCTACGTATATCATTTTTATTTATAGAAATAACTTTTGATAGTTCATAAATATTTGGTCGGCCATTTCAACTTCTGTTAGCCCTTTTAATTCTGCAAGCTTCTTAATTGTGATTGTAACGTTTGCTGGTTCGTTTGTTAAACCTGGCTGTGGACCTAAATACGGCGCGTCTGTTTCTGTTAATAATTGATTATTGCTTGCTTCTTTAACCATATCTTGAAACTGTTGTAGTTTAGTTACAATCACAGGTACTGATACGGACCAACCATTATCAATAACTTGCTTTACTAGTTTTTTCTTACCGCTAAAGCAATGCATAATTATTTTTTTAGCAGATGAACTTTCAAGCATTTCAATAGCTTCTTGCTCTGCTTTTCGTGAATGAATAATTAAAGGAATATTTTGTTTTTCTGCAAGACCGATGAATTTCTCAAATGCACTCGTTTGTTTTTTGAAAAGTTCGTCTTGTGTGCCTTTGACTTTATAGTGTTCTATATTATCCCATTTTTTATCAAGGCCAATTTCGCCAAGCGCAACAGGTTTACTTTTTTTAATGAAATCAAGTTCTTCATCAAACTCTTCTTCTGAAACTTCAGGAACGTGCCAAGGATAATAGCCAAGAGCAGGTTTGATCATCTTGTTTGTTTTGGAAAGTTCTAAGACTTTTCGATTACTCTCTGGCGTCACGCCATTTGCAACAATTGCCTTTACATTAGCATTTGCAGCATTTTGAAGAACTGCGTCTAGCTTCTCAGAAAGAGGGGGGAAGTCAAGATGAGCATGCACATCAACTAAGTTCATACTCCTAGCTACAAGCTTAGTATATATAAAACTTAAGAATTCAGAAAAAACAATAATTACTTATCGTGACGCATTTTTTTGAAGCTCTCGATGATATCAATCATATACTTACCATCTTCAAGCTTGTAAATGAGCGGTTGCTTTGATTTGAAAAGGTTAACAAGATCTAATTCATATTTTCCTGGTTTAAGAATTTTAATACTTTCAATATCAAGAATAATTGGCTTATCTCTATCTACATCCTCGCCTAAGATATCATAGACATCACTTTCTATCTGCTTCTTATCTTCAGTACTGAGATTAAATAACTGTGGCTCTTCAGTTTTGAGCTCCTCTAAACGTTCTTTTTTCACGTAGAAAAAAAGTTTTCCACCACAACTAGAACAACCATGAAGAATGTCTTTTGCACCATCTTCGTAAAATGCGCCACAAGAAACACATTGGTGAGGCATTATCGACTCCTCATATCCTTCGTAAAGAGTTGTATTTTATCAGGATCTTGTTTAATCTCTTTTATAACATTAGCAGGTCCAATAATAGTCATACCACGTCGGTTACCAAGAATCATATTTACAAAAGATTGTTTGAGTTTTGCAAAGAAAGCCACATTCTTTGACTCAGGATAAATAACAGAAAGCTCAATTCCTGTAAATTTTGCACTAATCTCTTCCATTGTTTTTCGGATTAATTCTGTTTCTTCTTCACTTTGAAGACGACCTTCGAGGAGAATGATTTTATCAGTTTTTACCAGTCGAAGTAATTTTGCAATTCGTTTCTCTGAAGTAAGATGCTCGATTTCTGTGTATGGGAGGAATTGTAGCGTTAACATTTACTTAGTCACCTCAAATAACGCTTCATAGAATTTATCAATATTCTTTCCTTCTTTTGCACTAATTCCTAATACTTGATATTGAGGGAATGCTGATTGAATTTTCTTAATATCAGCTTTCTTCAGATCAATTTTGTTAGCAATTACTAAAACAGGAATTTTTCTTGCCTCAAGATTACCAATAATTGTAATATTTACTTGTGAATAAGGATCTTTTGTAGCGTCAAGCACAATAACTACAGCAGTCATATCATCTAGCCATTTAATAGAACTAATAACTCCTTTTGTTGCTTCTTTTGCTCGCTCTTTTGCTTCTTTCTCTTTCAAACCATCCTTAATGAAATCTTCATAATCAATTTTAGTTGCAATACCAGGAGTATCCACGAGATTAAAGGTGAGTTCTCGTCCATTCTTGCCCTTGATGATAATTTGTTCTTTTATCTGAACTTCTCGTGTTTCGTGAGCTATACTACTGACAGCACCCATAGACTCTCCCAACCAATCTTCACAAATACGATTAGCAAGAGTGGTTTTACCACCATTTGGAGGGCCATAGAGGCCTAGTTTAATGTCCTTTTTTTTACCAAATAACTTAGTAAAGAATTTTTCAGCGAATTTTTTGAAAATGTTAGCCATAATACTAGAAAAAAGAAGTTAGTACGTTTAAAAAGCTTTCGCAGTCATTTCCACTAGGCGAGAGAAGTCGCATGCGCTAACACCACACATAACTGCTTTGGCGTGAACACTTAGCGCCTAAATAAGAAAATTACTAGAAAAATGAGAGAAAAAGAAAAAATGGATTAAGAATTACTTTTTTGTCCAACTATAAGAGCGAAGCTTGGAAGATTTGCCAAAGCCACAACTAGCACATACTTTGTCTCTTACATGATAGGTGTGATTACCACACCGTCTGCAAGGAATATGTGTTTTCTTTCCGGAATGTTTACCTTGTGATGCTGTGCCTTTACTCATTTACTTCACCTTATTGAACTGAAATGTTCGTGATTGTATCTCCTCGAATAAAAACAGTACCTAACTTTCGTTTAAGCTGTTTATCGCCTTCATAAGCTTCTTCTGAGATCTTCTCATCAATTACTTTGATAACCTTTTTTGTGTTTGGTTCGTATTCTTCAGCTTCTTCTAGTACCGTGTTAATGTGGATATCGAAAGCTTGAAGTTTTCCAACATAGCGCCAACCATTCTTAAGGTCGACAATAACTCGCTTACCACGAGACTTGTTAAGCGCATCTAAAGGTCTTGACATTGCATTTTCCATTTTTATTTCACCTAAAATATAAGACAAAAGGTCTATCGCTGAGAACTCATACCTCTTTTATAAACCTATTGCTTTAGAGAGCGTCTAGATTGAGTGTTGCTGTAATAATAGTGCCTGAAACTTCAAATAAGGTGTCTGAAATGGCTTCTGCAGCAACAATATTTGCTTTCACTTGGTCAGTTACTTCTTTTACTTTAATTTCGCCACCAACAAGCGCGAGAAGCATAATTAGTTGATCTGCACAGAATTCATCAATCGCAGGAGATGTTAATTCATTAACAAATCCTTGCACAAAACCAATAAACTCTTTTTCTAAAGCATCAGTGTTTGGCTGGTGCTGTAATACAATATCTTTACCGATAACAAAGGGTTTATCATTATCAAAACCTAATTCATTTCCATAAAACGCAAACACGCCAGCAGCAATGCCTGGTGTTTCCGAAGCAACATATCTAGTAACAACTTGTAGTTGAGGGTGCGTAAGTCTTGCAAGACGCTCTAAGTGTTCTAAAACAGTAGAATCAACATAATCTTTGCTTGCAATTATTTCCATTCGAATACCTGCAAGAGACTCTCCTCCCGAAACATATAATGGGGGAAGACGATTAACACGACCTTTCACAATTACTTCAACATCGCCTGATGATTCAAAACCAAATGAATTAACACGCAATACTAATTGATCAACTAAAGAATTGACATAACGAAAAAAGACTTGCTGCATGTAGGTTGTTGTTGGAGCATGAAGCTCGTGCGTTCTTCCTGTAAGAAGAAAGCGAACTTTTTGTCTGGAAAAAAGAGCTGGAAGCAACAAACCTTGCAAAGCTAGTGAAACGCTACCTTGCAAACCTAAAGCAACTTTTTTTTGTGACCAAGGATGAGTAGGACTAAAAGATATTGTTGTTGAACCTGTTTCAACACCAAAAAGTTTTGCATCAGTTGCTGTTGCTAAAGCACGAATAAGAGCAATTTTATCAGCAGAAAGCCCTTGAAAGGTTCGTTCTAAAGCAATATTTTCTATGGTTACAGGTTTTTGTAAAATTGCAGAAAGTACAAGCGCAGTTCTTAGAAACGAACCACCACCCCCAATTGGACCTGCATCAAGTCGTATCATAAGAAATGAAAATCCTTCTGAGTATAAGAATTTTACTTGAGTGTTTCTCTTGCTTGCTCTTCAAGCAATCGAACGTGAATTTCTTCATACAAATCTTTTAATTTTCTAGAATACGTTTTTCTCTGAAACTCTGAAAGATCAGATGTTAAGAATTTTTCACGAAGTTCATTATACTTTAATTTAGCTTGGGTCACGTCATCTTTTGCTATTAAATCATGAGCGTGTTGCAGTAAACCAGGCAGGTCAGTAGTATATTGGTTAGTTACCATAGATGTTTGATCAGGATCATCTAATAATTGAGGAGATGCAGATAACTTCTTCATTAAAGCTTCATTTTCAGCCAGACGGCGAAGCACAACACCTTGTTTGAGACGTAAGTTCTTTTGTTCCTTTGTTTCAAGCTCTGTTCGCGGAGACCACTCTGCAAAAGAATGTGCACGAAGGTCTAATTCTTCTTCTCGCTCATGAACTGTTTCTTCAAAACCATACAATCTATCATATAATGAGTCTCTAGTTTTATTTAGCTCTTCTTTTGCTTTCACTATAAGTTCTTCTTGGTGGTCTTTAAAAGAAGAGAAATCACTCTTTTTCTTCCTAAACTCTTTAGCGTCTTCTTTATACGTCACAATTTGATTGTTGAGTTTTAGAAGTTTTCGTTCATACTCTTTTTGAGTTTTTTCAACGTCAGTAAGCTCTGCTGTTACTTTCTTTTCTTGATTATTTAAGAAGAATTCTTGTTTTTTTAAATCTGATTCTTCAGTGGAAATTTTTTTTTCCTTACCTGCTAATTTCTCTGATTGCTTAGATAATTTCTCAAAGAGTTTCTGATTGGCTTCTGATTTCTTTTCAACAGTTGCTACTTGTTTTACAATGAGTTGTTCTTCGTCTTTAAGGCCAACAAATTTTTTCTCTTTGCGCTCAACAACTTTTTTTTGTTTTTCTAATTCCTTTTGCTGCTTGAGTAATTCTTTCTCTAATTTTTCCAAGTCTTGTTCTTTTTTCTTTATTCTATCTTGAACTTCTTTTACTTTTTGTTCTTTTTTGTTTGCTTTCTCGGCTTGCTCTTTCTCATCGTCAGAAAGTTTTTCATTTTTTGGAGTGGCTACTTTTGATTTTTTTGCTTTTGGTTTCTTCTCTTCTTTTTCAGCAGGCGTATCATCTACAAAAGAAGGTATTTCGTCGTTGACATCAGATTCTTTAGTTGGTTCATCCTCGTCGCCAACAATGGATTGTAAATCTTCAAGATCTTTAGTTATTTCATCATCAGATATTGGTTCTGTTGATTCTGCTTCTTCGTTTGCGTCTATTGGTTCAATTAATTCTTCAGGTTTATCAACAAGAGTTTCTTCTGAAGGTTCTGGAACCTCAATTTTATCAGGAATTTCAGCAGGCCCTTCATCTAAGGGAGTATCTTGTGCAAAGGAAGAAGAGGATTCTTCATCTCTGTCGTCAGGAACAGGGGCATTGTATCCTTCGAGAGAAGAATTGCTTGTATCTTTGTCATCTGAATCTTCAGAAGTTGGTTCGCCTGAAAGTTCATTAAACATATCATCTCCTAATTGTTCATTAGGAAGGTCCTTAGGTTCTTCGTTGCTTTCTTCTTCTGTTTCTTGATTATCAAATTCTTTTGCAGGTTCTGGAGTAGTTTCTTCTTCAGGCAAATCTGCAGGTTTTGTATCATCCAGCAAAGGAACTTGTTCTGTTAAAAGAGATTCTGAAGCCGGTTCTGGAGTTTCAGGAGTGGGTTCTGAAGAAACAGGAACCTTGGGAACAGATTCTTCATTTTCACTAGTGGTATTTAGTTCTGCTTGCTCTTTATCGTATTGTTCTGATTCTTCAGTAGAAGTTGCTTCTTTTTGAGCGTTTAATTCTTCTTGTAAATGATCAACTGAACGAGCAGGTTTGTCTAAGCCCAAGCGTGAACGAATTTCATCAACATCATTAACAGAGGGTTTTTTATCATTCTCAAGACTAGCGTCCATTTCCGCTAAAATATCTTCAGGAGAAGATTTATTTTTTGCACCAAACAATTTACCCAGAAAACCTTTCTTCTTGGGCGCTTTAGTCTTAGAACTAGGTTCAGGCGGCGGGGCTATATCAAAATCATCGGACAAAAGTATTTCACACCTCTCTTTTTATAAATAGGTCAATAGAAAATCCTCTTTTCCCATATAAAAATGTTTCGTTTAACACTAAATGGGCAAAACCTTAAAAACAAGAGTTTCCTAAGAAGAAGCAATGGCAGAAAAAGCAATGGCAGAAAATACGGATATGCGCATTATAGAGCAAATGGAGCATCGAGTCTTACTTCTACTCCAAACTGATAAAGACGTGAACAGTTCGTATACTGAACAAAAGAAAACACTTACTAGTCAAGAAGGCACATTTGATGAGAGTTTAAAGATTATCAAAGAAGAGATTGCAGAATTACAACAAACAACTCAAGAACTTCGAAAAGCAATATATCTTCTGGGTCATCAACTAAAAGACAAAACAAACAAGAGAGCACTAGAAAGCGTACAAGAAAAAATTGATAACTGGCCTCTTGAAGGATACATTACAAAAAAAGAATTGCCAGAACTCTTTGAAAAGTACGCTAAAGAAAAACAAGAATAAAATTAATTTTTCTCTTCAAGTTTTAATACTGCTTGAAGTGATGCTCTTCCAGCTCGAATGTGACGAGGAGAAGGAGTATTAACAGTCAATGATTGTAACCACAAACCAGGCGTTAGTAATACTCGAAGAATAGGTGAAGAAGATTTTGCTGCTAAACGCTGCAGTTCATACGCTATTGCTGCAATCACCGGCAGAAGTGCTAAACGAAGACCAAGATTATACAAGAAAGGTAAATCTTTTGGTACAAACATGTAAACAAAAATACTAATCAGAATAACAACAAAAAGGAATGTGGTTCCGCATCGCAAATGAACTTGCGAAGATGCAGAAATATTTTTTACAGTTAAAGGTAAACCGCTCTCATAACAATTAATGGTTGTATGCTCGCCACCATGATAACGAAATAAATCTTTAACATCTTTGTAGAGTCCAATAACTGCAATATACGCTACAAAAATACTCAATTTCACAACACCATCAATCAAGTTAAACAATCCTGAAGAAAGTATTACTTTGCCATCAATAAACGTTGCTGCTGAAAGCGGGAGAAATTTGAATAAGAAAATTGCAAAAACAAGACTGAACAAAACAGAACCATACATTAAAGCTGTTTCGTACCACTTCATTTTACCTTCATACTCTTCTTCGCTAGCAACATCAGCTGAATACATCAATGATTTGTATCCAAGTAAAAGCATGTCAACAAGATTAACAACCCCTCGAACAAAAGGAAGACCTAATAATTTGTATTTTTTAGATAAAGGACGATGAGGAAAAGTTTTTGTAACAAGTTTCTTGCTGGTCGTCACACTAATCGCATAATTCTCTTTACCCATCATCATGACGCCGTTGACTACTGCTTGGCCACCATAAGAAGGTTTTACGGCCATCAAAAGTTTTTTTAACCAATTTCTCATAGAAGAAGCAGGAACGAGGAGCTGTTTAAAAACGTTTGGCGAAAGTGAAGATTTATATATTAAAAAGGCGTTCTGAAACGTTAAGCTAGAGAAAAGAAAACGAAATGAGAGGAGGAGCTGTCTTCTCTGGAAAAACCGATATTTGAGCTCCTATCCGAAAAACGTATAACCAAAAATGTTTAAGATAAAACCATTACGACCAACAATGCGTGAGAAAAAACGCTACATTGTGTATGAAGTTACAACAAACAGCAAGACATCCATGCATAAAATACAAGAAGATTTAATTGCAAAATTACATGAAACTCTTGGTGTTTTTTTAGCAAGCAAAGCAGGAATTCTCCCTATCAAATACGAACAGGAAAAAAAGAAAGGAATCCTGCGAACAAATCATACAGCAGTTGATTATATTCGAAGCGCATTTGTACTTATCAACAAACTAGGTAATACAAAAGTTATTATTCAAACAAAAGGAGTTTCTGGTATACTCAAAAAAGCCAAATATAATTATTTTTAGAACATATGTGAAAAACATAGAAAACTAAGTGCTAAAAATTTTTGGCACCCCCAAAGAGGTAAAAAGAAAATGCAACCAATGCCACATCAAGTAATGGGATACGACAGAGCAATCACCATGTTTAGTCCTGATGGTAGACTACTACAAGTAGAATACGCAAAGAAAACCGTAAAACTAGGGAACACTGCAATCGGTATGGTCTGTAAAGACGGAGTACTGCTTGTTACCGACAAACGAATTGTTGACAAACTCGTCGTAGCAGAAACCATTGAAAAAATCTTTCAAATAGATGATCACATCATTAGTACAGCAGCAGGAATTCTTTCTGACGCGCGAGTACTTATTGAGCGTGCACAAAACAAAGCACAAGAAAACAGAGTAACTTACGACTCACCAATTGATACCTTAACAATTGTAAGAGATATGTGTAGCTTAAAGCAACTTTGTACACAATCAGGTGGCCTTCGACCATTCGGCGTCTCACTTCTTGTTGCAGGAATTGATGAAGACGGACCAAAACTATTCCTTACTGACCCAACAGGCATCTATTACCAATATAGAGCAACAGTAATTGGTGAAGGAGAAACAGAAGTATCTGAAGAACTACACAAATCTTACAAAGAAACAATGACTGTAGAACAAGGATTAAAACTTGCAGGTAATGCAATTAAAAAATTCTTAGAAGAAGACTATAATATTGCAAGAATTGACGCAGCATACATTGATAACGAAACACAAACTATGAAAAAATTTAGTCAAGAAGACATAGTTAAAATTTTAAAATAAAAGAATAATAAAAATTAGGTGAAAAGAAAAAATGAAGGGTAATAAACTTATTGATGATCACGTACAAATCTCTGTAAACTTAGTACGCTACAAAACACACGGCAAAAATTTTGAAATAGCAATAGATGCTGATAAAGCTTTAGCATACAAAGAAGGAGACGAAGTAGATATCAATGAAATTATTAGCGCCGATGACATATTTGAAGATATGAAAAAAGGTATGCACGCAAAAGAAGCAGACCTTTCAGAAGTATTTGGAACTACAGACACAACAACAGTTGTAAGAGTAATGCTTGAAAAAGGAGAAATCCAATTCACACAAAAATATCGAGCAGAGCTACGTGATCGAAAAATGAGTAAAATAGTAAATATCATTCATCGAAATGCAGTAGATCCTAAAACAGGAGCACCTCATCCAGAAAATAGAATTATTTCTGCAATGGATGAAGCAAAAATAAAAATAAATGATTTGAAAAAAGCTGAAGATCAAGTAAATGAAATCATTACTAAGCTTCGACCAATCATACCACTTTCATTAGAAACAGCAAAACTACGCGTACACATACCAACTAATTTTGCAGGTAAACTACGAAGTAGTATTGCGGGATTTGGAAAACTTACAACCGAGCAATGGCTTAATGATGGTAGCTTAATGCTAGAAATAGAACTACCAGCAGGCATGCAAGGAGAACTCATGGACGAACTAAACAACGTTTCCCATGGTGGTTGCAGCGTAGAAAAAATCTAACTTATTAAACAAAAAATACGGAGATAGAAAAAATGAGTGAATTAAAAATAGGAGAACGAGAAGTTGTTGTTCCAGGGCAATTATTAGCTGTTGGAATGGACTTCCTACCTAGCCACGGTACTTACCGATTAGGAGAGCAAATTATTGCAAACCGACTTGGTGTTAGCGTAGTTGAAGGTAAAGTAATCAAAACGATTCCACTTGCTGGCGTTTATCTGCCAAAAAGAAATGACATCGTTATTGGACGAGTACTAGACATCTTGAGTATGGGATGGAGAGTAGAACTAAAAAGCCCTTACACTGGATTAATTCCAATTAAGGACGGAACATTTGAATTTATCCCTCGAGGAGCAGATCTTTCACGATATTACAGTATTGGAGAATACTTCGTTGGAAAAATCACTAATGTAAGCGGACAAAATCTTATTGACGTTAGCGTTAAAGGACAAGGCCTACACAAACTTCGTGGTGGACGATTTGTAAAAGTAAACACGAACAAAGTTCCACGAATCATCGGTAAAAAAGGAAGCATGGTTAGTATGATTAAACAAGCAACCGATTGTAAAATTACCGTTGGTCAAAACGGACTCATATGGCTTATGGGCGAACCAGCAATGGAAAACCTAGTCGTGAAAACAATTAAAAAAATTGAAAACGAATCACACATAAGTGGACTAACTAACCGAATTAAAGAATTCTTAGAAACTGCAACTGGTAAAAAACTAGAAGCAATAAACGAAGAATCAGGCGATAACAGTAACGGAAGCGACGACTCTAACAATCAGAGCAAAGAGAGGGACGAGTAAAATGGCAGAAAAATACACAAAACGATTTGATGGACGAAAAATGAACGAGACCAGACCAATTGTTGCTAAAGCAGGTGTTATCAAAAACGCAGATGGTAGTGCTTATTTTAAAATTGGCGATACCATTGCATACGCAGCAGTTTATGGACCTCGAGAAGTATTCCCTCGATTTATGCAAAACCCAACAAAAGGAATTCTACGTGTTAATTATAACATGATGGCATTTTCAGGACCGGGAGAAAGAAATCGACCAGGACCAAACCGACGTGCAAAAGAAATTAGTTTGGTTTCTGAAAAAGCATTACTACCAGTACTGGACTTGGAAAAATATCCAAACACAGTAATTGATGTATACATTGAATTACCACAAACAGATGCAGGAAGTCGATGCGCAGGAATTAGTGCTGCAAGCATAGCACTAGCAGATGCAGGTGTGGAAATGAAAGACATGGTTCCAGCAGTAGCAGTTGGTATGGTAGGTGATACACCAGTAGTAGACCTCAGTTACCACGAAGAACAACCAGGCGACGATATGGAAACAGTTGATATTCCAATTGCAATGGTACCAAGCACTGGCGAAGTAACACTTCTGCAAATGGACGGTATTACTAACAAAGACAGCATTCTAAAAGTTATTGAACTAGCTAAAGATGCATGCGTGGTTATTGCAGAAACACAACGAGCAGCACTGCGAGAAAAGTATGCAGGTGAATCAAAATGAATAAAGAATCACAAATGTCAAACGGCAAAGAACACATGATTAAAGCAATAACTGCAGATATTCGATACGACGGACGAAAAAAAGATGAACTTCGACCAGTAAGTATTGAATATGGTGTAAGCACTACAGCAGATGGTAGCGCAAAAATTACCTGTGGCAACACAGAAATTATTGTAGGTGTTTCTTTAACATTAGGAACTCCTTACTCAGACAGACCTGATGAAGGAACATTAATGGTATCTTGCGAACTACTACCAATAGCACATCCAACAATTGAATCAGGACCACCAAGTATCAATGCAATCGAAATCAGTCGAGTAATTGACCGAGGAATTCGAGAAAGTGGCGCAATGGACGTAAAAGGACTATGCATTGAACCTGGCGTGAAAGTTTGGATGGTAAGTGTTGATGTAATTCCAATTAATCATGATGGAAATCTGATTGACATAGGATCACTTGGTGCAATTGCTGCAATTACCAAAACTTTAATGCCAAAAATTGAAGATGGTGTGGCAAACTACAAAGAAAAAACTAAGAACGCATTAAAATTACAACATACACCAGTACCAATTACCGTATGTAAAATGGGCGACCAAATCTTTGTAGACCCAACTAAAGAAGAAGAGCAAAATCTAGATGCACGATTAACTATTGCAGTTATGGAAGATGACAATATTTGTTCATTGCAAAAAGGCGGTGGCGCAGGATTCACAAGTGAAGAACTAAAAATTGCATTTGAACTTGCAGTTGCTAAATCTAAAGAATTCCGTAAGTACCTAGCTTAGAACTTCTTATTTTTTTATTTTTTCTTTTTATTTTCTTCTCTTTCTCAATAAACAAATCATTTATTTTTTTGAAAGTAAGAAGTTTGTTGTAGATGAATAAGCCACTTAGAAGTAATACGACTCCAAGAATCACATAAACTGCTGGAAGGCCAATAACATCAGACAATAAACCAACAAGTAGACTTACTACAATAACCACAAAACCCATAAGAAAGTTACTAATGGAAATTACTGTTGCGCGTTGCCAAGAAGGCGAAAACTCATTAAAAAAATTCATGAGTAAAGGAAAAGATATTCCTCCAACAAATACCGCTTCTATTAAGACTAAAAAGCCAGCAATATAGCTTGGAAGAAAGCCCATAATTAAATACAATATACCGACAACAAGAGGCATCAGTAAAAAAATTTTTTTAGTGGAAATCAGTTTTTCTATCTGATGAATTCTATTACCTGAAAAACCTGCAAAAAGATACATTCCTGAAAAAACAATACCAATAATTACTATAGAAAAACCAACCATTTCTAAATATAATTGATGAAACTTGTATAGACTGTAAACTATCCCTGCCACAGAAACATAATACATTACAAGATAAAACAATTCTCTGGTGTGAAAAACATGTTTGAATCCTTCAACAAATCTAGAAAACAATTTTTCTTTTTTAGTACTAAGAGTTACTTCTACAAATAATAAAGATACTACAACCCTGCATAAACCAACAAATATGCCTATAGCGAATAATAAACGAAAATCAACTGTCGCAATTAATCCGCCAATAATCAACGAAACAGCCGCAACATACATTGCGACTGCTTGATTTAAACCAAGAAATTTTTTGTATTTCTTTTCTTTTTTAGCTTGTTTAAAACCATCATACACTAAAGCTTCTCGAGAACCACTTTCAAAAGCAAATACTAAACCCATAAAGCCAGCTGCCAAAGCAAAATGAAAAAAAGAGTTTCCAAAAAACAAGAAGGTTGGTACAAGTAATGCTGCAAGATTGCCAACAATAATAGCATTCTTTCTTCCAAAATGATCAGCAAACATTCCTGAAGGAATTTCAAATATTAAAGTTATAACAGCAGTTATTGCTACAATAATTCCTATTTTCGCTAAAGATAAACCAACGGAAGCATAGAATAATAGAATGAAACCATTCCAAATCATGAAAAGTCCAGTAAAAAAAGCTAACCAATGCATAAGCACTTCGTTTCTTCGCCAGACCTCCATACGACTAATTCTCGCTAGAGAGATTTAAATAGCTTCCTAAACATGTCCCCTTGAGAAAGTATAATCTTCACTCATCAAATCATATTCTGTCTGTAGTTTATCACGTTCTTCTCTTAGATAATCTACGCCTTTCTTTTCAATTTGATTAAAAACTGAAAGAAATATATTAACAACACCATAAGTACCAGCACAACCTAACAACACAACAAAACCCAATTTCGCTAAAGAAAATTCCTCCTGTGAAAAAGTAATTCCATGCTTGCCGTACATTAAAAAAGCTCCAAAAGCACAACCAGAAACAAGATAATTAAGAAAAGTTGAATCATTAAACAAATTAACATTATCAATTTGTCTAGTCTCATATTCTTTACTTGCGTTATCTAATAAAGCTAGTTTTTCTTCAAGTTCACTTTTTGAAACCATAATAAGCAAAATAAAGACGCCAATATAAAGAATTCTTCCCCCTAAGGGGGCTGAAAACGAAATAATTAAAAAGAATGAAACAAATATACTAATATGAGCATTTTAGTACTTCAAAAAATTGGTTTGACCCCAGGAGAAGCTAAAGTATATCTGGCGCTTGTAAAAAATGGAGAACAAACAAAAAGCACATTATCTAGCAATGCAAACGTATCTTCTTCAAAAGTCTATGAAATAGCAGAGAAGCTTATCAAAAAAGGATTGGCAGCATCAATTATTAAAAATAATAAAAAATACTATTCAGGAAGTAAGCCTGAAGAATTGAATAAGTTTATCGAGCGAAAGGAAGAAGCACTAAGACAAGAAAAAGAAATTGTGAAAAACATCATTCCAAAACTTAAGTCAACTAAAGAAACCAAAAAGACAATCATTCAAGTTTTTGAAGGATGGGATGGCTATGAAACAACAATAAGCGAAGGGTTTGCATCAATTCCAAATAAAGGAACTATCAAAGGTATTGGGGTGGAAATGCCCCGTATCGATAAACTCCATCAATATCACAAAGCCAGAAGAGCAAAAAATTTGAAACAAGAGCTTATTTTTCCTGAAAAGAAAATGTCTAAGACCAAATATAAAGACAATGATCGAAGATATATCGCAGGAATCAGTAAAATAGGATTGGGCATATTTCCTGATAGAGTCATTATTCAGACGCTCGGAAAAGAACCAATAAGCATAGTCATACAAAATTCAGACGTTGTTGACTCATTTAAACAAATACACGCAGTTCTTTGGGAAAAAGCAAAGAAATAACATTAATTTAAGAAAATTGATGAATTTGACTTATGTCAAATAACAATAATTATAAAGAACATAAAACAGGTAAAATACTATGGCAAAGCCAAAAGTAAATCCATATGATGTTTCTGGGAAAGTTGATTATGACCGACTTATTGATGAGTTTGGTATAAAGAAGCTCACTGATGCAGATTTAAAGCGAATTGAGAAACATGCTGGGCAGTTACATCACTTTCTTCGACGAGGCATATTCTTCGCACATAGAGACTTAAAATGGCTGCTTGATGAGTATGAGAAAGGAAATAAATTCTTTTTGTATACTGGTTGCGGACCATCAGGACCGATTCACTTAGGACATATAGGACCTTGGATTTTTACTAAGTGGCTTCAAGATAAATTCGGTGTTGAACTCTGGTTTCAATTTACTGACGATGAAAAATTCTTATTCAAGAACAAAAGCTATGAAGAAATTCAAGACTGGGTACATGAAAACATGCTTGATGTTATCGCAGTTGGCTTTGACCCGAAAAAAACACATTTCATTGTTGATACACTTCACGCAGGCATCATGTATCCTGAAGCAATAAAAGTTGCAAAGAAAATTACTTTCTCAACAATCAAATCAGCATTTGGTTTTACTGATTCAAATAACATTGGAAGTATTTTTTACACAGCAATGCAAACAGTTCCAGCATACCTACCAAATGTTTTGAATAATGAAAAACGACCATGTTTAATACCTCTAGGTGTTGATCAAGATACTCATTTTAGAATTAGTCGAGATGTTGTTGAAAAACTTGGTCACAAGAAACCAGCAATTATACACGCAAAATTTATGAGTCCGCTTACAGGACCAGAAGGAAAGATGAGTAGTAGTGATCCTGACAAAGCAATACTCATGACCGATGATGCTAAAACTGTGAAGAAGAAAATTAACAAATACGCATTTAGTGGTGGACGAGAAACACTTGAAGAACACAGGCGTTTGGGTGGTAATCCTGATATAGATGTATCTTACAATTGGCTTCGATACTTTGAAGAAAGCGATGAAAAACTAGCTGAGATATACTATAAATACAAGAAAGGCGAACTTCTTAGTGGTGAGATAAAAGCAATTCTTATTGAGAAAGTTAATGAATTTTTAGCAGAGCATCAAACAAGACGAGCGAAAGCTGAAAAGATGATTGATCAGTTTATTTATAAACCAAAATAATTCTGAGGCAAGTAATTATGAAACAAGAATTAAAGAAAGAACTAGAAGACGCATTTGCAAAAACCAAAAAAGAATTTGGACTAACCAAAACATTTGAAGAATACGAAAATATCTTTTTCCTTTACGATATGGCTGTGCAAGACGGCTTTGTTGCAGAATCATTTCATCGACAACTCTCCAGTAGAATTGTAAACATCTTTAACTCATGGTATAACCATTTACATAGCATTATACTTCCAAGTCAAGGCAGCATGGTTAGTATGACAGAGAGTAATATGTTTGAAGATAAAGAAAAAGAAGCACTTACTATTCTTATGAACAAAATTATTGAGCACATTGCAAAAAATACTATTGTCACATTAACTAAAGACGTGGAAGAACAGCGAGCATTCCTTGATGATTCAGTTGACTTCTGGAACGAAATTAAACCACCACTTCTTGGCATGGCAAAACAAGTCCATGCCGGCTGGAATAAGTATACAAAAGAATAAAAGAATTAGTTATGAGTACTTTAACAAGTCCAGTTTTACTTGTGTTGCTTTCTTTTCTAGAATTTCGCCTGGAATAATAGAGTCATCTTTTACAGTCCAACCAACTTTAGCTAATTTATTATTATACGTTTTAACAAAATGACCATAAATATTTTGAGCATCACAAATTTTACAAGGTTCTAAACTCTGAATTTCTTTAATTGCGAAAATTTTAGTTGGAACTGTTTGAACTGCACCCAATGAATAATCTTTTGCTATTTGTGCATAAGAATCTAATAACATATCGCAAATTAATGTAGTAGTTTCTGAACCTATCAAATTGGTTGTTTCTGTTTCCATGAAAAAGACCAAAGTTAAGAGTAGATTATAAAGATTTCCCTCTCAAAGCGTCTGGACAAAGAGAAGAAAGCTATTTAAACGATAGCCCTTTATTTTTTCTTATGCTTTTAGGTAAGATTTTTGGAAAAGTCACCACAACAGACTTTAAGTTTCACGTAGAGCACGAAACCAAGAAGTTCGACTACGTCCAAGTCTACCACGGAGCATATGAGTACGTTCTTTGCCAAGTCGTTGAACTTGAGAAACAAGAAGAAATGACGACAGCCATTTGTCAGATTATCGGCTATAAAGATAAAAAAGATGGCAAGATACGACAACTCAGAATTCCTTTTGAACCAGGAAGCGAAGTGTTTCGAGCAGAAGATAACTTTATCAAAGAAGTTATCAAACTTGAAGAAAGCGACAACGGCGCGTATCTTGGAAAACTAGAAGGACGAGACATTCCTATTTATCTAGACCTAAAGAAATTACTCACAAAACACGTTGCAGTTCTTGCAAAATCCGGTTCTGGGAAAAGTTACACAGTTGGTGTTCTTTTAGAAGAAATTATGGAAAAGAAAGTGCCTCTTCTGATTATTGACCCTCACGGCGAATATAATAGTTTGAAATATCCAAACGATAATGAAGAAGAAATAGCTGCCATGCCTTATTTTGATGTACAACCTAAAGGATATAAAATAAATGAGTACGGTGATACAGAAATTAATCGAGATGTCAGACCATTAAGACTTCCTGCAAATCTTACCAGCCAAGAACTTATTGATTTGCTTCCTATGAAACTTTCTGCAAGTCAACTCGGCGTTATGTATAGCGCAACGCAAAATTTGCAATCATGCGACTTTGATAGTGTAATGTGCGCATTACAAGAAGAAGAAAGCAACGCAAAATGGAGCATCATTAGCGCACTTGAACAATTGCGAGATAAAAATTTATTTTCATCAGCGCCAACTCCTTATCATGAACTTATTAAAAGCGGAACTTGTTCTGTTATTAACCTGAAAGGAATTGATCCTGACATGCAAGACATCATTGTCTATAAACTAGCGCGAGATTTATTTGAACTTCGAAAACAAGAAAAATTACCACCATTCTTTTTAGTAATTGAAGAAGCACATAATTATTGTCCAGAGAGAAGCTTTGGAGAAAAGAAAGCATCAAAAATTCTGCGTAATATTGCGAGTGAAGGGCGAAAGTTTGGACTGGGATTTTGCGTGATCAGTCAACGACCAGCACGAATTGATAAAAGCGTTGTCAGTCAGTGTAGCACACAAATTATTATGAAAGTAACTAATCCTAATGATTTAAAAGCCATTAGCACAAGTGTTGAAGGCATCACCAACAATACAGAAAAAGAAGTACAAAACTTATCTATCGGAACTGCTCTTGTTACGGGCCTAACAGATGTACCTCTCTTTGTGAAAGTTCGACCACGAAAAACACGACACGGCGGACACACAGTTGATATCCTTAACGGTGGCATGAAAAAAATAGTAACTCCTGAAACTGAAGAAGAAAACATTATTGATAAAGTAACCGAATTTGAAGAACAAGAAGTACTTCCGCTTATCAAGCCAACACTCTCTGTGAAAGATGTTATGCTCATGAGCGAGCGAGCCATAGAAGAAGTACAAATTGTTCTTGTTCCTGTTTATATACTCACTTGTAAAGATGGCGAGCAAGAATATAAAATCTTAGTTAATAGAACAAACGGAGCAATCATTGCAGATAAAGATGAATTCGTTAATAAATTCTTACCACAACTTGAAAAACTTGATAAAAAAGAATTACGAATACTCCAAGTAGCATATAATTTGAAGAAATTTAGTGTTATTGATTTAGTCCATGAAATGGGGAGTAACTTAGATATTAGCAACGAACTAGAAAAACTTGTTGCTAAAAAATATCTATTACCAATCGGTGAAAAAGAATTTGCACTCAACGAAACATTTATTTTTAACAAACTAGAAAACTACAAAGCATTTGATGAACCACACTATGAACATATCGATTATCACGAGAAATTAGAAGAAAAACTATCTATCGATGAAATACTTACTGTTGTACAAAAATTTACGAGTGTGAACGATCACGCCGAGGGATATCTTATTACGTATCAACTCAAATACAAAGAAGATGAGCAACCGAAAGGCAGTAAGCCAAAAGATGGTGAACCAGAAGGTGGTAAACCAGAAGGCGGTGAAGAATGAAACTACCACAAACAAAAACGGCATGGGGGAAACATTTCAAAAAACTTCAAGAAGAAATAATTCTTGCAGATAGAACTGGGAAAGAACACGCTCTTATATTAGCTGAGACAATTGAAAAAACAATTCTTCGACAAGCAAAGCAAGCAAAAGGAAATATAGGACTACTTTTCAGCGGAGGAGTAGACTCCACACTCATAGGCTTTATTCTTAAAAAACACAACATCCCATTTACTGCAGTTACTGTCGGATTTCAAGATAACGAAGATCAAAAATTACCTGACGATATTTTGGAAGCTAGAAAAATAGGACGACAATTATTATTTGAATACGTTGAAGACATGCGCGACTTTTCAGCAATGGAAGAATTATTCTTAAAAACAACGAGCATTTTAGGTGAAGAAATATCTGATGCAATAAACGTTGGTGTTGGCAGTGTAGAAATTGCAGCAATTAAAACACTTATTGATCATGACGTCACCGATATTTTTGGTGGGCTTGGAAGCGAAGAACTCTTTGCAGGATACCTTCGACATAAACAAGCAGAAGATAAACATAATGAATGTTGGCAAGGACTTCTTGCTATGTTTGAGCGAGATATGAAACGAGAATTTGCTATTGCTAAACGCTTAGGCGTAGAAGTTTGGGCACCATTTCTAGATGAAGAGTTAGTACGTGTTGCAATGACCATTCCAGATACATTTAAACTCAATGATACAGAGAGTAAAGTCATTCTTAGAGATGCAGCAGAAGTTCTAGGACTGCCTAAAGAGATGGCGAGAAGGCCTAAGAAAGCCGCACAATACGGTTCTAGAACAGATAAAGCTCTTGATAAACTCGCTAAAAAACATGGATTTAAATACAAAAAGGAATACATCGCTTATCTGATAGAAAATGAACACTAGTTTTGGAAATTTAACGACTTCACCACTTTCGGAATGGAATCCAATTATTAATAGTATAATTGTGGCAATAGTCATCTTCTTTATAGGATTAATTATTGGTCGAGTAGTAGGAAAACTTGTAGAAAGAGTTCTTAGAGAATTTAATGTAGACAAAACAGTAAAAGATAAAACAGGATTTTCCACATCCATGCAAAAACTTGTAGGTGGAATTGTTTCGTACAGCATTTATTTTGTGTTCGCAGTCATTGCACTTCGACAAATTGGTATCACGCCACTACTTCTCAATATCTTGGCCATTGTAGTTATATTAGTGCTCTTTGTTTCAGCAGTACTTAGTTTGAAAGATGCCATCCCAAATATTCTTGCATATGGTCAAATAGCCAAGAACATTAAAGAATGCGACACAATCATGGTGAAAAGTGTTGAAGGCACAGTAAAAGATATGACTATGTTTGCAACATTTGTAGAAACAAAAAATGGCGATGAAATAAGAATACCAAATAGTTTATTTCTAAAAGAAACTCATATCAAGCGTGCTAAGAAGAAAAAGTGAAAAGTAATTACTCTACTAAATCTCCTTTCAAATCATCTCTTGTTGTACTCAGTACTTTGACGTTTTTTATTGTACCAAGAATAGAATCATCAGTATTAATTACAATAACCTGTTTGTAGTTCTCAGTTCTACCAACAAAAGAATTATTTTTTCCTTTCTCTGTGAAAAGCGCTGAAACTATTTGGCCGACGTAATGCTCATTGTTGTTTCGCTTCGTGAACCAATCAGAGACAGCTTTGCTTCTTGCCTTTACTTCCTTAGTAGAAATAAGTTGCATAGCAGCAGCGGGCGTTCCGGGCCGAGGATAAAACTTAGAGATGTTTATTACTGTGAATTTTTCTTCAGCGAGAAGCTTCATTGTTTCTTTGAAATCGTCTTCTGTTTCAGTAGGATAACCAGCAATAATATCAGTTGCGAAGGTAAAATTAGAAATTGCAGTTCTTATTGTGGAGATTGCTTGTTTGAATTGTTTTATTGTATAAGGTCGTTTCATCTCTTTAAGCACTTTATCGCTACCTACTTGCACAGGAATGTGAAGAAATTTATAGAATAAATTATGCTCTAGAATTTCTGCAAGCTCGTTAGCATATCTAAAAGCATACTGTGGATTGAGCATACCCACACGAACCCGAAAAGCAGGTAATCGGTGTTCTGCGTTCTGCTCTTGCTTGCCTTCGAGCTTTATTATTTCTCGAAGAAGCTTGGGAAGTGTTGTATTTATGTCTAAACCGTATGCACCGTTATCCTCACTTACCAGCCAAACTTCTTTGACACCAGCATGTTTTGCTAGACGAATTTGTTTAATGATATCTTTGGTTGGATAACTTTTGAGATTTCCTCGCGCAGCTTTTGTTTTACAATATGTACAATTACCAAGACAACCTTGAAGCAAAGGAACAATTGCAACAAAAGGATTACGCCGCTTTGTTGGCAAGAAATTTCTTATTGGAGGCAAGGGCGTATTTTCTAGAAAATGCACTATCTCTCCGTTGAGTTTTGCTTTCACTGCATCAACTATTTTATCGAGCATATCAACACCAAGAGCAACATGGTCTTTGAGCCAATCAGCATCCTTTTGTGACTGAGGAATACAACCAGCAATAACAACGGGCTTAGTTGTTCGCTTCAGTTTTGTGAAGAATTTATCATCAGTAGGATTTTTGACCGTGCAGGTGTTATAAACAATGAGATCTGCATCAGTCTCATCTTCATGAATTACTGAGTAGCCAGCTTCAACTAGGAATTGGGCCATAGCTTCACTATCAGCCATATTATGAGCACAACCAGAGGTTTTGATACAGATAAGCGTCATAAAAAAGAGGGAAGTAAGAGAATATTTATATATATCTGAGTTCTAACTACTATTATAGGGTGGTTTATATGGAAGAAAGCGAAAACTCCAATCAAAAACAACAAGAATTAACATTTCCTGACGATTATTTTCATTTCGATAAAAAAGGTCTCATGGAAGATTATAATAAACTTCCAGCAGATATTAAAAAAGCATACGAACTAGGCGATGATTTAACTATCCCTGAAATAAAAGGAGCATTTGATCACATCTTCTTTATGGGTATGGGCGGCAGCGCAATCAGTGCAGACTTCTTAAAAAAATATCTCGAACATATTAATATTGGCATTCCCATAACCATCATTAGAGATTATTCACTTCCACCAACACTAACCGAACAATCACTAGTCTTTGGTATTAGTTATTCAGGAAATACTGAAGAAACACTCAGCTCCTTTAGACAAGCAATGAGAAAAACAAAATATTGCTTTGGATTTGCAAGTGGAGGAAAACTCCAAGAAACAAGCACCATCAACAGAACACCATTTATCCTCGTCCCTAAAGGATACCAACCAAGAACAGCAGCAGTGAGCTATCTCTTCTTTCCCATACTACGTATGCTTGAGCGATTAAAAGTAATTCCATCACAAGCAGGAGAAATAGAAACTATTCTTAATACTATTAAAAAAACAGAATTCAAACCATTAGCAATTAACTTAAGTGAAAAACTCGTGGGAAAAATACCATTAATTTATGCATCAGCAAAATATTTTCCTGTAGCATTTAGATTTAAAACACAAGTCAATGAAAATGCTAAGCGACACGCATTTGCAGGAGAATATTCTGAATTTAACCACAATGAAATTCTTGGCTATGAAAATATTGAAGCAAACTACCACATCATCACATTTAGATTTAATGATGACCACAGGCGCCTACATAAACGAATGGATCTTGTTAAAGAATTAACCAACAAAGCAGGCATAGAAACTACAGAAATTAAACTCAACGGAGACAGTTATCTTGCAAAAGTATACTCAGCTATCCTTATTGGCGACTTAACAAGCTATTACCTTGCTCTTCGACATAAAGTAGACCCATCACCAGTAGTCAGCATAGAAGCACTCAAAGAAAAAATGGGTCCTATGATTTAAGAAATTTAGGTGATTTTAGGCATTTGAGACGTTCTTCTCCACGTATTACTATTGAGACGTTTGTGCAAACCTTTTTAAATGAAATACTATTTCTCCGATACGCTAAACAGGGGCTGTAGTGTAGCTTGGTCTATCATTAACCGTTTGGGACGGTTAGACCCCAGTTCGAATCTGGGCAGCCCCACATTTTTGATTGGGAACAAGCCCAAGAAAAACGATATCACGTTCAAAATACAAACAAGGAATAAAAAATGGTTAAAAAATCTTCAAACTCAACAAAGCGCTATGGCGCACGTTATGGTAAAACTGTAAAGGATAAAGTTGCAGCTATTGAAAAACAACAAAGAACATTATACACCTGCCCTTACTGCTCACGAGAACAAGTAAAACGAGTAGCAAGTGGAATTTGGGAATGCAAAAAGTGTAGCGCTAAATTTGCAAACAAAGCATACACTGTTGGTAAGCAAACAAAAATCCAAACAAAAGTTACCGAATTATAAAACGAGCTGATACCTATGACCGAATACAAATGCTTTTCATGTAACAGAACAGTTGCAGACAGTTATATCAAAAAAAAGGTCCGTTGTATTTACTGCGGCTCAAAAATTATCTTTAAAGCTCGGACTAAACCGTCCAACGTTAAAGCACGATGAAATTAACCAGTAGCATTGTAGTAACAGAGCTAAGCAAAGAAGAACAAAAGCACATCATGACGCTCTTTGCAAACGAAGATAAAAAACTTAACAATAATCGCGCATCATACAATATAACGCAGGAAGACGGAACAATAACATTTTCCATTCTTGCATCTGATGCCGTTGCGCTACGAGCGATGCTCACGGGCATCGGAAAAACATTAGCAATATACCATAAAACAAAGGAGTTGACAACAAATGAATGAAGAACAACTCAACCAGTTGAGAATTATTGAACAACAACTTTCTAACACTTCACAACAACGACAAGCATATGATCAACAACTAGTTGAACTAGAAAATGCACTTAATGAATTAAAAGGTAAAGATGAAGCATACCACATTGTTGGAAGCATCATGATAAAAAAAGATGCAAAAGAAATTGCAAAAGAAATTACTGTCAAACAAGAAACATTCAAAGTGCGTGTTGATGCATTAACAAAACAAGAAGAAACACTTCGCAGTCAAGCAGAAAAATTACAAGAAAAAATTATGAGTAAATTACAGAAAGGAGAGTAAGTACAATGACCGAGCAACTCACAGATGTTATAGAATTCATGAGCGAACTTACAGATGATGGAAATGTTCCTCGAAATGTCAAAGCAAAACTTAACGACATTGTTAAACAACTCAAGGGCGCAACGGACGCAAATCTTTCTTTAACTGTAAATAAACTTCTTACAGACCTTGATGACATCTCCAGCGATGCTAATTTAGATTCATTTACACGACAGCAAATTTGGAGCATCACCAGCATGCTAGAAGGCATCTAGAGAGCTTCTAAACTCTTTTTCTTTATGCTCATATCTTTTCACAAGATTTAAATACTAAACTCACACTTTCTCATACTATTACACATTATATCCTAAATTAGTGGAGAGATTATTATGAAAGCAACAAAAATGAAATCTTTTTGAGCTTTTATTTTAAATTAAAATGAAAGAACGAATAACTATAACTATAGATGAGAACATGCTTAAACTTCTTGACGATCAAGTAGATGGTATAGCTATCAAAAATAGAAGTCACGCAATAGAACTTAACTTAGCAAAATCACTACAGAAAAAAGCAATAGCCCAAGCAGTTATTTTTGCAGGAGGAAAATATAATATCACGCAAGATAGGCATGAAATTCCGACCGTTATGGTAAAAATAAAAGGCAAACCTATTCTAGAACATAATATTCTCATGCTGAAAAAACAAGGCGTTACTGATATCATTCTTGCACTTAGCCATCAAAAAGAAATGATTAAAGAATATTTTGGTAATGGCGATAAACTAGGCGTAAAAATTAATTATGTTGAAGATGAAAATCCTCAAGGAACAGCAGGAGCATTACGTAGTGCTGCTTCACATATCACAGGAACATTTATTGCATGCAATGGAGATGAAATGAAAACTATTGACATCAGGGATATGTTTGCATTCCACAGAAAACAAGGAACACTTGCAACGCTTGCTGTTACTACAAGATCAAATCCAAAAGATTACGGTGTGGTTGTTCTTAACGGAAATAATGTGTATAGCTTCATTGAAAAACCAACAGGAAGCATCCCAACTAATCTTATTAATGCAGGACTTTATATTTTAGAGCCAGAAGTTATTTCTATGACGCCACAGGGCTTTGGAAGATTAGAACAAGATGTTTTTCCTAAACTTGCAAAAAAAGAAGAACTCTCTGGTTATGTCTTTTATGGTGCTTGGCAAGATGTTCGAAGTACGGAAGGACTGGAACAAGCAACCAAGAACTGGGAACAACAACAAAACTTTTAATAGAGAAGTAGTGTAAATTAACTGAAAAGGGTGAGACTATCAGTAATCCGTTTAAAGCATACGATATACGAGGAATTTATCCAGAAGAAATAGATGGTACGTTCGCGTTTTATCTAGGTAAAGCAGTAGCAACATTTCTTAACGCCAAAACTATGGTCGTAGCTCGCGATATGCGCATAAGTGGTGATGAACTCTATGAAGAAGTTATTGCAGGTATACGTAGCACGGGATGCACTGTTATTTCCTTAGGACTAATAACCACACCACAATTTTATTTCTCATTATTTACTAGCACGCATGACGGCGGCATCATAGTAACAGCAAGTCATAATCCAAAAGAATACAATGGATTTAAACTCTGCGGACCAAACGCAGACACTATTTTTATTGACACAGGATTATTAGATATAGAACGTATAATTGCAAGTAAAGCATACAAAACAGCAACAAGACCTGGAGCACTTATAGAAAAAAATATCAAACCAGAATACGAAAAATATTTTCTTAAACTTGCAAAACCACTACAAACAAAATTTAACATTCTCACCGATACTGGAAATGGTATGGGCGCATTAGAACTAGATGTATTTGAAAAAGCGTATGGAGATAAAGTAACGCTCACCAGATTATATAATGAGTTCGATGGCAACTTTCCTCATCACGAAAGCAATCCCATTAAAACAGAAGAGTACAAAGAATTTTCCAAACAATTAGCAGAGGGAGAATACGATTTTGGTATTGCAACAGATGGTGATGCAGATAGAGTAACGTTCTGGCTTCCCGATGGAACCATGGTGCCACCAGACATTATTATTACATTTATAGGACTGCGCATAGCAAAAATAGATGAACGAATTGGATTTGAAGTACGAACATCACGAGCAGTTCCAGAAATACTTGAAGAAAAATTCATCAAGACAAGTAGATACTCATCAGGAAGACCATACATTAAAGTAGGTATGCAAGAAGATGGCGCTATTTTTGCAGGCGAACGAAGTGCGCATTATTTCTACCAAACATTACACAATACTGACTCTAGCTTACTTACTATGATGTGGATAATCCATATTTTAGATACGGAAAAAAAACCACTTGCAGAATTAGTTGCGCCACTCATCAAATATCCAACAACAGGAGAAATAAATCTGAAGCATGACAAACCAGATGCAGGAATTGCTGCTGTTCGACGAGAATTTGAAAAAGAAGCGAAAAAGATTATTGATATTGATGGTGCCTCTATTTATGGAGAGGATTATTTCTTTAATGTACGAAAAAGTAACACAGAACCCCTTCTTCGATTTATTGTAGAAACAGACACTACAGAGCGTCTGAAAGAAGTGCGTTTGCGAATAGAACGAATTCTATCTAGAGTGTAGTAAAAACTGTTATTCTAAAGGTAAATGGAGAAACAATAATAGTAATTATTTTATATACAACCCGCTTACTTAAGCACATGAAGACTATTTTATTTCTTACAAGGCATGGTCAAACAGAATGGAATTTTGAACATAAACTAGACGGTCAAGAAGACACACAACTTACGGCCAAAGGAATAAAACAAGCTCAACAACTAGCAACACATTTAAAAAAAGAGCATATTGATGCAATTATTTGTTCTCCCCTATCAAGAAGTAAGAAAACTGCAGAAATGATTTCAGACCAAGTCAAAGCACCTATTCACGAATATAAAGAATTAATTGAAATAGATTGTGGTAAATGCACAGGACGTACAAAAAAAGAAATTAAAGATATATTTCCTAAATTGATTAAAGAATGGGATGAAGATACAGATCCACAATTTCCAAATGGAGAAAACATGCAAGATGTTGAAAATCGTGTTGTTCCAATATTCAAAAAAATTGTTGAACAGTTTAAAGGCAAAACTATTGTCATGGTTGGTCATGGCACAGTGAACCTTGCATTTATAGGACAACTCTTAGAAATTCCTCCTGCTGTTCGATTCAAAATTAGTCAAAGTAACTGCTGTATTAACGAAATTCACTTTTCGAATGAGGATTTTAGTATAAAATCAATTAATAAAAGAGTTTAACGAGCAGCTTTCTCAAAATTGATTTCTTTTTTAGATAACTTTTTTCGAATAAACTTACATATACCATAAAAAGGACCTATACAGTCAAGCAGACCTTTAAACCAAAGAGTAAAAAATAAATGATTTTTCTTAACAGTCCGTATAAATTGAAAATGAAGACCATATAAATATACTATCAACGTTCCTAGAACAGTTAAAAGAACAATTGAATTATTAGTTCTAATGGCACTAAATAATAAAAATAATAACACAGGAGGTCCAAATGCCCATTGTAAAAGATAAGTTAATCTATTCAAATAAGCAAAAATACTCTTTCTTGTTGGTTTAATAATTTTAAAGAAACTTAGTTCTCCAGAAAACCATCTACCACTTTGTTTAATAGCTTGAGCTGCTGAATTAGGAACTGTGCAAAAGTCAAAATAAGGCAAGGGTTTTGGATAAATATTAGCTATATTAAGCCTATAACCATACATAATATCTTCTGTAACAGATTCTTCGGGAAAACTAAATCTATTCCAAACGTTCTTTTGGATAAATAAACCATGCCCAATTACATACATGAAATTTTTTCTTTTTTTATAGTAATTATTAATCATATTTTTCATTTCAAAAGTGTAAGTCCATCTTGTTTGATACACTGCATTTGCTTGCGCCAATTTGTTCTTGGAATTTAATTCTAAAAAATAATTACTAAACGCTTGATACGCCTTCGGAGTTTCTTTGTCACAAAGAATCTTTTCGAACATTTCAGGTCCAGGTCTTGAATCAGCATCAAAAACAGCAACATAATCATTTAAAGCAATTTTATCTTCTAAAAGAGTGAGCGCATAATTAACTTGAGATGCTTTATTTCCTTCCGCTCTAGGATAATGAATAATCTGCGCATCCTCACATGTTTTTTTAATTGCTTTAACTGTTTCATTATTTTTCAAGGAACCTTCTTTTTGTGTAGTCACATACACAACCGGTAAGTGAGAGAGTTCTTTTTTATAATATAATACTGTTTCTGAAATTATTTTTTTTTCATTAAGAACAGGAATAATAATAAATATCTTTTTTTTCTGTCCAAGAATTATTTTTTTAACAGATAATTCTTTTTTTAGAAATAAATTTACATTATGTAAAGCAATAACTTGCTCAATAGTACGAATAGCAAAATATCCAGCTAGTAATTCGAGTATCATTTTAGTTTATAGATATAATCTTTGACATCTATTATTTTAGGAACTATTTCTGTTTTCATATTATCTAAAACTAATTCTGCCTTTTTAGTAGTATCAAGACGCGCATCAAGAGATATGATGTTAATTCCACTAGTACTGGATAACAAAGCAGTGTATGCCCTGGCAGTCCGTTTTAAGAAAGAAATATCTCTCCAAAACCAAGGTAAAGCCTTCTTTGGATTAATCGCAATTTTGTTCTCTTGACGAGCAATCGATTCTAATGGTTCGATAGAAACATAAATAATTGTATCAGGTATCGGCAATACAGACTCAATTTTATCTTGATATCGCTTGACAGTATTTACAAATGTTTTTTCGTTAGCTAATGATTCATAGGCAAAAGCATAGGTTAAGTGCGTTAGATAAGATCTATCAAAAAAAGCATTTTCTGTTTTCATTCTTTCTGCTTCTTTCTTAATAAACCATTCATCAATTTTTTTAATCTCTCTATTATTAGTGCCATTACCAGGAAAACTATCTTTAGAGATAACTCTGCCCAACTCATGAACCACGTCATAGTCTCGAGATTCTAATTCTTTAATGAGTAAAGATTTTCCTGCGCAAGGAAGCCCTTCTATTACTATTCTTGCCATTTTTTTTCAAAATAATCTTTATTTTTTTTTATTAAGCTATTCACATCAATATTTGTTTTATTAAATGTTGCGTGACAATGATGATACACAAAACAATCATTTGCTAAACTTATTTGAAATCCATCTTGTTTGGCTCGCTTACAAAAGTCAATGTCATCATAATTGCCCATGCCAAAATTTTCATCTAAACCACCAATTTTTTCAACAACAGATCGCTTTAATAACATACAATGTCCATATACAAAATCAACAGGAGTTAAGATTCCTTTATTCTTTTTTTTTAGCTCGTTAAAAAAAGAGTTTAGTTGAGCATAAGAGGAATATTCGAAATCTATAAGAAGCTCGTGTTTGGTTGCAGATATATTATTTGACAAAGGTGCCACAATATCGGTTTCATCAAGTTTTTCTTCTAATGTTACAAACATGTCTTTAGGAAGTAAAATATCATTATTGCCAAAACAAATATGTTCACTTGTTGCTACTTTCAAACCTTGGTTTATTGCCTCCACATAGCCTTTATTTTCTTTATTAACAATAATGTACGCGTTTGACTGTTGTAATACTTTTTTTGTTTCGCTATCAGAATTATTATCTATAAAAATAAGATTGATATTTTTGTTTTTATTGACACTTGCAATAAACTCCTTAGTGAGAGCTGGTTGGTTATAGACAGGAACTATTAAATCAATCATCAAGTAGTAGTAACATTAATAAATTTATAAGACTTCTCATTTTTTAATGAAAGGAATCAAAAAAAAAGGAAAAACGGCAATAAAGACATTCTCCTCAGTAGAGGAAGCGTTATACTTTCAGAAATTGTACAATTCGTTTGAACAACACGTAAAAGTGGAGCAAACAGGAAATACAGTACAATACCCCTTTGTTCAAGGAATTACGCTTGAAAAATATCTACAAACAAATTCATCCGTCGAAACAATCTACAATGCACTTGGGGCGATTCTTCAAAAAGCACACGCTCCGGCCTTTTCAACAATAGAAAACTATGATAAAGTATGTATGAGCAGAGAGCTCTTCACACCAATAAGCGCATTTGAAAAATGTACAGGCTACAAAGGCAATATTCATGGTGATTTGACAACAAAAAATATTCTTATTAAAGAAGACGAATCAATTGTTTTAATCGATAGATTAAGAGAAACAGGCGATCTTCTTTTCGATTTCTCATTCATTATGTCTTCATTAGGGCTTTTTTATGAAACCGACCAAACAAATCAACTTCACGCAATAGATTCATTTTTTGACACATATTTATCCGATTCACCTTTCGATGTAGATAACTTCTTTACTGCATTTAGAAATAATTTTCTTAATTATGCGCACTTCATTGCAAAAACAGATTTTTATGAAACACTGCCTTTCCAAGAGTGGGTGCATGTAGAAGCAATTGCAAAAGATTTGATGCAATATAAAACATTTACACACTATCTGAGCGCATTGCAAAGAAAATAACACCTTTTAAGGTAAAAATGGCCGCTAGAAGCGCCCTACTTGTTGAATTCTTTTGTCACTATAAAATGGTAATAAAACGTAAAGTTTATAAAGTAAAAAGACCATAATATGTACATGTCGCTTAAAAATATCCTTCGTAGCGCAAAATTCATTGTTCCTGCAGCCATAGGCCTTTGGAGCGGTACAAACGCATTTTCTCAGACGCAAGATCAAGTTCAACTGCAAGGCGTTGTTCGCGACACAAGCGGACACGTCGTAGAAAACGCCAACATAAAAATGTGGAAAGCAGACGACCCAACAATTCTAGAACTTACTGAAACCGATTTTAATGGAGAATACACACAAGATATTTCAACACCAGTAGAAGAAATACCTTTTGAAGAACCTGAATTAACAGTCATTAATAGTGGCAATAGTAGACACGTTGGATTTGTCGGAACACTTCCTGAAAAGCCAAGTCAAATTCAAATTATTAATAGTATTGGACAGTTTGTTGCAAACATTCCTTTTGACTATGAATCATCAAGTAAAATAATCCAAGCTGATTGGAGAGCGGACAAGCCGGGCATATATATTGCAAATATAGTTATGCCAACACAACGAGAAACATTAAAATTTGTCGCAACTGGAAATGATATTCCACCAATACTAAGTTACTCACGACTAAGCGAGCAAGCAAGTACCAAAAAATCTTTACAAGGAATAAAAGGCGGAGCACTTGACCCAATCAAATATTACATTGAAATATCTGCAGATGGCAACGAGCCAATTAATTTTGCAACCATAAAAGATAGCATTAGTGTTGAAGCAGGACAAATAGGATATCCAGAACATGTTATTGCACCAATTCTTGAAAGTTATAGCGCGCCAGTCATTGGACATGTTACTATCGGTGGAAATCCAGTTGGAGAAAACTTCAAGATAGTTTTAACACCGGAAAGTGGAAGCGCTCAAGAATTATTTACTGATGCAGACGGAAACTTTAGCACAACATTTACAATTCCTTATCAATCATTCCCTTATGATCCTGCAACCCTTAACCTAGATGGAAGTGCAGAACCAACAGCGACAAGCATACAAACAACAAATGGTAATAATAGCGTTGCAATTACTGATAGCGAGACACCATTCACACTTGACATGGCCGTTGATAGCGCATATGTAAGCTTGTTTGGAAATGTGGCACAAACAGATGTTACAGGAACAATTACTGTGGACGGAAAAGAAGTATATTCAGGACCGGTTAGTGATGCTTATGATATCAACAACATTAAAACAATAAAAAGTACTGTTCCAGTAGAATACGCATTCACAAAATATCATTACGAAGACGCGACTGCAAATCAAAACGTTGCAGTTTGGTCAGACAATGAATTTAATCCAACACTCACATTCATTCAAGCAGAATACACTGGAAATACAACCATAGATGCAGGCGCAGACATTACTATCACAAAAAATGAAGGTGGAGAAACACTTTGGGATTTTGTTTCCACAGGAGCAGATGCGTTGCCAACACTAAACAGAAATGAACTAGATAGCATACTCGTAGACCTAAACGCAACACTAACAAACAAACAAGACTTCGATACTGCGTTTTACATGAGAGAACTACTTCCAAACAACATTGAACTAACAATGAAAGATATTCCTAAAGCAGATTATACTATGAACGTTACCAGCGACAACGGAGCAAACATAACAATTGTAAAAGACGGAACAAGCGAAACACTCTGGCAATACACAAGCACAGGAACAAACAACCTACCAACAATACAAAGAAACGAACAAGACAGCATACTCGTAGACCTAAACGCAACACTAACAAACAAACAAGACTTCGACACAACATTCTACATGAGAGAACTACTTCCAAACAACATTGAACTAACAATGAAAGATATTCCTA
>CAZSZY010000002.1:73664-83641 GCA_964611285.1 uncultured Methanosarcinales archaeon
TACATGAGAGAACTACTTCCAAACAACATTGAACTAACAATGAAAGATATTCCTAAAGCAGATTATACTATGAACGTTACCAGCGACAACGGAGCAAACATAACAATTGTAAAAGACGGAACAAGCGAAACACTCTGGCAATACACAAGCACAGGAACAAACAACCTACCAACAATACAAAGAAACGAACAAGACAGCATACTCGTAGACCTAAACGCAACACTAACAAACAAACAAGACTTCGACACAACATTCTACATGAGAGAACTACTTCCAAACAACATTGCATTTACCATGGACGATGTTGTTAACAATCCTGATTATGTTCGAGCATATGGAATTATTCAATCAACAAATGGGAGCAACATAACAGGACATAATTTAGAAGTTATTCTAACAAGAGAAGATAAACCGACAGAAACATACAGCGATTTTTCTGAAGGCGCTACAAGTTATGATTTTGAAGCAACAATTCCTGTTTATACTAGTCCAGAAGGATACACAATGACAATTATTCCTCCTGATGGTATTGGCCTCATGGAAACAACCCATAACTTTGATTACACAGCAAGTCCTACTAACCAACAACACGATGTTGTTTGTGATAGTTTACCACACGCAAAATATCAAGGAACTATTCGAAATGGAGATGACATCAGTGAAAAACTAGATGGCGTTACCGTACAATTTGTGAATAAAGCAAACGATGTGGTTCTTGATACTGATGTAACTGATGCTAATGGTTATTACAAATCAAACATTGCATTGGATCCTGGAACAGAAATTTATCTCTTAATTGGTGGCAAAGAAGGATTTCTAGCTCGCGGTGGAACGTTTACCGACTGGACAAAAACAGTTACGCAACCAATGTTCGCAACAGATACTCTGCAAACATATAACTGGACACTCCCACAAGAAGTGGGTACATACGGAACAGGAGTAGATGATACAATCACAGTCAGCGCTTTAGATATTGCCGACATGGTTTATTTGAACAATATCGAACATGCAATGGGCAGACCTGCTTTATTTAATTACGAACAATTTATTGCAGATAGTCCTAGCGCAACAAGTGCAACAGTTAATGGATGGATTAATGATTTCAAAACAGCATTTCCGAATGCGAATATTGTTCGAACAACAAGTGATTATGTCCTCACCACAGAAGATAAACAAAATTATGATTATCAAACAAATTTTCATCCTGACTCTGTAATCACACATGTTAATCTAGGAATTAATCAAACATTCAACGAATTTACAACAATAAATGGAGAACTCCAAATTTTATATTCTCTTGTTACATTATCAGGAAATCAAGTCGGATTCAATAAAGAAACTGGACGATCGCTTGGCCTTGGTGAAACTGCATATGCTGGTTTTATGAGTAACAGCGGTAGTGCAATCACCAAGAGGGATAAACGAGCAGCTACATTAATACTTAGACAAGGACAATATCAGTATAAAGATGAACTTGATTCGTTTTCGTATAAGAATTTACGAGAGAATGAGTAAGTGAATTTTAGATAATTACTTTTTTGTTTCTTCAGATAATGTTTTCATAATTCGTTTACACTGTTCTATTGCTTCTTTTGCAACAGCATAATCCATTCGAGTTCCATAATATGTCAAAGAGTTTCGTTTATACCTTACGTCGTTAAACAAATGAAAAATATCTTCTTGTTGTAGATTATCTCTAATATAAAATCCAATACATAAGTGATTAAGAACAAGAAATCCGTTTCTGAATGCGTGTGCTTGCAGTAATTCTAACACAGACGTATAATAATCCTCAAATACAAAATTACAATTTTTACTAGATACTTCTTTAATTACAGCTATTCTTTCATGCGCAGTTTCTGAAAGAGATTTGGCTCTGTTATTATCAGGCGTTATTTTCCTTGCCAAATTATTACCTAAACAGTCATTCCAATTTGCTTCTTTCATTTGAAAACCTCTATTTGTTTGTTTATAGTTATTCCATTTAATATGTTGTTTACCAAATTTTTATTTTTTATTTCTCGTATTTCTTTTTGTTGAAATAATTGTATTTGTTTTTTTAGTTGCTTCTCGAATTTTTCAATATTTATCTTCTTTTTCGAAGGAGTTTCTAAATATATGTCAATGTCACTTTCTTCTATATCTTCACCTTTTGCAAAAGATCCAAACAAAATCAATACGGGATTGCTAAATTCTTGATTCAAATAGTCTATTAATCCCGAATTATATATTTGTTTAATATTATGAAGTCGCTTCTCCAATAAGTATTGTGGGCTCATTTTATTTGCAGTATAAAATTTAACAGTGCCTATTTTGATAATCGTGAGTATATGTTCTTGTTCTAAGTCCTTACAAAATCTGATTGTTGAAGGCAGAGATGTATGTACTGTTCGTTCAATTTCCCGCACCCTCAGTTTTGCAGTGGGATTATCAAGAAAATACGTCTTGATTATTTCTTTGGTGTTCTTTCTAGTCATCTGATATAACAGAATATCATTTGATATTTAAAAGTATCGTTTTAATTATTTATATTGTATATTTCAATTAGTTAACAAACAATCAAGAAAACAAGTCTTCTTTTAACTACTACGAGAACTTGGCCAGTGAAACAAGAAATATTTAAGAAAATGAGTAAAAAAAACGATTATCTTATTTGTTTTTTTTCTTTGAAATGAATATCTTTAGCATTTTTTGAAGTGACTACTTTCTTTTTTAACTGAGATTCTAATTTATCTTTAGCCACTTTAGCAACACCACCACCTTTTTTAGCAATCTCTGCACTTTCATCAAAAGTTATTGGGTCATCCTGCTCAGATAATTCTTTTGTTGAAACCTCTGCCAACATATTAAGAACGAGTTCTAAATTAGTCATATTGTCTCTAAGACTTTCTTTTTTTAAATTTTTAAATTGTTTATACTCTTTGATTGTTTTTCCTGACCAAGCTTTACTAATCTCGTTTGTAAGTATCGCAAAGTCTGATTGTTTAGCCATCCCCACTCTAGACCACTCATCTGTTAATTCTTTACGCACTTCAATAGTTTTTAATCGTTGGTTAATCCAGTCCTTAGAATAACCTTTTTTCAAATAGGTTTGTAAGCCTCTATTGATAGAAAGTTCGGGATCAGCAAGTTCATCAACTCTTTCTTTACCAACCTTTGCAAGCCATTGTTTGAAAGGTTCTGCCTTTTTAGAAGGAACTGATTGAATAATACGAAATAGTTGCTCTGTATTCAAAGCATCAGTTTTGTAAAATTTGCCATCCGAAGATTTCATTTTCAGTTGGTTACAATTTGTAACCGACTCGTTTCCTTCTTCTTTTAAACGATGTTTTAAAACTTTCCAATAGTTTCTAGCAGACTGAAAAGTATTCTCTGTTAAAATAGCAACAACATCAATAATTGAAAAATACCATTCTTCTTCTTCAGCATTCCATTGAGTCCTAATCTTATTGCTTTCAAAGAGTTTAATGGCTGTTTTTTCATCCATAAGAATAAAAGAAGAATAGAACTTTATATATATTATCAAGACTTGGCCAGTGAAACAAGAAATCTTTGAGAAAATGAGCAAAAAAAATAAAATATCTAATTAATTTCTTTCTCCTTATCTTTTTCTTCTTTAAGTTTAAAATACGCTGCAAGTGTTTTCATAACTTCCTGAAAACTCACTTCTTCAACCAATAAAGGAAGCATGTCGCTATTCCAACGATTACGGAGTGTCTTGGCCTTGTTAAACATTTTTAAGATACTTGGATCAACACCAGATTGCGCACACTTTTGACGTACCAAATCCATATTAAATGTAACATCATGTTTAATGAGTTGATAAATATCATAATGATCTCGTGGTTTATTTCTACCAATAGCAGCAGCGACTTTTTCTGCAACCATTTCTTCACGATTAAGACAAGAAACTTTAAACAAAGGCATATTTGGATAAAAATGATTCATAAGAAGTAACTCGGGTTTTAATAATAATTTTCCTCGCTCATTTAAATCAATAAAAATCCTGTCATCGCCAAGAATAGACTTGTAAGGAACAATCAATCGAACAAAACCATCAACATCCTTATCTTGACTAAGAGTACCGAATAAACCTGACGTAGTAATTACTTCTTTAATATCTTTTTTTACAACTTCTAAAGGCAGGTTTAATGTAAAATCTATATCCTCACTTATTCGTGCATGGTCAAGAAGAGTCAATTGTAAGACCGTGCCTCCTTTAAAATGAAGTCCTTTAATATCTTTCATCAAGTATAAAAGAATAGTTAGATAATAATCTTTAACCATTAAATCATAATCAAAACCTTTTTTGGCTATAATATCATATAACTCTACTTTTTTTATTTCTTTGAAAACCATTTTTCTGTTTCTTCCTTACTCATAATAATAAATGAGTGTCCGTTAATTTTTTTAGGCACTCCTTTTTTTAGACCCGAGGGTCTGATTCTATGAAATACAAATCTTTTATTCATAATTTTTATTTTACCAAACTTATTAGGAGAATAAATATCTACTTGCATAGGCACTTGATCAGTTAGCTTCCAATACTTGGCAGAATACCAACCTCCGATATAATATCCTTCTCCGTTCATCATCTCGTCGGCAACAATAAAGGGACTATCTGTCCAAAGACTGTGCCTTGCTTTGATAGGTACAAGAAAGTATTTATCTCTGTTTAGTTTGATAATCCGAAGATTCTTCCGTTGGTAATAAATAAAATCGTAAAGTTGCTTTTCATTGTTAAAATGCTTTCTAATATCATCTTTCGTAAAATAGTACTTTTCCTGAAACTCAAGATCGGAAATTACTTTTACTGCTTGTTTTGATAGACCCATCATTTTTGCATCACTTACTACGTGTTTTATTCGAAATAGATGATGCAAATAATATTTAAATGTTTCTTTTTTGAACATGAAAAATAGATAGTAACTAGTCTTTTTAACTTCTGCGAGAACTTGGCCAGTGCGTTCTTGCTTTATAAATGCCTTATACATTTAGCCAAAATTATAAGGTGAATGTTAAATAAAGTGAGTGTTTTAACTCCTTTGAAGTAATAACACTTCGGAGGAACAACTATGAATGTTGAAGAATTATACCAAAAAAGAGAAAATGGCTATACATACCAGTGTAAAGCAACATTAAACTTAGCATATGTACAACCCGAATTACATAGAAAAAAAAGAAGTTTCTTTTTCAAAGCAAAACAAGAAAACAAACCAGACATACAATCAATTGTGGACTTAATTGATGAAGGAATACAAGATTACAAAATAGGATTTACAGCACACTACTTGTTAAATCAAAAAGAAAGCATGATTGAAAAAACAAGTCCATTTGAAGAACAAATAAAATTGAAAATTATTTATGAAGAACTTCAAAAAATAGAGGACTGCACAAAACTATCTTCAAATGTTAAAAAAAGGTTCTTATTAGAAGATAACGCACCATTCTATAAATTAAGTGCAGAAAAAAAATATGGATTTATCACAGCACAAAATAAAAATGAACAAACTACGAAATAGAATAAATAATTTCAAAAAAATGTGGTTCTTTATAATTAAGAGAAAAAAACCACCATATGAAAAAAGTAAATCTATTACCTATTATAAACGATTTTAAAAATAACAAGAGGAAAAGAAAATGACTGAAACATTAAATAAAATTATTGACAACATACTTATTAAAACAACACATCAAATAGATATTTTAACTCCAGGAGCAACAGCTCTTTACTACAGCAACGCAAATCCAGGAACAAAGAAACCAATTATATATGATATGCCAAGCATAGGAGGACAAGTTCATTTACATGAAAATAAGCAAGGAATAACAGGAGGCAGACTATATACATATGATAGAAAAACTCATAAAACAATAAATGCCACAGAAGGTGCACTACTGGATTTATATGCAAAAAAATTAAATATCAACAGAAGATAAAAATAACGCCGAAGGTAAAAATATGGACTTAGATATAAAAAAATTAAAAAAAGAACTAACAAACATATATACTGCAATTTTTGAACAAGAAGTAAATGAGAAATTAAAAAAAGAAGCCGCTAGAATATATGGAAGTTACAAGGAAGCAGCACCTTTATTGAATAGTGCTTTAAGTCACGCGCTTAACTCGCTAGTCGATATAGCGTTTGAAACAGGAATTAAAGTAACAAAAAACCAAGCAGAAAAAATACTAAAAGCGATGAAAAAAGAAGTATAAAATGAAATCAACTTTAGCAACAATACTAGATACTGCATCAAATTTTGTTGCTAAAGAATTTTCTTTAACATTACAAAAATCAAAACTTCAAATATACGATACAAAAGTATGGAACACATTTTGTATAATTAATGGATTTAACAAGGAAAGTAGTGGATTGTACGTTCCTGAAAATTTTACTGCATACGCGCACCATCAAACCAAACATTTGATTCCAACAACGTTTCATGAATTATACGGTCACGGATTATTTTGCGAACATTCAACAATAGGTAAAGAATTGGTATATATAGAAACAAATAAAGAGAATTCCCGTCAATACCTAAATAAAAAATTAAATAAAAAAAATTATTCATTTGGAATTTGCACTACAAAAATGGACATCTACGAAGGGTTTGCAATGTGGATGGAAGAATTACTCTGCAAAGAAACCCAGAACAAAACAGCTTGGACTAAGAAAAATCCAGCCATTCCAAAGTATTATTTGAATCTTCTGAATTCATTTAAAAATGAAGAAGTTAAATTAGGAAGAGTAAATTTAGTAGATAAATTAGGATTTAAAATTTGAAGAAATCTAGTATACCCTAATAAAATCAAGAGTTTCTCCAGTAGTATACAACTCGTGATTATTCAACACAGCACTCAAACAACAAGAATAATCATAAGCATTTAGAGCAGTAGCTTGAGTAGTAGAATTCCAAACACAAGCAGAATTATATCTATTCCAAGGATCATCAGCATTATTAGTAATCATATCACAACCAACATGCAATGAACCAGACGGACCAAAATCACAAACATCTAATTTTTCTTCACACAAACCAGTAATATCGTTATATCCAAAGCCATCAGGACACCAAAAATCACCTTCATAAACAGAATCTTTCGGACTACACTCTAAGAATTTACCATCTGATTTTTCAATTAAAAGAGGAAAACCCTGAGGAGTCTCATCAACAAAACAACTCGTAGGAGGAACGAAAGGAGAACAAGTAGTTGACTCAGAGCAAACTACATCAATAGTATACTTATCAGCAATAGAACAAGAAGGACAACCAGCACTAGTACAAGCAGGACAACCATTAGCCCAACAACCAAACTCATTACAAAAACTAGCAGGAGAACACGTTGCGTTATCAACAGTTGCAATATCTGTCGGAGAAAGAACAATATCATTAGCACAAACTAATTCTGTGGACGTAGTACAATCACCAGGACCACGATAAGTAATTGTCGTAGTAGGCGTATAACTTTCACAAACCTCGGAACAAGAAGTTAACACGCCACCAACCTCTTGACAAAGAACACTACAATCACTACCAACATAATTAACAACATCAACACGATCACAAGCAGACACATCTGAAGTTCCATCATACTTAGGATAACAACCACTTGTTACAGTCGTAGTCGTATAACTAGTATCAGTACACAAAACACTACCAGCCAAATAATCATAATCAAGTCGAGTTGCTTCCTCAGAACAAGCATCAGTTTGCTCACAAGAACTAAAAGGACTATCAGGACTAACAACTGGCTCTAGAACACACTCATCATCAGTATCACAAAAAATGTGCACGTCATCAGGAGAGTTTGTTGCAACAGGAGCAAGATCAAGGAAACAGCCACTATCATCACTTATAGAAACGCATAAAGGATGAGTATCCAAATCATTACCAACAGCTGTTGTATTACAACAATAACCATTAGGAAGACCGGCCTCAAGAATAACAAGCTCAGACCAAGACAAATTATACTCAACCCAAACAGGAGCAGTACGCATAATATCAGGACAGCCAGTATAAGGAACACAAACACCATCTAAATTATACTGACCAGCAACAGAACAACAAATAACATCCTTACTATCACTAGCAACACAAGAACCAACACTCAAAAATTCACCAGCATCGTCACCACAACACTCAGTACGATTAGCTTGCGCAGCACCAGCATCAGTAGTATAACCGCCAAAAGGAGTTGCAGAAACATCAGGCATTAACCATCTATCAACAAAACCACAATCAACAGTACAAGAAGTTTCATCATTATCACAATCAACCCAAGAATTTTCAGTCTCACAAGTAATAGCTCCTTGAGAATCAGGAGCGGGAGCAACAAAAGTCTGACTAACACCAACACCATAACAAACATAATCACTAAAATCATTTTTAGCAACACAGTCAGTAGGATTAGGACAACAAGCAACACGCTGAGGGCTATACTCCATAAACTCAACACCAACACCAACATTCCAAGGATAATCATTCAAATCAACAGCATTCCAATAACCAGGAGCACCAACTTTCATAAACAACATTGATTCAGTATCACCACAACACTTCCAATATTGTAAAGAGTCTGAGTCATCACAATCAAAAGAAAGAGGAACATCCCAAGTCACTGATGCAGGATCAGGATTAACAGGAGAATTAAACTCAGTAATATAATCAGTTGCAGTAATACCATTACAAACAAAAGGATCAGAATTCCAATTCGCATCTGAACTACAAATAATCTCGCTATTAGTCTTATTTCCAGCACCATCACCATCAACATCAGCATAACAAGTAACTATACCTTTCTCATCCTCAGCAACCGAATTTGAACCAGCATCAGCATCACTACAATCATTATCAACACCATCACAACGAGCGGCAATATAACCAGTAAAACTATCAATCGTAGTTTCTGTTTGACCAGGATGAATAGACGCAACAGCATCATTACAATCACCAGAAGTAGCAGTCAAATCTCCAGAGAGAAAATAGTTAGCTGGTTGCGAACACTGAGTCAATGTTGAACCCTCACTATAAAGATCGCCATCAGTATCTTTATACCAAGTCGGAGTAACAAGAGGAGTACAAGAAGGAGACCACGAATCGTCTGCCTGACATGTTTGAGTTATAGTATTCAAACAATAATCACTACCACAACTAAAAAATTTAGTTGTACCTTTATAGACTGCCGCAACAGCATCATCACAATCACCAGCAGTCGTGCCAGTGTAATTAGCTATATCACCAGAATTACACAAACAATGACTAGCAGCACCAGACGCAAAATAAGTATCAGCATCACCATCAAAATAATAAGTAGTACAACCTGTCGCGCCTTCTTCATCAGTTAAACCATCACAATTATTATCAAAACCATCACAAACCTCTGTAGGATCTGCAGTTGGAACACAACAAATACTTCCTATGCAAGCACCTGTAGGTTCATAGCCACCGTGAGTCGCGCCACCAGACAAAACGCCAGTAGTGCAACTATCAGAACCATCATAGCCCAAAGATAAAATGTCTCCACAACTAGCAACATAAATAGATTCACCCTCAACTTTTGCAGCCCCAAAAGTTTCACAATAAGAACCATCATTATTGCTAAGTACGCACATACCATACTGGGTGAAATTATTAGACATCGTTTCAGGAACACAAGCATCACCAGAATTATAAATATCACAACCATCCAAACAAGTTCCTTCAATACAAAAGTCTCCTTCTAAACACTCATAACCATACAAACAACTATCACCACAAGTATGACTACTCAAATCACAGTAATTATGAGCAGGACAATCACTATCAAGACAACATTCGAGCTCAGAATCATCGACATCAGTATCACCATCACAATCATTATCAACGCCATCACAAGTCTCGGTAGTAGTAGCTAACACACAAGAACCATCAGAACAAGTATTATAACCACTATCACAAACACAGTCACCACAACCAGTATTTACCCAAGAACAACC
>CAZSZY010000003.1:0-37672 GCA_964611285.1 uncultured Methanosarcinales archaeon
TAATGCTAGTTTTACCCAAATCTTGTGTCCTTTCTTCTCACCAAGTGTTTTTGCAAATCCAAGCTGTATCATTCGTCCGCCATCAACAGGACCTAAAGGCAGTAAGTTAAACGCACCAAGACCCAGACTTAATACGAAAATCCAAAAGAAGAATTGTCGAAGAAACATCATAATACTAAGAGACCATTCTGGAACACCAGTTTTTGTTTCAAAGTCAGTTTGAATACCAAGAACACCAATGTATGCTTTACTCTCATCAAGTGGATTGGCTGTCGTTGTAATAAGATACGAATTACTACCATCACCTATCGAAACCGTGTCACCTGGCACCATGCATGCTAATGACATAGTTAATTCTTCATAAGACGCTACTGCATCTCCATTAACCACATTATACGTTACGCCAGCTTCGAGACCAGCAAGCGCTGCAGGAAACTCAGGAGTTACTTCAGCGACAGAAAAACCGGATGGATCAACCATTAGCCCAGTTAGTGGATTAAGTATTAATGTTAAAATTAGTAAGACAACGCCAGCAGTTAATGCGTTCGCAAAAGGACCTGCGGCAAATACAGAGTATTGCACGACATCACTACTTTTTTGTAATTTCTTTTCATCGGGCTCAACAAAAGCACCTGCAAGTGGACCAAAGAACACAAAGCCCGTGCTCTTAATTGGAAGACCATGCGCTTTTGCAACAAGACCGTGACCAAGTTCATGAAGCACAATAACAATGAATAAAGGAACTAAAACCCATAATGGGATGAATAATGGACTGCCAGGAATAGTAACTCCGGGAAGAACAGGTGAAAGTGCTGCAGGACCTTGTGGTTGTGTAAATAATTTGATAAGAGCTCCAAGCACGTAAATAAAAATGTAAATCATGCCAATAAAACCAACACCAATACCTGTGTAACCAAGAATCTTAATTGTTTCTTTGTGTTTTTTAGCATGTTTATTGATGAAATCAACGCCGAATTTGGTTCTTCGCATAGCAATAATTTTTCCTTGAAAGTCAAATTTCTTTCTGTAAATAACTAAAAGAAGTATTACTAACACGTAAAATCCAATCGTAATAATGTTAGAAAGATGATCTACTACATATTGGCCAAGCGTCATTTAAGTCATTAGCAGAAGTTTTCCTTTAAAAAGGTTTGGTATGAGCAATTATAATAGTTTAGAGACATACGTTCCTTCTTTAGCATACCCGAGCTTTTTGTAATACTCTTTCACACCCACGCCACTAATAACAAGCATCTTGTCATAATTATGCTCTTTTGCAATTGCTTCGGCTTTTGCAACCAATTGTTTGCCATATCCTTTATGCTGAGTTGCTTCAGATTCATCTTCACCAATACCAACTGCAGCACCATACACATGAAGTTCTCGAATCATTGCAGTTGTTTTTGTGAAATGCTCACTTAATTGTTGGCCAGGAAATCGAAGACGACAAAAACCGTAGAGAATATCATTAGCAACATCTTCTATTGCAATAAAGAATTCTTTTCCGCCACTCGCCAAATACGGCATTACAGTGGTCTGGATATCTGGCTTTCGGTCTGGTTTTTTTCTTCCTGCTTCGCGAGCACGAATATCTTTACTTTTTGTTCCTTGTTGTTTCATTAACGTATCGACATATTGTCGAAGATTAGTTCTGCCCACACCACCAAGCGTTCTATACGTTGGAATATCTCTTTGCACGCGCATAATACGACAATACTTTGGAACTAAAGGAATAAATTCTGCAATAATTTTTGCAGCTTGATCTGTTGTTAACGGTTCAAACATTCCGGACTTAAAATCTTTCTCAAGCTTTGTTCCTGTAAGTACCATGCAAGGATATAATTTAAGCATGTCTGGCTGATAATCACTGTCAGTGAAAAGCTCCTTTAATGCTGTAATGTCATGTTCTTTGTCAACGCCAGGTAAGCCGAGCATCATATGAAAATTAAGTTTGAAACCAAAATCTTTGAGCACTTTAATTGCTTTTTTATTATCAGCAACGCTGTGACCGCGATTAATTTTGGCAAGCGCGTCATCATAAATGGTTTGCACGCCAAGCTCGACTCTTGTGCAACCTTGCTGTAACATTTTTCTTGCATGCGGCTCTAATGCGTAATCCGGACGAGTTTCAATTGTTAAGCCAATACAACGAATAACTGCAGTTTCGTTTCTTTCTTGCTCAACAGCTAAAGTAGAAGTTCCTTTAAGCTCTCGGATTTTTGCTTGAATTCTTTTTGTTCGCTTTTCATTTCCAACTTCGCCAGGAAGCTCAAAAAACACTTTGAATTTTTCTAAACGAAAATGACCATTCTTTTCAAAAAAAGTTTCTGAGAAATCATTCATTGCTTTAAATGCATACATAATAAATTCATCTTGATACTCAACTTCTCGAGCAGGAAACGTCCCACCCATAACAATGAGATCTACTTTATCTGCAACATGACCTGTCACCAGATATTGTTCAAGACGATTAAACACTTGTAAATATGCATCGTATCCAGCACGCATAGCGCGCATCGTAGCCGGCTCAGCACCAGTATAACTCTGCGGGACATCGCCCCAAGGACTATCAAGACCGCCAGGACACGTTGTGCATTTGCCGTGAGGACAAGGAGCGGGACTAGTCATAATAGCAACAGGCGCAACACCTGAAAGCGAACGATTAGGTTTTGTTTGTAGGCGCTTTCTAAACTGCTCTGCTAGTTCTTTGGGCGTGCGAATAAGCATTTCAATATCAGTTGGCACATTTTTTATAGAGTGTTTTTTACAAAGAGCGAGCTTTAGTTGCGCAATACCATGCTTTTCTAGCGTTGTATCTGCAATAAGCTCATCAAAAAAATCTTTGATATAATCATCCATACCGCCGTTCATGAAAACAAGAAAGAAGTAACAATTTATAAAATATAAGAAATTTAGACCATTCATGCAAGATTTAAAGCACATTGATAAAGAACTCGCAAAACTAGCGCAAGTTCGCTATCGATACGACATCATTAATCCAATTAATAGACAAGAGGAAGAAAAAAAGTTTTTTGTCGCGAAGAGCAAGTATAATCCTCAATTTACTTACAACCACTACAATGTTAAACCACTTATTGAAGAATTACTGGCGCTTCACATCGAAACAAACACCTCGATGGGAAAACTCTTTGAAGAAGTGCGAGAAGACTTACTTGAAGAAGCAAGAGCATTAGATAATATTGGCACAGATAACTTTATCGTGAAAAAAATGTTTGGCGCATTAAGTAATGAAGAATTAGAAGAAGTAAATAAGACGCTGGAGCGAGGATTAAAAAATAGACAACCAAAAGAAGAAGACACATCGCAATTATTTCCTGCAACAGAACTTGGAAAACGAATTGAAACAGTTCTTAAGCACTATAAGCTTGATGACTGGAATATTGTTTACAGTGAACTTGCTCTTGCAAGAACTTCCGTCACTAAAGACACCAAAACAATCACTATAAAGGCAGATGAACTCTTTACGAATAAAGATATGCAAAAACTTATTGTGCATGAAATAGAAACTCATGTCCTTCGCTGGCATAATGGAACTAAACAACCATACAACATATTTAACATTGGAATACGAGACTACCTTACAGTTGAAGAAGGAATGGCAGAGTATAATGAAGCAATGCAAGGAGTGGGCATTACTAATCCGAAATTTAGTTCTGCAATACTTGCCCTTGCAACACATCTTGGTAAAACCAAAGGATTTGCAGATATTTACCAAACTATCAGACCATACGTAGGAAGTGATGAAATAGGATTTCAAATGGTAACTAGAGTTAAGCGAGGATTAGGCGACACCAGCAAACCAGGCGGTTACCTTAAAGATCATGCGTATTTTCGAGGATATCTTCAAATTAGAGAATTCGTTAAAAGCGGTGGAAAAGTAAAAGATTTATACGCTGGAAAGATAACTATAAATAATCTTCATCTTCTTAAAGAAGGTATATTAGAACAACCAGAACTACTGCCGGAGTTTCTCAAATGAAAAAAACAATCACCGAAGGAAAAGCAACTATCATCGTGAATACCAAAGACATCGCGACAAAAAATCAAGAAGTATTCTATAATCCAAAAATGGAAATGAACAGAACACTCTCCATACTTCTCCTTAAAGCAATTAAGAAAAAAGGACAACACATGCTTCTCCCACTTGCAGGTACAGGCATTCGAGGAATTAGATTTCTTCTCGAGCTTCCTAAAACAATGATTGCAGGAATACAACTTAATGATGTTAATCCACGAGCAGTAGAATACATGAACAAAAATCTTGGGGCTAATAAACTCGAAAAAGAACTACGCGTTAAAATAACAAACGAAGATGCCAACGCGCTCTTAGCAAGGACAGAAAGTGGTTTTGACTATATTGACATAGATCCCTTCGGCAGTCCAAACTTTCTTTTAGATAATGCCATACGACGACTGAAAGGAAAAGCAATATTAGCAGTAACAGCAACAGATACTGCTCCTTTGGCAGGAACATATCCTATAACCTGTAAAGCAAAATACTGGGCAACATCAAGTAATGTTCCGGCAAAACACGAACTAGGTCTTCGCATACTTATTCGAAAAGTACAACTCATGGGCATGCATCACGAAAAAGCATTAATTCCAATTCTTTCCTATAATCACGAACATTATTACAGAATATACTTCTTATGCGAGCGAGGAAGAAGAAAAGCAGCAAAACTCTATGAAGATTTGATAGGCATGTATAGTTATTGTGCTAACTGCGGCCATTTCATTATTAATGAAAACAAAATTAAACAATGCCCAATTTGCAATGAACGAAAAATGAAATATACAGGACATCTCTATACAGGACCGGTTCAAGACGTAGCGCTTCTTAAAGCAATAAAAAAACTTAACACCAAAAAAATTGGCGCAAGCAAAGACCTTGCAATCGATAAGCTACTCACGGGACTTCTCACCGAAACAGAAATAGAAAGTGTCGGGCATTATGACTTTCATGATTTGGCTTCAAAACACAGAGTAAGTATTCAAAAATACGAAGAATACGACAAACAATTAGGGAAGCATAAAATAGTGCGCGTTGCAACAAACAGATACGGATTTAAAACAACAGCTCCTGCAAAAGAAGTTCATGCACTATTTGAAAAGAAACCTAAGAAAAAATAATTCTTTTAACCTAGAATTAATACAAGTAAAGAAAACCATCATCTTCACGGACAGATCCGTTTCGAATGACTTCTCGAAGAAGTGTTTCAGATTCTGCTTGCAGCATACCACTTTGCACAGCTTCAATAAGCACTGCTTCTTTTGAGACCTTGCCAGTTTTTACATCAACCATACTTTGAATAATAGTCAAAAGTTCTAAAGTATTATCCATAGTTGACTCTCTAACCAACCGTTTTGCCATATTACTCTGGATGTCTAGTATGTTATCAAAGTCTGCCATGTAGCTTTAGAGAACAACGCCCCCCCTTAATATGAACTTAAAGAGAGGTTTACTTTTATATTTTACTATACTTGGCGTAGTAAAACGTATACTGGATTAGAATATGATACCTGAAGCTGCAAGATAGTATTTGCTCAAAAGGCCTGAATAAGAAAGAACTCCAGTCTCGACACCAGCTCCTATAATAAATACAACTAGAGCAATGATAAAGAGCCAATAATTGTACATAAACACTTCTTGGTGTTTTTTATCAGTAAAGACATACTTAAGAGTATATACCAGACCACCTAACACGAGCATTCTGAGCACAATAAGAACAGGACCTGATAAAATCATTTTGAAAATGAAATTAAAAATCCAGAAACCAACAATAACCAAAAGCAAAGAGCCCAAAAATTTTTTTATCTCTTTAGACTTTCGAATGATTTCATCACTAATAACCGCTCCCGCAATTCCTGCCAAGATGTACGCACCACCTTCTAAAATCATATGAGGCAAGATAAGGAGTAGCATTAAACCACCAACAACAAAAGGACTTTGACCAAGAGTAGCAGCAGCCGCAACACCACGAACACCAAAAATCACAGCCCATGCCGAAGCGTTCCATACGACAAAGAATGTTGCTCCATCTCCTGAAATGAGTGAAAGAAAAAAACAAGCAACGAGCACCCACCAATTATTTTGTAAGATGCTCCAAAACGTAGAGAAACTATAAGATGCTCGACCACTAATAGCAGGATCAAGAAATACTTGCTCTCTGAAAAGAGACGTCACATTCCAATTCATTAAAGAACCAAAAAAACTTAATGCCCAATACGCCACAAAAACTCCGAAGAAAATACCAACGTATGTATGAATAAGATGTTTGTTATCTTTGTATAATTCTCTAAGAGAAAATCTTTTCTCCTTTTCTTCTCTTTTCTCTTCTTTAACAAAGAGTTTTCTAAGCGAGGGAATAAGTAGAATGGAAGTGAACATGACAGATGCCAAACCAGCGTTAGCTCCAAAAAGCCACTGAGCAATTATTATTCCTACAATTGAGAATATGAAACCAAGAAGAAAAGCATAGCCCGTTTTCTTTTCAAGCCAATTCTCAGGAAATAAATTCTCAAGCACCATATAGTAACACTCTCAAATTAAAGCTATTTAAAGTTTTGTTTTGAGTAAAAAGTGATTATTGAGAAAAACGTTCCTGAAGAACACCTAAATTACCATGGAGATGTTCTAACAAAGTAATATTAGACTCTGCAAAATTTTGTATAGAGATATCTCCGTGATTGCGTAGATAAGACATTTCGCCAAGGGCAGAACTAAGAAGTTGTTTTCGAGAAGAAACTAGACCTGATTGTTTTTTTTCATTACTCCATGCCTTAAATAAACCAAGTGTTCGAAGCGTGACTGCGCCAGCGTATGCCTTTAGAGTTGTATCTGTAAAGAAACTTTCTTCGCGTTCATAAAGATTTAATGCGTGAGATCTTGCATGTGAAAAATCGTTTTGAGAAAGATAAGGTTTTGCAGTTAAGAGAAGAGTAGCATAGTCATATATTCTTGGAGCCCGTGTTTTAGGTTCGATATCCCAGTAAGGAAGAATCAAGGGGCCAGCTTCTTGCTTGTGTACGCCAATGTTTCTCACAAAAGGATCGACAATCGGAAGTTCCTGAATAGAATAATCACTTGCAAGAGGATTATTTTTTAAAAGCCACTCCAAAGACTGCTCAATTTGTTTAGCATCATAAAAATTATTGTCTGTTGAAAGAAACTTTTCTTCCCAACTAGTTTCTGGAATTTCAACTACATCTTGTGCTTCGTATATGTCTTGAAGCTCTCGCACACCATCAATTATCATAGCATATAAATTTTCTAATGAAGTGGTGGAATTTGTGATAGAAAATTCATCCAAAGGAACACCCCATAATTGCTGACGAAACAAACGAGATTTTTCGCCTTCATCTTGAAGCGTTATCATTTGAGGAGTTTGAAAAACAGAATTATTATTTGTTTCCGGAAAAATAGCTTTTCCTAAATCATATTTTCCTTGCAAAATTTTCTTATCGCCAACTGTAGTCACTATAGACCACCGTAAAGGATCATCTTCTACACCTTCAAAAAGCATTTGAGATGCTCCGCCACTATTACCTTCACCGAGAATTTTCTCATCTAAAGAATCACTCTGTGTTACAATATGTGCAACAGATTTCCACGTAGCATCAACATCTTTATCATTAATATATGATTGGTATGTTGCTAAAAGAGAAAGAGTTGACACATCATTTTTTTCTTTTGCGTCATCAATTGCTAAATTAGCATAATAATCAATTAATAATTTGTCAACAGGCAAGAGCAACGAATGTAAAAAGGATGTTAGAGGAGGTTTTCTTTTTAAGTCATATTCAATTAACTTTTTTCTTCCATTTTGAGAAAGAAAGGGCAGACTGGGTTTTAGATTATCTTTAAAATAATAATTAAGAATAGCAGCCAAACCTTCTTTTTCCTTTCCAAGTTCTACAAAAGTTCGATTTAACCAGTAAAGAGCATAGGGATCTTTTGTGTTAGCTAAACGTTTATAGTTGGTCAATCTTTTTTCAGGCGATTCAAATGCTGGTTTTATTGTAGATGCTAAAGCTTTCATATCCTTAGAGAAGTAGGAAACAAAGCCGTCAGAAAGTGACTTAGATAACTGATAAGCCATATAAGCATATAGAGACCATCCCCAAATAAATTGAGTGCTTTCTTTAACCGAAGAAATAAACAATTCATCAACTTGAGTGTCATGTGCCCCTGCTGTTTTTTGCAACCATGAATCATATAATGTTTGTAAAGGAGTTATATCAAAAAGTCTTTTTGCCTGAACAAGTGCTAAACCACCAAAAACTATCCCTCCGGCAACAAGCGATGATTTCCAAGTTAAACTTTTTTCTTTTTGAAATGTAGCATTAGGAACTCTTTTTTTGACAAAACGTTTCCAAGAAGTTAAAGAAGGTGAGTTAAGTAAGCTAAGTGCAAGAGGTGCACTAAAACCCATAATTGCTGCACCTGGTAATCCAAAGCAACATGCACCCGTAACTCCAAAAATAGCTCCCAAAGCAATTCCTTGCTTCACATCATAAGAAGTTGCTAAAAAACTATCCTGAACAGTTAATAAGTCTTTTAGACCGCCAGATAACTTTTTTTTCATTCTTAAAAAAGCTAAATAAGAATCTAGTTAAAAGGATTGTGTTCTTGTTTAAAAGGAAATAAACATAATAGAAAAAATAGAATTAAAAAATTCGCTGGGTTACGTTCAATTAACAACCGCTACAAGAATCGCAACCATCAGCGCAACTACTTTGAGGCATGAATTTCTTCATATCTTCTTCAGATGGTTTTCGTGTTGCAATAACTTTGAGTTTAAAGTGAAGGTCTTTACCTGCTAAAGGATGATTAGCATCGATAATAATATCTTCATCTTTAATTTCTTTAATGGTTGCAGGAAATACCTGACCAGTAGGAGCTCGAATACCAATAGTCATACCAACTTCTGGTTTTAAATCATCACCCATATCTTTTTTAGGAATGGTTTTAACAAGTTCATCGTTAGGTTGACCATAAGCGTCATCTGCTTTGATGTCAATTTCTTTCTCTTCGCCTTCAGTCATTCCAACTAAAGCATTATCAAATCCTTTGATAAGCATTCCTTGACCTGCTAAGACTTCTAGAGGTTCTTTTCCTTTAGAACTATCAAATGTTTCGCCGTCTTTAAATGTGCCGGTATAATGTAATTGGACAAAATATCCTTTTTCAACTTTTTCTGCCATAATATATACAACTCCATATATGTTTTAAATGAGCTAACGAAGGTTGCCTTTTAAAGGTTGTGTAAAGAAATGAGAAATAATCTGATTTACTAAAAAAACCTCCCTTTAAGGTTAAATAAAAAAGTGTTGAATTACTCTTCGTCCTCTTCTTCCTCAAAAAAGGAATTTAGTGACATGTTTGCTAGTTTTGCTTTATAACTTATTTCTGTCATGATATTCACCTAAACACACATAGTAGAACGTCTCTGTTCTCACTAGTATTACTTTAGAAAAACTACTATAAAAAGAATGTTGGCATAAGAGGTCTATGTTTTGAAACATAGACCAAACACTATAATAGTATGTAAAAATCATAAATGTTTCCCTTGAAAAATATTTTTTTGCAAAGAAATTTTGAGCAAAAGAGTGTTACATCCGGTCAGAAAAAAGGGAGAAAAAAAGGGGCTAAGAAAACTAAGAAAGAAAAAAAAAGACTAGAGACCTAAAGACCTTTTAACCAGCCATTTATACAATAGGCAAACAATGTGCGCCTCGCCAACACTCAACAGCACGAAAAAAACTAGAAAAAAGAAGTAAAAAGAAAAAAAGACTAGAGACCTAAAGATCTTTAGCCACACTCAAAAATAAGTTATTTTTGGTTGCCAAAAGACTTACAAGTCTTTTGCCATAACAGTTCGACGACCATTTGCTTCTGCTCTTTTAACAGCTTTAGCAACTGCTTCTCGAACGATTTTGTCAAGTTCGTCTGCAAAATCGCCAGCAACATTATAATCGCCAATTACATCTTTAATTTTTGCTTTTACTACTAATAAATCTGCCATTTGTTTACACCTCACAAAATGCGTTTTCTTGCGTCTTAGACGCTGTCTAATAAGAATTCTGAAAAGAAGCTATTTAAAGATTTCTATTAAGAAGGACAATTCAAAGGATTTATTTATAAAGAAGCTTTCCTTCCTATGGAAAAAACAATGAAATTAGCAATTCTCCTTTCAGGTGGAAAAGACTCTCTCTATGCAGCATATCTGGCTAGTAAAGAGCATGAGCTGGTTTGTGCCATTACAGTAAAATCTGAAAACAAAGAAAGCTACATGTTTCACACGCCTAATATTGATCTTGTTGACTTACAAGCAGAGTCCATGAATATTCCTCTTATTATTACAACAACTAAGGGTGAGAAAGAAAAAGAACTTGATGATTTAGAGCAAGCCATTGCAAAAGCCAAAAATGACTTTGGCATAGAAGGGGTTTTAACCGGTGCAGTAGCGTCTCAATATCAAGCAAGTCGCGTACAAAGAATATGTGCGAAACTTGATCTGTGGGCAATGAACCCCCTTTGGCAAATCAATCAAATAGCATTACTTTACGAATTATTAGAAAAGAAATTTGAAGTTATTATCTCAGGAGTATTTGGCTATCCACTTGATCAGACATGGCTTGGTAAAACAATTGATGAAGATAGAATTGAAAAACTAAAAGAACTGCAACAACAATTAGGACTTAATCCCGCGGGTGAAGGTGGTGAGATAGAAACGCTTGTAGTTGACTGTCCTCTGTTTGCCAAGCGAATTAAAGTTCAAGAATCACGCGTAGAATATGAAAATCACGCAGGAGTATTTCACATCACAAAAGCAGAACTCGAGGCGAAAGAGTGAAAACAGATCTAATCATACAAATCTCAAAAGTATTCTTAGACGCAAACATCAAATTTGCACTTATTGGAAGTTCAAACCTTAAACTGCAAGGTATGGATGTAGAGCCAAAAGATATTGATTTAGTCATAACAGAAAGAGACTTGGATAAAACAGTTCAATTATTTGAAACATATAACCCCTCTAAGAGACAAATACAAAAGGGATTAAGTAGTAAACCATTTTGGGAAATAACATTCTTTTTAGAAGGAATTGAAGTTCAGATTATGAGTGAGGCGGAGACAGGCGAATATGTTAGAATATTAAATGAACAACATAACTTAACAAAAATGGAAATGAACGGAATAAGCATTCCTTGTTTTACGCTTGAAGCAGAAGCAAAAGCATATGAAAGTACTCAACGAGAACAAAAAGCAAAAAACATCAGAAAGTTTATTGAGGCAAAACAATGAACATCGTTGTTATTAGCACTGTAAATACTACAAAGACATTTTATGAATTAGAATTTGTTCGACCAATAACAGACATCATCACTGAAGAAAGAAATACGTTTGAAGTAATTCACATAAGCAATGTAACTGAACATATCAATGAAGATAAAATAATTATTAGTGGAACTGCATATCAAGATAATGAATTTCTTAAGTACAAAGAAAACATGCAACACGTTTTTAATGCAGACATTTCTGTTTTAGGGATTTGTGCTGGAGCAGAACTATTATTGCCTGAAGATATAACACTTGAAAACGTTTCAGAGATTGGACCGCTTGTTGTTGAAAGTTTACATGAAGATAACTTAACAAAAGAACTTGATGGACAAAAATGTTACTTCTTGCATCAAAACGGTATTCGTTCAATTCCTCTTGGCAACGAAGAAGTGGTTGGATTGCTTGCGACTAAAGAAGGTGTTGCAGCATATCGCTATAAAAACAAACCAATCTGGGGTTTACAATTTCATCCAGAAGTTGATAAGAAAGATTTAATCAGAAAGTTTATTAAGAGTTAGAATTCTAAAGAACATATGAGCAAAAAAGTTTTCATATCATTCAGATTTAGTGGAGAAGACACTGAATTTCTTAAGATAACCATACCTAAACTTCATGAAGCACTACAAGAGTGCGGTCATGAACATTATTCTACATTCTTTGATGCTGAAGAAATGGAACGTGATAGATGGACTGGTAGAGAAATCATGGATAAAGCCATGCAAGAAATAGATACATCAGATGTTATTCTATTTTTTGTTCAATCACCCGCACTTAGTCAAGGCATGCTCATAGAACTCGGCTATGCAATTGCTAAGAAAAAGAAAATGATACTTGTTATTAAAGATATTATTAAAACGAGTATTTTCCGACGACATGTTCATCAAATTATTGAATACGATCGTCTTGAAGAATTAAAAGATAAACTAAAAGAATTGGATTTCTAATTAATCGTGAGTAAACCAGAAAACAGGTTTCTTGTTCTCGTCTTTTTTATCAAGCCGACAGAATGCAAGTCGTTCAAACTGAATAACGTCATCAACGTTAAGTTTGTTAATGTTTGGTTCGCAAATAACAGGAAGCGTTTTTGTATCAGGCATGAAAATTTCTGCATGTACTTCATTTCCATCTTTTGGAATGAAATGAATAAGTCCTGCTTTTTCTTCTGCACCCGTTGCTAAAAATTCTTCATAACTTCTACTAACAAAAACAAATTCATTTTCACTAATCTTTTTTACATTCATAGCATCCATAAATCTGACGATATGACCAATAGGAATTCCATCATTGTCCTTTTTTTCAATGAAATAATTTTCAGTTACAGCTAACTTTCTTTCACCTTTCTCTTTATGTGGATGATACGATAAAGAAAATTCTTTTAGTTCTTTTGGAATATCAGCAACTTGTATTTCTATAGGACGGGTTACTGCAAAAAAACGAGATGCGCTTTCATCAAGTAAACTTCTGTTTACCGCAGCTATAACAGAAAAGTCAAGATTAGTTTTACTCTTGGAAAGACCAATTTTTTTAACTAGTTCATAGTAAGCTTCTTTTACAATTCCTCGACGCTTGAGTGCTCGAAGTGTGATTAATCGAGGATCATCCCAACCAATGTAATCACCAGTTTCAATTAATGCACGAATTTCTCTTCCTTGCGTTGTAGCACCAGTTACATTATATCGACCATAATGTTTGTATTCTGGTTTTGGAAAACCTAGAAGTTCTGAAATGTAATGTTGCAACTCTATTCGTTGATCAAACTCATTACTTCGCAATACATGAGTTACACCACATAAACCTTCTTCTACAGCATTTTCAAAATCATACATTGGCCAAACTTTATACTTATCACCTTGTCTATAATGAGACATATAAGAAAGACGATAAATAACGGGATCTCGCATCACAGCATTCTTATGTTGCATATCAATTTTTAGTCGAAGTACTGCCGTTCCTTCAACAAGTGTTCCTGCTTTCATCTCACTCCAAAGAGTTTTGTTTTCTTCAACACTTCGGTTTCGATGTTCGCAATCTTTATTTTCGCGACGAAGAATAGCAATGGTTTCCTGTGGACAATGGCACACATAAGCATGACTTTCATCAATAAACTGTTCGGCAATTTCATAATATTTTTCCATGTGATCACTTGCGAAAACAGTTTCATCGGGAGAAATAGCTAAATATTCTAGCACGTCTGAAGTCATAGCGTCAACGAATTCTTGAGTTTCTTTTTCAGGATTAGTATCTTCAAATCTTAAGATTACTTTTCCTTCATATTTTTTTGCATACATATAATTAATTAAGAAACTTGCCGCATGACCTAAGTGATTATACTTTGATGGCTCAGGAGGAATTCTCGTTACAACTTTTCCTTGTTCTGCGTTTGGAAGCTCAGGCAATTCTCCTGCTTTTTCTTTTCGTTCTTTTTTTTGTTCTTGCTTTTGTTTTTCGTAATCAGGATTAAGTTCGAGGAGTTTTGCTTTTTGTTCGTTTGCTGCAAATCCATTTACTTCCTCAACAACTTTGTTAATTAAGTCCATAGTGGACTTCATATCATCTTTTGCCTGGGGAGCTTCTTTCATAAGAGCGCCAACTAGTGCTTTTGGATTAGCTTGGCCACCATATTTTACAGCATTCTCTAAGGCCAGTTTACGAATAATATCTTCCATACAGCTAAGAGAGAAAGAAGACTTTATAAATTTCTTGTAAAAACAGAAAGAAGTGTATTCTTGGGCGAGTAGTTCAGTCTGGTAGAATGCCCGGTTGGCAAATGAAAAAGACAAGTCATTTTCGATTTTGTCCAAAGTCCAAAAATCGGGTAATCCTGGGTTCATAGTGGAAATGAATAATATTTCCGGATGTGCCAAGAATCATGGATTTTTTAGCACAAATCCCGGCTCGTCCATGTTTTATTTGACAAGACCATCCAAATTAAAGTCCAAAGTAAATAAGGGATTTGGACCCACAATATCTAGAAAACCTGTTTGGTACTCTTCGGGAGAATTATCCTGTTGCATACTTGCAAGTAATTGTTTAAAATCACCATTTTGAAGGGTGGTTATAGCAGCACCAGCGTTCTTGAAAATATTCTTATCAGGGCGAAAGTATTTTTTTATGGAAACTAGGTTAAAAGACTCAACACCAGATCTTGTTGTTCTATAGGAACCACGCAGTACTTCTATATCATACTTTTCCCTAAAATGAAACGTATAAAGTCCAGTGGGAATAGGCACTTCAAGACCAACATGAATACCAGGTTTATTTCTGTTATGATTATAATGTTCTTCTATGACAAAAGTAGGTTCCAAATTTAAATTCTGAAATTCATCAAATGCTAAAACAGATAGTGGCAAACAATTATTCATATAGAATACATCTCGACTCTTACGAATTTGATTAGCGCTCCTTTGACCGAATTCATCTTCTATTCTCTGATTAGACCAGTTACCCACAATATCAACTTGCTCATTAATTTTGTCTACAACCGGTTGAAATATTTTTGAAAGAAGAGACAATTCATTTGAGTTCATAACTACATGGGACTAAGCAGGATTTATAAAGTTTATTGTTTTTTACTACTTAATAGTGATTTTATATGCTTAAATAGGACTGCAGGCTTAGAAGAAACACCATGAAAGACTGCCTATTCTGTAAAATCATAGCCGGAGACATACCTGCAACAAAAGTCTACGAGGACGAACACTTCATTGCATTTTTGGATATTAATCCAGTAGCAAAAGGACATACACTCCTTGTTCCAAAAGAGCATACAGCAACAATCTACGAGGTCGCTGATGAAGTTAGCAAAACATTATTTCCAACAGTACAAAAATTGCAAAAAGCAATGATACAAGCATTTGAGCCACGAAAAATAGCACTTGCTGTCTGGGCCGAAGATGTTGCCCATGCACATGTACATCTTATTCCGCGCTACGAAGGAGATGGCCTGCAATTTTGGAAACAACATAAAGCAACACCTGATGAGCTCATTTTGGATGCTGAGAAGATAATTAATGCTCTTGACTAAAGCTTTATAAACCAATTATTTGTTCTAAACAATGAACATTATTTATGCGGGGGTAGTTCAGCCTGGTTAGATCGCCACGCTCATAAACGATCTTGAGCGATGAGTTAACGTTTGACGTTGACGATGATTATCAAGATGTGGTGTACCGTGGAAGTCAGGGGTTCAAATCCCCTTCCCCGCACTCTTTTCATTCTTCAACGTGCTCAAAGTATAATTCTAATGAAAAATAAGAAAAAATAGAATAAAAATAAGAAAAAAATGCTCAAAAATTAAAAATAATTTTTGGCACGCTTTGTAGCGAAATGAAGAGATTTACTCTTCAGGCATTTTACCAATTCTAAACATTCCTGTACCACAAACAGGGCAAGTACCTTTTACACTGTCTCGGCCGTTAGCCATTTTATTTGGCTTAGGATCTTTCATTTGACGTTTTGCCTTACACTTCACACAATATGCTTCTACCATTTTTTATTTCCTCCAGTTGGATTATTCTTCCTCGCAACCTTTTGCGAGTTCTTTTAGTTCGTCGTGATGGTCGATGACCTCACGAACTGTTTTATATTGAGACTTCACAATTTTTATACCATGCTCCTCAAATAAACGAATAGTATTTTGTCCCAAACATTGTACAAATACTATTGTAGGATTAACCGCTCGCACAATTTTTTCAATCGGCGTTAAATCATCCTTTTCATGTTGAGCAGTGTTGTCAATCACTATGAACGTTTGCGTTTCAAAATCAAACAATCCAAAAAATGGAGCGTCCGAAAATTGGTCTGCGATGAGTGAATTAACCCCGTCATTGTTATCCAACGGGAAAAACATACGCTCAGACATTACTCTACGTCGCCTTTAGTAGTACTTAAGCGTTTCCTATTTTAATAGCGTGCCCAAAAAGCAATGCTTTTGCTGTTTTTTCCTCAGCTTTTGCTAATATCCGTTGAAGAGTGGACTGATGGACACCCATCAGCTGCGCTGCCTGTGTCTGTTGCATGCCTTCAGCGTGGATTAAACGCAAGGTTTCCATCTCAGGCAGAGATAGCTCTATTTCCTCTAATTCGGAGAGATAAACACCTCTGGGTTTGAAATAGGTTATTTTTGGCTTGAAGGAAATTATTTTATCTTTAGGAGGTCTCGTCATAATGCATAATTATGCAAAAAGAAGTATAAAAAACTTACGAAGTTTTTAGAAGTTCTCAGAACATCGAACTATAAAAAAGTTATTATTAAACGAGTTATTATGCATATATATGCAAAATAATAAAAGAATGGCTTATAAAATGAAAGCAATTCTAGTCTAAAATGGCATTGATACCTCTTGAAGAGATAGCAAGATGGGAACCGACTAAACAAGACTTCGCAATAGGAAACATGCTAATAATTTCAGAAAATCATAACCCTAGAAGTCTTCCCAGACTATATAGTACACTTCTTTACAGCATTTTATCAGTACAAGAACGATTTGCAAGACACAAGCAAATTTTTAACGAGTTTCTTTTTCAAGACTTGTTTGAACCTGAAGAAATAATAAAACGAAAAGACGACGTAAAAAAAATTTTAGACAGTTACGGTAAAAACTCAAGCAAGAGTCAAACTATCATTAACTCTGCAAAAGCATGGATACAACTGAGTATTAGAGATAAAATTTTTGATGATCCCGACAGATTAAGAGGTAAAGAATTACGTAAAGAAATGGTGGATGCCATGAAAGGAGTGGGAATGAAACTAGCATCACTAACTCTACGAATGGCATGCTATGAAAATCTAGCACCAATTGATAGCACCACACAACAATTTATTGAAAGTAGAGGTTTTGTATACCAAAAACCACTAACATCAGGAAAACCTCAAGGACTCAAAAATAAAGCACACGAACAATATGAAACAAAACTTGAAGAACTAGCAATGCCATACGATGTTTCTGTAGCACTTATGCAAGCAACTATTTACGCAAAACTATCTAGTTGGAAAAAAGATTCAGGAATTCAAGAAATATACACTCCGTTATTTATTGCAAAACATTTCACTGTTTAAAAGATTGTTCTAGAATGATTACTTCGCCATCACTAAGAGTTTTGTATTTTATATTATGCTCTTTACAATACTCCACGTCTTTGTCAATTGCTACACTCTCTGGATGATCTGATTTGTAATGAGGCAGGATAAGATAATCTAGAACTCCCAAACCAGTCATAATTACTTCAGTATTGTAAGGATTTTTTGTTGGGTCATCGACATGATGCAAACCTTCTAAACGAGGTGCGAGAACACATATTCCCGCGCTCCATGCAGAGTAAACAAAATCATCAGGTAACGTTGACAAAATATTTTCAAAACCACTAAGATGCATTGCTTCGCGCAAGACATATGCATTACCACCGGAAACCATCACACCACCATAAAATTTTAATTTCTCAGAAAGTTCTTTTTCCTTACCAAAATAATCTTTTAAGTCAAGAACTTCTGCATCGATATCAGCAGATTCAAGCAAAGGTAAATGGTGAGCATAATTAATTTTTTCAGCATCCAAAAAGTCAATAGCATTAGGAATAAGAGCAATACGTCTATTACCAATCATTTCTTTGAGCTGATCTGCTTTATCGCCGAGCTTATAAGAAGATAAATAAAATTTCATAAGAGAAGAAAAGGATAAAGAAATAAAAATGTTTGTAAAAAATGCTCTCGCCGGGATTCGAACCCGAGTCTCGGCCTTTCTATCACCAAAAACAAATTGCAAGCAATTATGAGCTTTCCGTGTCGAGAGGGCCGAATGATTGGCCGGACTACACTACAAGAGCATAAAATATGAACCCAAGGGGATTTGGACCCCCGACCTTCCGGTTAAGAGCCGGATGCTCTACCAGACTAAGCTATAGGTCCACATAAAAAATTAAGAAAGAAGACTTCATTTATAAAACAAGCATATGAATAAGTTAACAGAATAGTAATTTCTTCTTTCAAAAAAAATGGCGCCAAGACCCGGATTTGAACCGGGAATTCCGTGAGGAACTGGTGTTCGAGACCAGCGCAATACCGGATTATGCGATCTTGGCAAAAGTAAATAGTATTTTGTAAATGAGAAAGAGTTTAAAAAAGAAGTGGTAAAAAATAAAAATAATTAGAAATATCAAAACATTAAAATGTTTTGGTTAAATGAACTACAAGTCCACCATCTTTTGATTTTAAGTAAGCAACATCATCTACATATGCATGCATAAAAGACGTTCCCGTTCCATTATTTGTCGCGGGTTTTTCTTGATTTGAGAACTGATAATAATTATGAAACGTTTTTTTGTAAGAACCTTCAAGACGCATGTTAAGAATAAATGGAATAAAATCTGCTTCAAACTGTCCGCCTTCATCAATAATTGCTGTGCGAACTTTATCTTCCTTAATAATGTAGACAAGCGTCACACTTTTTTTTGAATCAAGCTTGTTACCATGTTGATGAGCGTTTAATGTTGCTTCATATAATGCAGTAAAGAAATTTGGATTACAACCTTTTTTCTCGGCAGACTTTGCAATTTTTTCTACAGCATCTCTAATGTGAGGCGCGTAATTTTCTGAAGGAAATGTATATCTATTTACACGATAAGTTTCAGGAATTTCAAAAGTAGGAATAGTATCAAAATCAGCTAAGCTAACTAGACCTCCACGTTTCGCTTTTAGACGAACAAAAGAAGCATCATTCGCAAAATTAAAAATATCTTCATTCATTATACTATTAAGAAAGTTATAATATATAAATGTTTGTTTTAGTTGTCATTTAGTAGTAGTAATTAAAATTAGTTCTTTTTAAACCACTAAGTATTTAAACGCGCATTTCGTACAAAAACCTGTGTAAAAGGGGCAAAATCTGATTATTATTCAAAAGGCACTTATTATTAACGCTACAACAAGTAGCTTCGAAGAAACTGAAGTCAATGATCCAGACAGTTTAGGCCCTATGGACTATGGTCTAAAAGTCTACAAAGAAGATAAAAACGCACTTATTTTCGGACAAGGACTTCTAGCGGGTTCGCCCATACCCGGCACGCACCGTATGATTGTAACCGGGCATTCACCCCAATGGGAATTATTCTATGACAGCACAATGGGAGGCGCAACCTACGTTATGCTTCGGCTCGGTATTAATTATATCCATCTTAAAGGAAAAGCTCAAACACCAAGTATTCTTAAAATCAATCGAACAAAAGAAAAAGGAATCTTCATCGAGTTTATTCCAGTAGACATTGAAACTATTTGGAAAGGGTATAAAGATGAGATTGGATTTTATGCACTACAACAATTTGTCTTTGACGAGTATCATGAAGAGTTTGGCGCTTGCAGAATTCTTGCAACAGGACCTGCTGCAAAATATTCAAAGTCAGGCGCAATAGGTTCAGCACCAATAGAACGAGGAGAAGTAACACCTGTTGATTGTTGGGCTGGACGAGGAGGACTAGGTAGCCAACTGTTCCAACAATTAGGAATTGCAGCAATTATCTATGGTGGTGAAGAAGCACTACGAAACGAAAAACTCACTGACAGAAAAAAAATTGACGAAATGTTTCTGAAAAAGTTTGACGTTAAAATGATTAACGAAGATATGGTTGCAACAAAAAAATATCGATACGATGAATCATTTCACACAGGGGGAACATTCGGTGTTAACTTTGCAAAAATAAAAGGGGAATTATTCTGTTTTAATTATCGCTCAGTAAATTGGACAGAAGAAAAGCGACTAGACGTTCATAAAAAGTTTATTCTTGATCACTACCTTCGACAATTCAACGAAGAAAGTATTGTTACAAAACAATTCAAAACATGCGGAGAACCATGTCCTGCAGCATGTAAAAAAATGCACGGCAAGTATAAAAAAGATTATGAACCATATCAAACACTTGGACCAAATACAGGCATTTTTGATCAACGAGCAGCAGAACTAGTAAATCACTACGCTGACGGAATGGGTGTTGATGCGATACAAATAGGAATTATGATTTCTTGGGTGATGGAATGCTTACACGAAAATATTTTTCCAAAAGAAGACTTTGGTTTAACAAAAGACCCAAAATTTAATCCAGATGACTTTCACGTTGTTAATGACTCCATGCACAACGCAGAACTTGCAATAGAAATTATAAATCTTATTTTCTTTAGTGACAGGGGAGAAGTATTTCATGATGGCATTCGAGTTGCCGCACATAAACTTTCAGAAAAATATAGTTCGAAAGCAATGCACTTAGCAATCTACAATTCACACGGCAAAGAAGGAAGTATGATAGCAAACCAATATTGGTCACCAGGCATGTATAGTCCGATGCCACTTATGGGAAAATATTGTACATCCTATGGAATGGATTATATGGAACCACGAGAGATAGGACATAAAAATGTTGAACGAATGATCATGGAACTTTATTCTGATAATGGTGGTCTTTGTCGCTTTCACAGAAAATGGATTGAAGAAATTTATCCAAATCTTATTAACGAACTCTACGGAGAACATATTGATATGTACTCCCACCATAGAAAACTAGCACAAGACATTAATTGGTATAACAAACCAATATTTTGGGAAAGCCAACGGATGATAGAACTTATGATAGGCTATCTCAAGCGAGAAGCTGAAAAAAATGAAGGTGCAAGAGTTTGGATTGAGAAATTTAAAAAAGATATGTGGGGAACAGCCAAAGAATACTGGCAAGAAATATTGAACGGACAAAATGAAGCATTCACAGATTAACACAAACATAAACAAAGGAATGGAACGATTAGGCATGCTTATGGGCGTTCTATTTATAGGATCTATTTGGGGACTCTTAGAAGCAACAATGGGCAACATCTTGCACTGGTTTGGACCACATCCAGGTACAGGTCTAATTATGACATCACTTGCTATAGGATTTTTGACCTTTGGGAAAAAACTCTATCCAAAACGATGGACGAGTGTTGTTATGGGCGTTATTGCTAGTGGGTTTAAAGCATTAGATTTTTTTGTTCCAGGCAGTAATGTTTTTCACCCGATGATTGCTATCATGGCAATAGCACTTACCTTTGAAGCAGCAGCATACCTCACTGACAAAATGAAAGAAATACAAGTACAAAAAGCAGTTGCGGGATTTGCAGTTGGCTATGTCTCAATAGCAGCATTTGCTTTTATTATGGCATATATCGTTCACTATTACTATTGGCTCAACAAAGGCATTGGGGGAATATTCAAATACCTAGCAATTGAAGGATGGCAATTCGCAGTAGGCGGCATGATTATGAGTTTACTTGGATATAATCTTATCACTTGGTTAGAAAAAGGAACAAACGTTGTCAACTTTGTACAAACTAAAGCATTTAACTATGTTGCTTTAAGCACAAGCGCAGTATGTGCAACAATTATAATTATTGTATAAAAAAATAAAAAAGGAAAGAAATAACATGAAAAAAATAATTTTACTACTTGGACTATTAATAATTCTTGCAACGCTAAGCGCTTGCGCAGAAGTTGATCCAAATCAAGCAAAAAATGATTTAGGGGGAAAAATAGAAATTGATATGCAAGCAATGAAAGCAGACATGACCATAACAATCTACAATGAAGAAAAAGCAATACGACTTATTGATTTTGTCACACTTGAAAACCCTGAAGATTACACATACCGAGTTGTAGCATCTGATGGTTATAGCCCGGACCCTTTTAATTATTCGGACATAGAAACTGGTTATTGGTTATTAGAAACAGACGAAACGTTTTTTCCGGACAATAACTTAGGAAGTACACGACTTCGAGAACCATCAAAAATAATACCGATAACAAAATGAATATAATCATAAATGGAAAAAAACAGTCTGGCAAAACAAGAGTAGCTGAAAAGCTAGTTTCACTACTTCGGCAAAAAGGAATTGCCATTGGCGGCGTTCTTAATGTTGGTGATAAATTGCTTAATGTTGGAACAGGAACTAAAACAACGTTTCATTACGAAACAGAAAAACCTAATACTCTCAAAATAGGAAAATACTTTATTGACACCAATGTACTTGCAAAGGCAGAAGAACTTGTCAAAGAATCAGTAGATGATGGAGAATACACGTTTATTGATGAATGTGGAAAACTAGAATTACAACAACAAAACGGATTTTATAAAGTTATAAAATATTCACTTCCAAAAGGAAAATGCATTATTTGTATTCGAGATATGAATGTGAATGATTTTTTGAATGTCTTTGAACAAAACAAAGAAAATACTAAAATATTTACGCTTACTGAAGAAAACAGAGATGCCCTCCCTCAAACAATATATAATTACATCACTGAGACGAAATGATAAAAATTTAAAAGGAGAAAAAAAGCAAAAATAAGTGATTACCATGGCAAAAAAATATATTACCATTGATGGCAATACCGCAGCATCCAAGATTGCGTATCAATTTAGTGAAGTGGCAGCAATTTATCCTATTACCCCATCATCTCCTATGGGAGAACTAGCAGATCTTTGGTCAGCGAAAGAACAAGTAAACATGTTCGGTCAAACAGTAGATGTTGTTGAAATGCAAAGTGAAGGAGGCGCATCAGGCGCCGTTCACGGCTCACTTTCTGCAGGCGCTCTTACCACCACCTACACCGCATCGCAAGGACTTCTTTTAATGATCCCAAACATGCATAAAATTGCTGGCGAAATGATGCCGACGGTATTTCACGTTGCTGCACGAAGTCTAGCAACACAAGCACTCTCTATCTTCGGCGATCATAGTGACGTCATGAGTACACGAAACACTGGTTTTGGTTTAATGGCGGCAGGCAGCATACAAGAAGTACAAGACCTCGCAGTCATTAGTCATCTAGCAACACTACGAGCGCGAATACCATTCCTTAATTTCTTTGATGGATTTAGAACATCGCATGAGTTACAAAAAATAGAAGATATCGATAATGAAATTCTTAAAGAAATGATTGATATGAAAGCAATTAAAGAATTCAAAGAACGAGCACTTAGCCCTGAACATCCAATGGCAAAAGTTGGTGCTGAAAATCCAGACGTCTATTTTCAAGGAAGAGAAACAGTCAATAAATATTATAACGCCTGTCCTGGCATCGTTAAAGACTACATGAAACTCTTTGCAGAAAAAACAGGACGAGAATATCATTTGTTTGATTATGTTGGAGCGCCCGATGCAGAAAAAATAATTATTGCAATGGCATCAGGAAACGAAACTATTCATGAAGTTGTTAATTATCTTACTAGTAAAGATGAAAAAATTGGAATGATTAAAGTCAGACTCTATCGACCATTTAGCGTTGAAGACTTACTTGATTCAATTCCAAAAAGCGTGAAAAAAATCGCAGTCCTGGATAGAACAAAAGAACCAGGAAGTATTGGCGAACCATTGTATCTTGATATTGTCGCTGCACTTAATAGCAAAGTAGGACAAGAAAAAGGATTTGGTAATAGCGTACAAGTAGTTGGTGGACGATTTGGACTTTCTTCAAAAGAATTTAATCCCTCACATGTAAAAGCAGTATATAATCATTTAGATGGTGAGTGTACACACGGGTTTACTGTGGGAATCATTGATGATGTGACACATACCTCGCTAGACGCTTCTGAAATTATTGACTCAGAACCAGCAGATGACATTAAATGTAAATTCTGGGGTTATGGTTCAGACGGAACTATTAGCGCAAATAAAAATTCCATTAAAATTATTGGTGAGGATACAGATATGTATGTACAAGGACACTTTGCCTATGACTCTCATAAATCTGGAGGAGTAACTATATCTCATCTTCGATTTAGTAAAGAGCCAATTCGCTCAACATATCTCTTAACACACTCAAACTTCATAGCCTTACATAGAACTGCATACATTAATCAATACGATATACTCGAAGGAATTATTGAAGGCGGAACATTTCTCCTTAACTGCCCGTGGACAGTTAATGAAACATTTAACCATCTAACAGCAAATATGCAAAAAACCATTCGAGAAAAAAATATTAAGTTTTATGTTATAGATGCAACAAAAATTGCGCAAGAAGTAGGACTAGGCACACGTATTAATACCGTTATGCAAGCTGCATTCTTTAAACTTTCAGGAATACTTCCTGAAGATGAAGCAATTGAAATGATGAAAAAAGCAGTCGAAAAACAGTTCTCCAAAAAAGGAAAGAAAATTGTTGAAATGAACTGGCAATGTATTGATAATACAAAATCTGCAGTCATGGAAGTTGCAATTCCACAAGGTGAAACGTCTAACGTTCCAGAAAAAGAACATGTTTCAAAAGACGCAGATGACTTTGCAAAAGATGTTGTTGGTCCAATTTTAGCATTAAAAGGAGATACTATTCCAGTTTCAAAAATGCCACTAGATGGAGCAATACCAACAGGTACAGCAAAACTTGAAAAAAGAGGAATCGCATTAACCATTCCTAAATGGATTTCAGAAAAGTGTATACAATGTGGTATTTGCTCAATTGTTTGTCCTCATGGAGCAATACGAACAAAACAAATTGATGGAAAAGATTTAGTTAAAGCACCAGAACATTTTTCCGTTATTAAATCAAATATAAAAACACTTAAAGAAATATACTTCAAAGTACAAGTATATCCAGAAGATTGTGTGGGTGTGGAAGCTTGTGGAAATTGTATTAGACAATGTCCTGTGAAAGATAAAGCATTAGTTGCAAGCCCAATTGCAGATGAACGCGCAGCAGGTGAAAATGAGAACGTAGCTTTCTTTAACACACTACCAGATAATTTAGAAGGAGTAAATATTAATTCTGTAAAAGGTAGCCAACTCAAAACACCACTTTTTGAATTTAGTGGCGCTTGTGCAGGTTGTGGAGAAACACCATACGTTAAATTAGTCACACAACTCTTTGGAGAACGTATGATAATTGCAAATGCAACAGGATGCTCATCTATTTATGGAGGAACATTCCCCGTAATACCATTTACTAAAAATAAACAAGGTCAGGGACCTGCATGGGCAAATAGTTTATTTGAAGATAACGCAGAATATGGTTTTGGATTTAGACTAGCAATTGATGCAAATAGAAAACTTCTCAAAACAATATGTGAAGATGTACTTTCAAAAGGCACAACACCTGAACTAGGAACTGCTTTGAAATCAATACTTGATTCTTGGGAAGGGATTGACGAGCAAGCTCAACAAAACGCGAAAAAGATTAAAGAGTTACTTCCTGAAGCAATCAATCAAAGCAGTGATGAAATCAGAAGATTACTAGAACGAATCAACGAACTTAAAGATTATTTTGTTGATAAAAGCGTTTGGATAATTGGTGGAGACGGTTGGGCATACGATATTGGCTTTGGCGGACTTGACCACGTACTCGCTTCAGGAAAAAATGTAAATGTGCTGGTTTTAGATACAGAAGTGTACAGCAATACAGGTGGTCAATGCTCTAAAGCAACACCAAGAGCAGCAACAGCAAAGTTTGCAGTAGCAGGAAAAGAACAACCTAAAAAAGATTTAGGGCATATGATGATGACATATGGAAATATCTATGTTGCAAGTGTTAATCTAGGAGCCAATATGGCGCATGTCGTTAAAGTATTTCATGAAGCAGAAAGCTACGATGGACCATCAATTATTATTGCATACTCACCATGTATTGCACACGGAATCGATATGAAAAAAAGTACTGAGGAAGGAAAGTTAGCAACAAAATCAGGTTATTGGCCACTCTATCGCTACGATCCTCGAAAAGAAGTCGATGGCGGAAATCCGTTTACGTTTGATTCTCCAACACCAAATGTACCTTTTAAAGATTATATTAATAATGAAATACGATATAAGAGCTTACAAATTCAATTCCCTGATCGAGCAGACAAACTCTTTGACCTAGCTCAAAAAGATAATGACTGGCGAAACAAAGAATATGATGAAATGGCTCATCAAAAAGATAAAAAATAAAAAGGATTACCCTTAACAAATAAATAATAGGTGATACGTATAGTACGAATAGAAATTAATTATGAAAAACTCGGCGATGATAAAAATGTTCTAGATGTTTGCCCATCTAGTGTTTTTGAAGAACAAGACGGCAAGATCGTAGCAGCACGACCAGAAGATTGCACCATATGTAGAGCGTGCGAAGCAGCAGCACCAGAAGGCGCAATAACTGTTATCGACGAATAAGTAAAAAGAAAAATTATTTTTTTATTATTTTAATTCTATTTTATTTTAAGAAGTTTCTTGGTTTCTTGAACTATCATCAATTCTTCATTCGTAGGAATAATCATAACTTTTGTTTTTGAAGAACGTTTGCTAATAACAGGTTTGTTTTGACGATTCTTCTTCGCATCAAGAACTACACCAAGATTAGCAAGGTGTTCACAAATAAGGGTTCTTAAGTAAAATGCACCCTCGCCAATACCACCAGTAAAAACTATTGCATCAACACTATCTAAAATAGCTTCATACGCACCAATATACTCAGTTACCCTATGCGCAAACATTTGTAAAGCCAAACGACACTGCTTATCGCCCTCAACAGCTTTTTGATGAACAGTTCTTACATCAGCGTATTTATCGATGCCAAGCAAACCAGATTTCTTATTAAGAATGGTAATGACTTCATCAACTGATATTTTCTCTTTATCAGCAATGAAAGAGACAATAGCAGGATCTATATCGCCACTTCTTGTTCCCATCATCAAACCTTGCAAAGGAGTGAAACCCATTGAAGTATCAATAGACTTATTGTTTTTAATAGCAGTCACACTAGCACCATTACCTAAATGACATGTTATCGCATTAATTTTTTTAAGATTAAGAAGTTTTTTTGCCTGTAACATAACATATTTATGACTTGTCCCATGAAAACCATACTTTCTAATTTTATATTTTGTGTAATACTCATAAGGAATGCCATACAAGTATGTTGATTTAGGAATCGTCTGATGAAAAGCAGTGTCAAACACAGCAACTTGTGAAACTCTCGGAAGTTCTTTTTTGCACGTAATGATTCCTGCTAGATTAGGCGGATTATGCAAAGGAGCAAGTTCGCTTAAGGCATCAATAGTTTTTATTACCGCTGCATTAATTTTTACCGCATCTTTATACATCTCACCACCATGAACTACTCGATGACCAATGGCTTTAATAGTGGAAAGAGAAGTTATTTTTGAGATTGTGTTTAATACTAAACGTACTGCTTCATTATGATCTTTTACTTTTTGCTTTCTTGTTGTACTTTGACCATCAATAGTAAATAAAACTTTACAAGTCTTTTGACCAATACCGTCCACATGACCTTTCATTAAAACTTTTTCTGACTTGATATCAAACAGTTGATATTTTAACGATGAACTTCCTGAATTTAATACTAATATACTCACTTTTCATAATCACCTGTTGTTTGTTTCTATAAAACCTAATTCATACACGTCTTGAACTTGAGAGCGAGCTCCAAGATTAGGTGTAGAAATGTTATAACTACCATTTTTTGCTTTTACCAAAAGCGTTTCATTTAATGATTCAGAAGGAATAACGCTAGAGTAGCCATCAGTTGCACGAACGCTAGCAGTCGTACTTCCAAAACTACTAAGTGGAATAGAATCTTTTGTATCACTAGCAACCAAAAGAGCTTCTAATTGTTTGTACATGAACTTTCCTTTTTCATCAGGCATAACAAAGCCAAATATGCCAGAAGAAACAGCATCAACGGACTCCAGACCTGTTAAATATAATACTTCATCTTTATGATTTGCAATCACATCATGAGGCGTATCAATGAGATTAGTTTTATTAGTCATAGATGACGATAATAATAATTCTGTATTATCGAAAGGAACAATAAGTTGCTGACCATCAGAAGACGTGAACCTATATGAATTAAGGCCAACACCCATTCCAGCTATTTTTACATCACCTAAGATTTGATCAAAGTCAACGCCTTTCATGTTCATTTTGTAGTGAGTGGGTTTGTTTGGCAATGTTGTTGTACAAATAACATTTACACGCTCAGCAATAAAATCAGCTCTAGCAATTGCCTCGTAAGGAATTGCAATAGGATGTGCATTATCAATTGTTATAGTTATAGGAAACGCTTTATATGCCGAATAACTAAGAATATCTGGTGCTTTACCAATACTCAAATTAATAGGGTTAAAAGAAGTTGAAACAGGAGGCGCATGAACTTTGTTAAGCACATATGCCGTGAGAAGACTTGCACCCACAACTACTCCTGCTAGTGTTGTAAGAATTCCTCGTCTATCCAATAAAGCAGTCTTTTCAAAAACCATATACCATCATTTCCTATTGTGCTTGTACTACAGTAATTGCTGCGACATTTATAATATCTTCGGCAGAGCAACCACGAGAAAGATCATTCATTGGTTTACGTAAACCTTGAATAATAGGGCCAATAGCACTATATCCACCAAGACGTTGCGTCACTTTATAACAGATATTACCTGAATTTAAATCAGGAAAGACAAAAACATTTGCATGACCACTCACAGGACTGCCAGGACATTTAGACTCGCCAACTTTAGCAATATATGCTGCATCAAATTGCATTTCGCCATCAACAGCCATATCAGGTGCTCGCTCTTTCACAACTTTTGTTGCTTTGGCTACTTTATCCACCATCTCGTGTTTTGCCGAACCTCGAGTTGAAAAAGAAAGCATGGCAACTTTAGGTTCCATACCAAAAGACTTTGCTGAGTTATGTGTTGCAATAGCAATATCTGCTAATTCTGCAGGATTAGGATTAACAACAAAAGCGCAATCAGCAAATAATAATTTTTCATCACCTTTAAGCATTAAGAAGTAACTTGATGCAATACTAAATCCTTCTTCTAAACCAATGATTTGGACAGCAGGTCTTATAGTTTCTGACGTTGGATGTGTTGCGCCTGTAACACAACCATCTGCATGCTTCATGTGCACCATCATAGCAGAGAAATATTTCACGTCACATAGAAGTTCTTTTGCTTTAGTTTCATCTACACCTTTATGACCGCGGAGTTTAACAAGTTCTGTGATGTATGCATCCATGTGTTGGTCATAAACAGGGTCACGAATTTCCATACCTTCTAAAGAAATACCTAGTTCGTTTGCTTTAGCATCAATAGTTGGTTTATCACCAATAAGAAATGGTGTTGCCAAACCTTGCTTGACAATTTCAACTGCGGCAGTGAGCACACGCTCATCTGTACTTTCTGGTAGAATAATTCGTTTTGGATTGGCTTTTGCTTTGTCCTTAATAATTGTTAAAATATCGCTCATACACGCACCTAATGCAAATTAGTATTTAATCGCTTATATAGCTTTTTATTCAGGACTATAAGTTACGAGGCAGAGTTTTGTACTTAATTTTCCCAGGAAATAACTTTTGAAACCAAATTACATAATACTCATGAGCCACACCAACAGAATCTGCACCGCCAAACATATCTAAGAACTCGTTGAGTTGAGGTTTAAGTTCCTCTATAATCAAATTTATCTTTATTGCCATATCGGATGTGCACCAGACCAAACCATTTTCAAGAATAAATTTTCCATCTGTAGAAACAAAAAACGCAGTATCAAAAAACTCATTAGTAGAATATTCCTGCGAAGAAGGATATTCCATCTTCCCATCCTTAGTCCACAAAAAAGCAGGATTAGTAAAAAAAGGAGCTGCATCAATAGTTGAAATACTTGAATCACTTAACAAATCATCACAAAAAGCACCATAATCAATTACCTGACGAAGAAAGACTAATGGAATAACAAATCTATCTTCTGGGCGAATAACTTCTTCGTCAGAACTTGTATGTGGATCAAAACTAATTTTCTCAAAACCCTTAATAAAAGACTTTTCTTTAAGTAAATCAAAAGTAATCCTGAGTTTTAATAATAAATGTACTCTAGACGTAATAAGAAATTCACGAAAAGAACCGAAAGGAGCATCGACAGGAAATAGCTCTATTCTTTCGAGAGTATTGTCTAGAGGTTCACTTAACTCCATGGCTCTAGTTATATCTGCAACTTCTTTAATATAGGTAGGAATCATAAGAAAAAGGAAATAAGAAGCAAATAAAAAGATTACTAAAATGTAAAAAGAATTACATCTGTTCTAAACGCTTAATACGCTCTTCTATTGGAGGATGTGTAGACCACATCTTTGTCCACAACCCCTTCTTCTTTCTAAATGGTGTGGAAATAAACAAGTGAGCTGTTGCTTTATTTGCCTTATCAACTAAAGGATCAGGATCTTTTGAAATCTTTTTTAGAGCATGAGCAAGTCCAGGAGGATATCTTGTGAGCAAAGCACCTGCTGCATCTGCTGCATATTCTCTTTTTCTGCTAATGGAAAGTTTTACGAGTTGAGCAATTAAAGGCGCTAGAATTGCAAGCGCAATAGCAATAACAATCATAATAACATTACCATTACCTTCTCTATTACTACCACGACCACCGCCAAAGAGAAAGCCACGAAGCATCATATCACTTAGTAAAATAATAGCACCAACAAAAACAGCAGCGAAAAGCATCATACGAATATCATAATTTTTAATATGCGACATCTCGTGTGCAACAACACCTTCCAATTCTTCACGATTAAGTTTTTCCATTAAACCAGTTGTGACAGTTATAGAACCATGTTTTGGATCTCGCCCTGTTGCAAATGCATTAAGCGCACTATCTTTAATCACATATGCTTTTGGTGTTGGAATTCCAGCTGCAATTGCAAGTCCTTCTATCGTATGAAATAAATGAGGGTGTTCCTGCTTGGTTGCTGGTTTTGCGCCCATAGCAGAAAGTACCATCTTATCTCCTGAAAAAAATGCAAGTGGTAAGTAAATGACTAAAACTAAGACTGCAATAACCACCCCTATGGAAGAATATCCTGTGAAGACTAAACCAATAGCCATTCCTAGAGCCAGAATAAGAATAACAAAAATAAAAATAAGAAATACGGATTTAACTTTATTTCTCCGTACTTCATTAAACGCTATACGAGTCATTACTACTAGCCTCTAAAACTTCACTTCAACGTTTTTCTTTTCTTCAGCAGTTGCTTCAAAAGAAGATTGCTCATCAAAGCCCAGCATACCAGCAAAAACATTGTTTGGAAATTTCTGAATTTTCGTGTTGAAAATCATAACCATATCGTTGTAGTGTTGTCGTGAGTACGCAATTTTATTTTCCGTGCCAGTAATTTCTTCCTGAAGCTGCATAAAGTTTTGATTAGCTTTTAGGTCAGGATAATTTTCTGCAACAGCAAATAATGATTTAAGCATACCAGATAACTCGCCACTAGCCTTAGCAGTATCAGCAACACCACTTGCATTCATAATCGCTGAACGAGCTTTAGTAATGTTTTCTAACGTCTCCTTTTCATGCTTCATATATCCCTTAACTGTATTTACTAAATTAGGAATAAGATCATTTCTTCGTTTTAGCTGTACATCAATTTGCGCCCAAGAATTTTTTACTTGATTTCGCAGACGAATTAAAGCGTTGTACAATGCTATGATAAGTAGCAGAACTGCTCCTACAATAATTACTATAATTAACCATGTTTCCATCGTATTTTACCCTCCGATAAGCACATAAAAAAGAGTTTGCTATTTAAAGGTTTTGGAGGTCAATCACGTATTAGGTACGGGTGCGCCTCGCGAAAAGCTCAACAGCACATAAAAAAATTAGAAAAGAAAAAGAAGAGTATAAAAAGAAGACAAGACAAGAAAATAACATGAAAAAAGAGATTAAAGAACTTTTGAAAAGTAATGAGATGTATATTCATCTTAAATTAGATGCTAGAGATAGGATTTCGGTCTGGAAAAAGCTTCGATTTCCACTAATTCCCATTCTTAATCATTTTGTCTTAACTTGTTCTAAAAACCTATTTGTCTTTATGGGATTAAAACGAGGACTACTTCGATTGGTAGGCATTCACGTGGGAAAGCGAGTTGGCATAGCACCTTCAATGATAGATCCAGTCATTCCAAAACTCATCACTATAGAAGATGACGCCATTATAGGACTAGGAAGTAAAATTCTTATTCACGAAATAACTCAAGACGATGTACGCGTAGGAAAAGTACATATCAGTAAAAAAGCAGTTATTGGCGCATACAGCATTATTCGCTGTGGCGTCACCATCGGAGAGAATGCAATTGTTGCCATGGGAAGCGTTGTGACTAAAGATATACCTGCTGGAGACGTCTGGGGCGGCGTACCTGCACGGAAGATAAAATAGAGTTAATTTTAATTCTGCATCGATAAAAGTAGAAAAAAAAGAAAAAATATCTACCATTTAGGAATTTTTAAGTTGTTTAATTTTTTGAAACATTTTGATGCCTCTTTTAATTATCCACAATATCTAAAGATTTATTCACATATTCATTTGTTTTCTGAAATACTTTGAAATCTTCTGAACCAAGTAATAATGTATTTTTGCCGATGTAGTTTGATTTTAAATCGTTATGTTTGTGAACTGTTGTATCTACAGCAAAATATCCTGAAATAGATGCAGGACCAAGTGCATCAGGGATAGAATCGTTGTTAGTATCTTCTAAACGCATATGAGTCAATATGCCTGATGAAAGAGAATTGCTATGCATATCATCTACACCATTATTGTAAATTGAATCATTGTTACAAGAACTAGTTCCAACAACCAAAGCCAAAGGAATGACAACATAATTTGCAATTTGTTTTAGAGTTTTATTCATAATATCGCCTCTGCTAATCAGCTAGGTATTGAAGTATTTAAATATTTCTATTTTTTAACTACTTGGTAGTGGTATATGTGTGTTCATTTATAAATGAATGACCTTGGGTCATTATTTAAAGTGTCGCTTTTAAAAAATAAAAGCGCCACGACCCGGATTTGAACCGGGAATCCCAGATGGGACAAGCTCTCTGCAGAGTTACATAATCTGTTCCAGGCCTACGCTTCAAAGGCCCAAAAGCCAAGGAATTTGCGCAATACCAGATTATGCGATCGTGGCGCGAAAATTTACTTTGAGCGTTATGATTGCATGCCAAGGAAACGAGCAAACGTTTACCGCTGTATGCGATCGTGGCAAAAATAGGAGTAATACAATAGATTGCAATCTAGCTATGTTTAAAAATGTTATGTGATAAAAAAAGATAGAAAAATGCTAAAAAATAAGAAAAATAAATGGTAATTAAACCGCGTTAAAATTTGCTATGCAAATTCACTGGGTTTTCGCCTTTGGCTCAAACCATTTCAATCTCAATATTGAGACCTTCAGGGATTGGAACTCGCATAATAAGTCGAAGAGCTCTTTCGTCAACGCCAATATCAATGAGTCTTTTGTGAATTCTCATTTCAAAGCGATCCCACGAAGCTTTTCCTTCTCCACTCGGGCTTTTTCTTGTTGTTACTTTAAGTCTCTTGGTTGGTAATGGAATAGGACCTCTAATCACAACACCTGTTTTTTCAGCGATACTTTTGATATAATCGCATGTCTCGTTGACTTTATTAATGTCTGAACTTGCTAGTTTGATTCTTGCTTTCTGCATATTATTTACCCATGTATGATCAGGAACATCCGATTCGTGATCCATAAAAAAATAAAGGAAAAATGCTCAAAAACGATAAACGTTTCTGGCACGCTTCACAGCGAATTGACTTACGCTTTTTTAACTAAGTCAATACACATTCCTGCTGCAACAGTTGAACCAGAGTCTCGAATAGCAAAGTTTGCCATTTGTGGAAACTCACTTTTCTTCTCAATTACAAGAGGAACAGTTGGTTTAATTTTAACAACAGCAGCGTCTCCATTTCGGATGAAGTCTGGTTTATCCACAGCTTCAGGACTTACCTTTTTAACAATCTCTGTTATTTGGCAAGCAACTTGGCTTGTGTGAATGTGGAATACTGGTGTATAACCAACAGTAATAACGCTAGGATGGTTGAGTACAACAATTTGTCCAGTAAATTCACTTACAACGGACGGGATGTTGTCTTCTGTACCAATAACGTCTCCACGTGCTAAATCTTTTTTACCAAAACCACGTACTGAAATACCTACATTATCTCCAGGTTGAGCTTTTTGCATTAATTCGTGATGCATTTCAATAGTTTTACATTCGCCACGAACGCCTTTTCCTTCTCGGCCAGGCATTGCAATAACTTTGTCGCCAATTTTTAGAACACCAGTTTCAATTCGACCTACAGGAACAACACCGATACCGGTAATGTTGTAAACGTCTTGAACAGGCATACGTAAAGGTAATTCTGTTGGTTTTTCAGGAACAGATAACTCATCCATTGCTTGGATAATAGTTGGACCTGTGTACCAAGTCATATTTTCGCTTTTCTTAACAACGTTGTCGCCTTTAAGAGATGCGATAGGAATGAATTTAATTTCTTCCGGTTTGTAACCAACACTTTTTAGTAGAGTTGAAACTTCTTCAACAACTGCATTGTATCGTTTTTCAGCGTAATCTTGTAAGTCCATTTTGTTGATAGCAACAATTAATTGTTGTACGCCAAGTGTTCGACTTAGGAATACGTGTTCTTTAGTTTGTGCATTAACGCCATCGTTAGCTGCAACTACTAAAACACCAGCATCTGCTTGTGATGCACCTGTAATCATGTTCTTAACAAAGTCTCTGTGACCTGGAGCATCGATAATAGTGAAGTAATATTTGTCTGTTTCGAACTTTTTGTGAGCGAGGTCGATAGTTACACCACGTTCTTGTTCTTCTTTTAGACCATCCATTACGTATGCAAATTCGAAACCTGCTTTACCAAGCTGTTCTGCTTTTTCTCGAAGTTTTCGAAGCTGCTGTTCGCTGATAGTTCCGCTATCGAACATTAATCGTCCAACAGTTGTTGATTTACCATGGTCTACATGACCAATAAATACTAAATTGATGTGTTCTTTTTCGCTTGCCATTTTATTATGACCCCCTTTGAGGAATATTACATGTTAAACGCGCCCAAAAATGTGCTACGTTTCTACTCGTGTGGAAACAGACTTTATTTATAAAGCTTACGTTCCAATACTAAAAATAAACAAAATAAACAAAAGCCCTTAGAAGGGCTTATTCAGACTTATCTAGACCTTTCCGTGAACGGATTTGTTTGATAATTTTGTCCTGAAGTTCAGGAGGTAATCGTTCGAAGGTTTGGTCGACAACTGAACTGCTGCCACGACCACCTGTTGATGAACGTAGCTCACTTGCTAATCCAAACATTTCTGCTACAGGAAGTTTACCTTTTACAACAACGATTGCACCATTATCATCCATGTCTAATAATTGACCACGTTTGTTGTTGATAAGCTTGGATAATTCACCAGTAAATGCTGTAGGTGCTTCAAACTGTAATGTCTGCACCGGTTCATACAGAACTGCTTTTGCGCCTCGCATAGCTTCTCTTATACCTTCTCGTACAGCTGGATAAAGCTGAGCAGGACCACGATGAATTGCGTCCTCGTGCAATTTTACATCATCAAGTGTGACTCTTACACCAAATGATGGTTCGTTAGCAAGACCACCAGCACGCATAACATCTTCAAACATGTCCAGTACCATTTCCATAATTTCACCAATGTGCACAATACCACGTGTACCATCAACGAAAACATTTCCATTGTAGACATCTTTTACTTTGTCAGCAACCTTAGTGTTCCAACCTGAATCAACAAATTGCTGTCTAAAATCAAGATCTTTTCTTTTTACTCGACCAGCTTGAATTTTTCCCGCGTGAATTTTTTCAACAATGTCTGCTTCTAATGGTTCAACGTAAAAATAGAGCTTGTTGTGTTTGTTAGGAGATTTACCTTCAGCTGCTTCCGAATTCTTTCCAGTTACAGTTTCTCTGTATACAACAACAGGTGGACTTGTTTTAACTTCAACGCCTTTTTCTCTAACAATTCTGTTTTCAATAATTTCTAAGTGAAGCTCACCCATACCACTTAAGAGGTGCTCTCCCGTTTCTTGGTTTAGAGTAATTTCAACAGAAGGGTCTTCTTTTGAAACTTGAATAAGTACTTCAACAAGTTTTGGTAAGTCACTTGGTTTCTTTGCTTCAATTGCTTTTGTAATAACTGGATCAAAGATGTGACTTAAGTTTTCGAAAGGTTGTGTTTCTTTGTGCATAGATACTGTTTCACCAGGGTAAGCACCTTTTAGACCACCAACACCAATAATGTTTCCTGCAGGAACATTGTCAACGATTTCTTTTTTAGCTCCGTTGTAAATGTAAATTTGCTGTGTTCGTACTTCCATGTTAGCTTTATGCATAAATGCATTCAAGCCCTTTTTCATAGTACCAGAATACAAACGACCCATACAAATTTCTCCTGCTTGCGGATCAACAACTACTTTTGTTACAACAAACATAAGCTCTCCATTTGGATCAGCTGTCGTTAATGATTTACCAACATCACTGTCTAATTCTCCTTTCCAGAATTTTTCAACACGGTAAGCTGCTGCTTGTACAGGATCCGGATGATGTTTTACAGAAGCTGTTAAAAGAACATCATGTAGTGGAGCAACTTTTCCAAGTTTTTTCCAAGCATCATCTTCACCGCTAGTATATGCATCAATAATAGTTTTAAAAGATACACCATGTTTTTGCATGTAAGGAATACTTAATGCCCAGTTGTGGAATGCACTACCAAAGCAAACGCTTCCGTCTTGTACATTAACTTGCCATTTTTCTCCGTAATCTTCTTCTGCAATTTCAACGATGAGTTTGTTTACAGCATTAATTGTTTTTGTAAATCGCTCCATCATTGCTTCAGGTGTTAATTGTAATTCTTTGATTAAACGATCTGTCTTATTAATGAAGAGTAGGGGTTTAACTCGCTCACGAAGCGCTTGCCGAAGAACAGTTTCTGTTTGCGGCATAATACCTTCAACAGCACAACAAACAACTACTGCACCATCAACTGCACGCATAGCACGTGTTACGTCACCACCAAAATCAACGTGACCAGGAGTATCAATTAAGTTGATTAAGTATTCTTTGTCATCAACAGTGTGCATCATGGAAACAGCTGCACTATCAATAGTAATGCCACGTTCTGCTTCATCATCATGAAAATCTAGAGCTACAGCTTTACCAGCTAACTCTTCACTAAGCATTCCTGCACCTGCAAGCAAATTGTCAGAAAGAGTTGTCTTTCCGTGATCAATATGCGCAGCGATTGCAATATTTCGAATTTGTTGTGGGTTTTTCATACCCGTCATTACTCTATCAGCCATCTTTGCCATGTTTATTCACCTTATTGTGTGTGAGCTTCATGCACTGTTTTGTAAGAGTGCATATCATCTTTTGTAAACCATAAATTAAGTTCGTATTCAGC
>CAZSZY010000003.1:37772-54584 GCA_964611285.1 uncultured Methanosarcinales archaeon
GGAAAACTCTTTCGCTGTGACGTTCTGCAACATCAAAATAGTGTTTTCCTGCAAAGTCCTTGTCTACCCAAACCATTTTAGTTGCAACAATTTTTAGACCTACATCTTCAAATCTTTGAATAATTCGACCCATGAGACCACGCATTACCGCATCGGACTTAAGGAGCACTAATGTTTTTTCAATCATTGTTTCTATCCGCCTTTCCACATTACTATAAATATAATAAAAAAATTATTTTTTACTTTTCTTTGCTGTCTGAAACATTTTTGTCCAAGGAGTAATTCGAGCTTTGAATCCTCTCTTGATTTGGATGTTTTGACATTTAGAAGAGCAAAAATTAAAGACAGTTCCGTCTTTTTTAACATACATCTTACCTGTACCAGGGTTGATGCTTTTTCCGCAGAAACTACAGTCAACCATTTTACATGTTACCTCGTCCAGTTTTATTCAAAGGTCGAGCTTCAATTTCAGTTTCCCGAAGCATTAAAGTATCACCAATTTGAATCGGACCACGGACATTTCGTCGTAAGATTTTGTTCTTATCTCGGCCGTCTAAGACTTTGCAACGAACTTGGATTGCTTCTCCACGAGTACCAGTTCTACCAACAATTTCTTCAACTGTTGCAGGAACTGCATGTGTGAAAAGCGAACCGCTAGCTGCTTCAGCTTTCTTATTAGCTATTTTGCCTCTTCCACCTTGTTGTTCTTGTGCCATTTTTTCTTACCTTACTCTTCTTCCGGTTTGAAACTTGCAATAAGACCTTTTGCATCACCAGCGTCAACAACTGCAATAGCTACACTAGGAACTGCTAGACCTGCTGCTGTACCTAATTCTTCACGTGAAGGAACAATTACGCAAGTAATTCCTTTTTCTTTTGCTAGCATTGGAATATGCATAGTAATTTCTTTAGGACTTACATCACTAGCTACTGCAACGAAAGTAGCTTTGCCACGTTCGATAGCTTTGGTAACTTCATTAGTTCCACGCTTAATTGCGCCAGTTTTTTTAGCAACTTCAATAATTTCATATGCTGCGTCACTCATTTTCATTAACCTCCAGATTTGGATCTGGTTTTATTTTCACCTGCGATTTATACATTAGTATCGCTTGGGAGTTGAGAAGAAATCTTCACATTGCCTCCATCAGACATCACCATTGGCTTTGTCTTCATCTTTCACAGGTAATTTGTGTAACGTGAAGGAAGCCAGAGTCATTTATAAAGATATCTCTTATAATAATAGAGGATAGATTTGACAAGGAAGTTTTATATAGCACTAGTTTACCAAGAACAGTATGATTACAACTCCTTTCTGGCTACTTCATGGTGCAATTCTTCTTGCTTTGGCAATTGGATCAGTTACTGATTTAAAAAAACGAGAAGTTCCAGATACCGTTAATTATGGTCTCATGGCAGTCGGTATTGTCTCAGGAATTATTCTAAGTATTCTAAATAAAAGCATCTGGCCAGCATTATCAGCAATCGGTGGGCTGGGCGCAGGATATGGTATTGGCGCTCTTATGTATTATACTGGACAATGGGGAGGAGGCGATGCTAAGATGCTCATGGGTATTGGCGCCATGCAAGGCCTCTTTATACCGGTTGTCAGTGTAACAACGTTCAGCAATTTATTTTCGGGAGTTCCTATTATCATTACAACAGTACTTACTATTTTTGTAGCAGGGGCTGTTTATGGTATTTGCTTTGCATTTTATTTAGCACTTCGTCACTGGAAAAAATTTAAGCAAGCATTCATTGCAAAAATTCGAGAACCAAAAATTATGAAACGAAGATATATTATTACTTCATTTGTTGTTGTTGCAGTAATTCTTTTATTTGCCGTCAAAGAACCTTTCTTTAAAATATTGCTAGCACTTGTTGCATTTACATTCTTCTTTGGCCATTACTTAACAATTTTAGGTAAAGTTGTTGAAGAAACCATGATGATAAAATCTATGCATGTTAGTAAAATTACAGAAGGTGAGTGGATACGAAAAGAAATAAAAATAAAAGGAAAAATAATTTGTGGACCGAAAGATAAACTCGGCATTTCAACAAAACAAATTGCAGAGTTAAAAGCACACGGTATTAAAACAGTAACTGTAAAACAAGGAATACCTTTTATTCCCGGATTTTTACTTGGCTACTTATTTATTATGCTTGTTGGTAATTGGATAAATATTTTATTCTTTTTTTAAGGATTAATCTTTTCTAGCCAAGTGGTCTTTCTTTGAAGCTTTGAAAGATATTTTGAAATGTTCTTTTCTAGGTTATAAGATAAATTGCCATAACGTTCATTCATATTATGATATTCATTAGCAAAAAGTGCCAACTTGCTATTCTCATCACGCATATCAGCAACCAACATATCTAAAGAGTCAACATTATGTTGTAACGATTCTATTTGGTTTTGATAATTTGTTTCATTTTCTTTGTATTGATTTAATTCTTTGAGAAACTTAGAATTATCTGTTTTTACAACAGGTTGAGATAAATATGTTTTTGTAGGAGCATCAAATACCATTTTAGTTATTGGTTCTTGATGTTTTGGAAAATATGAGCCCATAGCCAAAATACTTCCTCCAAGAATTAAACTTCCAACAACACTTGCAATACCCATGCCTTTTCTCATGATAAGACACCTCCAAACGCCTTATCAATATTATTCATTTACTGTGCTTTATAATGCACGAGAGAATTTCCGGAAAATTTTCGGAAATTATCCATTTCTGAGTTTCAGAAAACTAGGGTGTTCGCCGAAGACTTTTCAACAAATAATTTACTTCGCCTTCTTTTGGCTCTTCTAATACTTTAGCAGGAGCTTGCTCGGATGGCTGTTTTGCTTTTTTTGCAGCATCAGGATTTTGTTTTGCCCAGATAAGTTCATCAACTTTATCTTTTACACTTTTACTAATACCATCAAGCTCCGTCGGATTTCCTTGCACTGGAGGCCATAAAAAGTTAAGACCGTCATTTTCCATTCTGGGAACAACATCAATAACTACACCTTTACCAAAATCAGAGCAAATAATATTTGTGCCGTGAGCACCAAGTAATTCAAATGCTGCAGTTGCCGCATAAGATGCACCATAAAACAATTGAATAAACTCTTCTTCAGATAACTCAACAAAGGACTTCACATTTTTTGTAGGAAGAACTTGCACATGTCCTTTACTAGCAGGAGGATTGGCTAAACGAAAGCGAATGAATTCATCAGCGAATAATTCATCAGTCAACTTTGTCAACCTCCTTTTTTTCTTTTAACATCTCTGTAAGCTTATCTAAATTAACATCTGCAAAAATTGGCTTAATATCATCACGCATATTTAATAATTCTTTAAACTTAGGAAGGTCGGATAAAAATAACTCTTTTGCTTTATGCTTTTCTTCAAAATATGCCACTATTCTTTTTTGTTGCAAAACAGGATCAAGACCTAAAAATATTTTGGATAGTTTAGCAGCAGATTGGTTTTCAACAGGCAATTTAACGGGAGTTTTTGTTTGTACCTCTTGTTTTACAACCTCGCTTTTTTCTTCAACAGGGAGCGTGTTTAAATTTTTAGAAAGCGCATCAATATCAACTTCTCGAAATAATTCTTCCACTTGAGGATTTTGTTTAATGGTTTCTTTAAACTCAACAGGATTTGTTTTAATCAATTCTTTTACATCAGGATTATCTTCAATCATCTTGGCAATATGTTCTTTCTTTGCAGCCATGATCTGCTCAGGAGCGGGATTGGAAGGCACATCAGTTGCTGGTTGTCGTCCTTCACGCTTTGCATGATTAGCCATCATAATCGTTAAATTATTTTTTAGCGAGTCAGCTATTGCATCTTGCTCGGAAGATAATGCGTTATTTTGAAGAATATCAAAATTGCTTAAGCTACCTTCATCACAAGGAATAATATGAAATAAAAAGTGAGGTGATTGTTGACCTGCAACGCCGCCATTAGCAACAAAAACAGTTACTCCGCTTGACATCGTTGCTTTTTTTGCTGCGTTTGCTAAAAGCTGAGTTGTAGCAAAAAGTTTTTTGAAAATTGGTGGTTGTACTAAGGGCAAGATAGGAACATGCTCTTTTGGCATAACAAGAATATGCCCTTTACTTACAGGATTAATATCTAAGATTGCTAAAATTTCATCATCTTCATACACTTTTTTAGAAGGAATTTCGCCCTTAATAATTTTACAAAAAGGACAATTCTGTTTCTGTAGCTCGGCAATTTCTTCAGGACTCATTTGCTGGAGCTCTTCCTCTGTAACCATACAAAAACATATCAAAACAATACTATATAAAACTGTCTTTTCAAGCCCTCTATCATGCGTCTAAAAACATGTAGAACGTAACGTTTATATAGGGCTAGTCTTTCCACAACATTAGTAAAAACAAGTAAAAAAAGTATAGAAAAATAGGGGCGCAAGAACACTTTCTGAGCACCAAAAAATACTAAAAAATTGATGTAAACATGACAGAAGAAGCTCAATATGGTGCAGGCAATATTACTGTTCTTAGTGGTCTAGATGCAGTACGAAAAAGACCAGGCATGTATATAGGTTCAACCGGACCACGAGGATTACATCACCTTGTTTACGAAGTTGTCGACAATTCTATTGATGAAGCAATGGTAGGGTATTGCACAAAAATTCTTGTCACCATCAACAAAGATGGATCACTTACTGTCACAGATGACGGACGAGGAATTCCAACAGAAATTCATAAACAATTCAAAATTTCAGCACTTGAAGTTGCAATGACAAAACTCCATGCTGGCGGAAAATTTGATAAAAATAGTTACAAAGTTTCAGGAGGACTACATGGTGTTGGTGTTTCATGTGTTAACGCACTCTCTTCAACATTAGTTGCAGAAATTCATAGAAACGGACAAGTATTCTCTCAAACATATCATAAAGGAAAACCTGAAGGACCTGGAAAAATAACAGGTAAAACTGATAAGCGAGGAACTATCATAACGTTTTATCCCGACCCAGAAATATTTACTGAAACATTGACCTTTTCATATGATATTCTTGCAAGTAGACTTAGAGAACTCGCATTTCTTAACAAAGGAATCAGAATTATTTTTTCCGATAAAAGAACCGAAGAAAGTAACACAAAGCAACAGGATGTTGCTAGTGCATCGCTGGTGAAAACAAAAGAATTCTTTTTTGAAGGTGGCATTAGAAGTTTTGTCGAATACCTAAATAAAAAAGCAGAACCAATTGATGGCATTATTTATCTAGAAAAAGCAAAAGATAATATCGAACTTGAAATTGCAATGCAGTATACAACTGGCTATTCTGAAAACTTCTTCTCATTTGTTAATAATATTAACACACATGAAGGCGGAACACACGTTAGTGGTTTTAAGACGGCCTTAACACGAGTCTTTAACAGTTATGCGGATAAAAATTTCAATGGTAACGGAAAAGGCAGTAAAGCAAAGGGAGATTTTAAACTTTCTAGCGAAGATGTACGAGAAGGATTAACTTGTATTCTTGCAGTAAGAATTCCAGAACCACAATTTGAAGGACAAACAAAAACTAAACTTGGCAACAGCGAAGTAAAAGGAATTGTAGACTCCATGATAACACAAGGACTATCCACGTTCCTCGAAGAAAATCCAAGAGTAGCAAAAGCAATTATTGAAAAAAGTTTCCTTGCAGCAAAAGCAAGAGAAGCAGCACGAAAAGCAAGAGAACTTACTCGACGAAAAGGCGTTCTAGAAAGTAGCACTTTACCAGGAAAACTTGCAGATTGTTCAGATAGAGATCCGACTAAAACAGAAATGTACATTGTAGAAGGAGACAGTGCAGGTGGCTCAGCAAAGCAAGGACGAGACAGGGGATTTCAAGCAATTTTGCCACTACGAGGAAAAATTCTGAATGTTGAAAAATCACGACTAGCTAAAATGCTTGCTAATAACGAAATCGTTGCAATGATTACAGCACTTGGCACAGGTATTGGTGATGAATTCACTCTAGAAAAACTTCGTTATCATAAAATCATTATTATGACGGACTCTGATGTAGATGGAAGTCACATCATGACACTCATCTTAACATTCTTCTTCAGATACATGAAAGAACTTGTTGAAGCAGGACACGTTTACGTAGCTTTACCTCCACTCTATAAACTACAACGAGGAAATCAAAAAGTATACGTGCAAAACGATACAGAGCGAGACGAGAAAATTAAACTTATGGGCGAGAATGTTAACATACAACGATACAAAGGTCTTGGTGAAATGAACCCTGACCAACTATGGGAAACAACCATGGACCCTAGTTTACGAACACTTAAACAAATTACTATCGAAGATGCTATTGAAGCAGACCACACATTCTCAGTTTTAATGGGGGATGATGTCGAACCACGACGAGCATTCATCGAAGAAAACGCTCATAAAGTAAGTAATCTGGATATTTAATCTGTCCGAAAGTATTTTATTCTTTAAAGTATTATAAATAGTATGAAAACAGATTTTATCAAATCAAACTTATTTACGGGATTTATCGTATTACTACCAATTGCATTACTTGCAGTTGTACTTACGTGGATATATGGGATTATAGCAAATATGCTCGCGCCTGTTGCAAATCTTTTAGGAATACACCCTATTCTTGCAACATTAATATCCTTATTTGCATTAGTCGTGCTTGTTTTCTTAGTTGGAATCGTTATGAGAACAAATATTGGACGATGGTTTGTTAAGGCAATAGAAAAATATTTTTTGTACTATATCCCGGGCTATAACCTAATGAAAGATATTACTAAGCCCTTTGCAGGAGATGGATTCAAAAAATCATTCAAGAGCGTAGCACTTGTTAATATCTATGAGAATAGCATGATGGTTACGGCATTTGTTACTGATAGAAATGAAGAGAAAGGCATTACAACAGTCTTTGTTCCAACAGGCCCAAACCCCACTTCAGGACAAATATTTCATGTGAAGAACAAATATGTACATCCAGTAAATGCAAGCGTTGATTCTGTCCTTAAAAGTGTTCTAGCGGTCGGTAGTGGCAGTAAGAAGCTCTTAGATAAAATAGAGAAATAAGGCCTAATCTTTATAAAGAACGGGTCCTTTTCAGAAGAAAAATGGTACTTGATAAACTCGGAGAATCCCTGCGAAGTAGTTTAGCTAAGATAGGCAAGGGACTCTTTGTTGATGAGAAGGTTGTAAATGAACTCGTTAAAGATATCCAACGAGCTTTGCTTCAATCAGACGTTAATGTTAAACTTGTCTTTAACATTGGGAAAAATATCAAGACACGCATGCTGGATGAAAAAACACCAGTAAAACTTTCTAAAAAAGAACATCTCATTAATATTGTCTATGAAGAACTCGTTACACTTGTTGGCAAGGGCGATTCAACAATCGATATTACTAAGAAAACACAAAGTAACGAAGTTACTGATGTAAAGAAAGCCGAGCCTTTCACCATCATGCTTGTTGGGTTATTTGGAAATGGTAAAACAACCACGGCAGGAAAACTAGGAAACTACTACAAAAAACGAGGAGTAAAAGTTGCTATGCTCTCCACAGATACTTGGAGACCTGCAGCATATGAACAATTAAAACAAATAGGTGCTTCGGTTAATGTTCCTGTATTTGGAAAACCAGAACTTGGCGATCCAGCAAAAATTTATAATCATTTCAAAAACGAATTAGAAAGTTATGATTTAGTTATCGTTGATACTGCTGGACGAGACGCACTTAACAATGAACTGATTGTTGAAATTAAAGATATTAACACTGCTGTTTCAGCTGATGAAACACTTCTTGTTATTAACGCAGATATTGGTCAAAGTGCACAAGCACAAGCACAAGCATTTCACGATACTTGTAATGTCACAGGCATTATACTAACAAAACTTGACGGAACTGCAAAAGGTGGTGGAGCATTAGTTGCATGCGCAGTTACAGGAACACCAATTAAATTCATTGGTGTCGGTGAAAAAGTAGATGCTCTTGAAACATTCAAACCAGAAGGGTTCATTGGAAGACTCCTTGGCATGGGAGATTTAGAAGCACTTTTAGAAAAAGCAAAAGAAGCAATTGATGAAGAACAAGCACAAGATCTTGGTCGAAAGTTTCTGAAAGGAGACTTTAACCTTATTGACTTGTATGAACAAATGAAATCCGTTAAAAAAATGGGTTCGCTTTCAAAACTTACTTCTATGATACCTGGCTTTAGCAATATGAATATACCTAAAGATATGCTAGAAGGACAAGAAAAAAACATGGACAATTGGAAAATTCTTATGAACTCCATGACCAAAGAAGAACTTGAAGATCCTGACATTATTCGTGGTGGACGTCTTGACAGAATTTCCGAAGGCAGTGGTATTGAAATCAAAGACCTTCGTCTCTTACTTAAGCAATATAAACAAAGTAAGAAAATGATGAAGATGATGAAAGGCGGAACAGGCAGCGAGAAAAACATGCAAAAGATGATGCAGAAAATGGGTCAAGGAAAAACTAAGGTACGTTAAGTAACAATTAATTATTTCTTAAGAAAATTATTTCTATACATTATTTGAATATACTGAGAATAAAAAGCAGTTGGTGTGTCCAAAGCATCGTGGTTTTGTGAAAAGGGTGTGTGAGGTGTGTGTTTTTGGAAGTGAGAACATACGTTGCTTGGACACCTCCAACTAATTACTGCTGAGTGGTAGTACTATTTAAATGTTTCGTTTCTGTAGTTACTCGTGAGTGATTACATTGTCTGTTCTATAAAAACTTTTAAAGGAAAACGAGTGTAATTCACCACATATGCAATACACGCTCTCCAAGAACGATTTTTCGGGCTTTGTAAAAGCCGTTATGAACACGCATGACTTTATAGCGCCTATACAAGGAGACCCTAGTAAACGCGTTCAAAAAACTCAATTTCAACCAATAACAGCACCTGAAGACATACATATTGAGGTGGGAAATGCTTATTTTCCAGTAAAATACTACTTCTTTGACAAAAAAGAAACCATCTTTGAATTCAAAGGACACAAAGTAATTGACCCAATCATTAAACTAAAAGATAGAGTCTTTTTTGGCCTCAGACGTTGTGATTTAACAGGTATTAAACATCAAGACATGGTTTTTTACAGCAACCAAGAAGATCCATTCTACAAAACACGACGAGACGCGAGCACACTTATCGGACTACATTGTAAAGAAGGCGATGACTATTGCTTTTGTAACTCCGTTACTAATAGTGATTTCTTTGACTTAATGTTCTTTGACAAAGGAGAAAACTACGCAATTGAAGTAGGGAGTGAGAAAGGACAGAATTTCATCAGCACATTTCATGATTTCTTTAAAGAAGCAGGAGAAATAATTACACCTGCAGATAGAGAAATAAAAAACACATTCAAACTTGACACAACAGATATTAAGAAACTTTATTTTGATGAGCAATGGGAAGAACTTGCAAACAAATGTATTAGTTGCGGCGCATGTAACACGCTTTGTCCAAACTGTCATTGTTTCACCATACAAGACGAAATAAATTTTGATCTACATACAGGAAAACGAGTACGAACACCGGCAAGCTGTCAAGTAAAAAGTTTCACGCGCGTAGCTGGAGAGCATATTTTCCGAGACACAAGAGTAGCACGATACAAACATCGAGTCTATCATCAACTGCAATACTTTAAAGACAGACACGACGAACTCTTCTGCACAGGATGCGGACGATGCATTAGAGGATGCCCAGTACGAATTGATTGGGTAAGCCACATTAACAAGATGAATCGTGAAGATAAACCATGACAACTAAAGAATACATTATCGCAACAAGTCCATTAAAACCGGAACTCAAAAAAGTTATCTCTTATAAACGAGAATCATCAGACTCATTTACTATTCGACTTGACTGGCAACTTGACCACGAACTAGGACAATTTGTTTTTTGCTCACTTCCAGGTGTTGGTGAAGCACCAATTTCTATTTGCTCCAACTCAAAAGACTATGTAGAACTGAACATTCGAGAAGTTGGTAATATGACGAATGCACTAGCACATGTAAAAAAAGGAGAAGAGCTTCTTGTGCGAGGACCATACGGCACATTCTATCCAATGGACACACTCAAAGGCAACGACTTAATTATTGTTGGCGGAGGATGCGGTGTAGCACCACTGAAAGGAGTAATTGACTATTTACACAAACATACAAAAGACTATGGAGACATTAGTTTATTCTTCGGATTTAGAACACCAGCTGACGCACTCTTTAGAGATGACCATGAACAATGGAGCAAAGTCTTTGACCTCAACATTAGTTATGATAAAATGGACGAGCCAGACCACCCAGTAGGCGCAGCGTGTATTAGTGGTAAACAAGGATTTGTTACACAACTCGTATCTGATAATATTCACGATAACAAAAATAAAGTAGCATTCCTATGCGGACCAACAATTATGATTGAAAAAACAATTGAAGTCCTGAAGAAAAAAGGATTTAATAATAATCAAATATTCTTAAGTGCGGAACGACTCATGTATTGCGGTATGGGAAAATGCGGACGATGCATGATACACGGCAAATACACTTGCCTTGATGGTTCTGTATTCCGCTACGACGAGTTAGGTAAAACAGAAGAATGACTGACAAAGCACGAGTGGGATTTTACGGCATCACGGGATGCGCAGGATGTTTACTTAGTGTAATCTTTAACGAAGATGAAATCCTAGACATAGCAGGAGCAGTTGACATAGTTGCATTCCCATTTATTAAAGGAGAAAACGATCATGAAGGACCACTTGATATTGTTTTTATTGAAGGAACAGTAGTTAGTACCGATGATGAAGCAATGGTCAAGAAACTTCGGCAGCGTTCAAAAATAGTTGTTGCGCTTGGAAGCTGCGCATGCGTTGGAAACATTCCCGCAATAAAACAGTACGTTCCATCTGAGAATTGGAATAGTTTAGAGTACGATAAAAATATTCAAAATCAATGTCGAGAAGGAGGACCGGTACCTCTACATAAAGTAATTCCTGTTGAATTTAGTATTCCAGGATGTCCGCCAGACCGAGATGAAATTAAAACATTCATAAAAGAAGTGCTTATGGGTATGACCTTTAGAAATTACAAAGACCCTGTTTGTATTGAATGTAAACTCTACGAAAACGGCTGTCTACTTGATGAAGGAGAAGTTTGTTTAGGTCCTATTACTGCAGGAGGATGTCATGCTATCTGCACCACAAAGGGCTTGAAATGTTATGGTTGTCGAGGATTAACAGATGATGCAAACCTTACAGCATATTTTGATTTAATGGCCGAAAAAGGCATTAGTAAAGAAGATACTATTAAGACTATGGAAATATTTATGGCAATAGATGTTCATGAAGCCTTAAAGAAAGAAGGTCTGGAATAAAACAAAAATTAAAAAATTTTTGAACATCACCACACCATGTTTTGGTGTAAACAAGCGGAGCTTAATGAAATGGAAAAAATAACACTCAACCACATCACAAAAATTGAAGGCCACGCACGACTAGACTTACAAGTTGAAGACGGAAAATTAACCATGTGCGAACTTGGTTCTATTGAAGGAAGCAGACATTTCCAAGGGCTCCTCAAAGGACACTCTTGGCAAGACGCACCTGAAATTACTTCACGAATATGCGGTATTTGTTCTTCAGCACATGGTGTTGCAAGCGTTATGGCAATGGAAAATTTATTTGGTGTTATTCCTAGTAAACAAACAGTAATCCTACGAGAACTACAAACTATTGGTGAGCGAATACGAAGTCACGCAACACATTTGTATTTCTTAGCACTTCCTGATTATCTTGGTTATGAATCTGGTCTTGCAATGGCAAAGGATTACAAAGATGAAGTAGCACGAGCTATGCGTCTCATCAAATTAGGTAATGATATTCTTATACTAGTCTCGGGAAGAATTATGCATCAGGTAGCTACTACAGTTGGAGGATTCACTCATTTTCCAAAACAATCTGAACTTGATGAGATTAAACAACGACTCATTGATGCTGAAAATGATATTATGGAAACAGCAAAACTTATTGCAAGTCTAAAAATTCCTGAATTTGCTAGTGAGACAAAGTTTTTCTCATTAACTCGGCAAGAAAACTATGCAACAAGCTACGGCGATGTTAAAGTTGGCGATAAAATATTTCCCCAATCAGAATATGCAAGCGTTCTAGAAGAATATCATACGCCTTATAGTAATGCAAACTTCGTAGTTATTGAAGGAAAGAATTATTTCGTGGGCGCCCTTGCTCGAGTTAATAACAATTATAATCAACTTAGCGGAAAGGCAAAACAATTCATGCAAGAAATTGGCTTTACGCTTCCTAATTACAATACCTTTGCTAATAATCTAGCACAAGCAATAGAACTTATTCATCATCAAGAAACAGCTGTAAAAATTCTTGAAGACTTCAAAGTGAAAAATGAAGATCCTATTAAGTTTGAAGTAAAAGCAGGGCACGGCATTGCAGCAAACGAAGCACCACGAGGAACATTATGGCATGAGTATAAAGTTGATGATAATGGAAAAATCACTTTTGCAAATATTGTAGCTCCAACAACACAATTCTTACTAAACATGCAAACAGACATTCACAAACTCGTACAACAACTACTTGACGCAGACACAGACAGAGATACCATCAAAAAAGAAGTTGAGAAAATAATCAGAGCATGCGATCCTTGCTTTAGTTGCGCAACACATTTCTTAAAACTTAACTGGCATTAAAACTATTTTATAGAGGCATCTTCTTGCAAGGATAAATAATGTCCAAATACATTGCTGAAAAGTCAGTACGTTCTATATCATCTGCGAATGCTTTACTGAATTTTTCTAAAGACATAGTATATTCTTGGAAACTTGTATTAAACTGTACTATTTCCATATCCCAAGGAGCAATTTGCTCCAACACATTAATCATGTCAGTCGTACTCTCCACATACGAATAAATTTTCTGAACACTCTTTTTGTTCTTTAGATAAATATGCGTTTTATAATATTCATACCCTAACTTATTATAATCTATTCGAGCACTATACCGAACAATTATTCCTCGCTCTTTTAATCGTTTTACACGCAATTGTACTTTATCAACACTAATGTTTAATTGATGAGCTATCTTTGCTAAAGATAAACGAGCATTTGAGTAAAATAAAGACAATATGTTCTTAGACAAGACATCTAATTCTTCATTTGTTGTTTTTTCTGTAAAAAAAGATAACCCTGAAGATGTTTTTTGCAAGAACTTTTTATCTTGCACACCTAAGCTAGTGAGAAAAACAATATGCAAGTCAATAATAATATCAATATAAGCTTCTTGTAAGTCTTTTTTTATCTTTACTATATCTTCATTAGTTTTTACGAAATAAGTAATACCTACATTCCACTGCCCATGAGCAAGACCTAGCCAGTACGTATTTGGATTTTTCTGTACTTCTTGGCTCAGTGCATTTATTTGTTCTGCAATATTTTTTGTTTTGAAATAAAACGTTGCTGTTTTGTAGCCGAGTTTTGTAAAATCAATCCACGTCTTATATTCAGTTATGATACCTTCTTCTTCAAGTTTCTTAATTCTGTACCTAACAGCATCCTTGCTTTTTCTTGTCAACTTAGCAAGCTTCACATCAGAAATACGTGCATTCTTCTCCAGCTCGAAAAGTATTTTTTTATCAACTGAATCAACCATAATACTAAAAAAGAGGATTTACTATATAAAATATCCTTTTTTTGATTAAAATATAGAAGGAAGTTTAAAGTAAGTTTGTCACCTACAAGTGACTAGGTGATACTTATGAATACACAAGAAATCGTTCCTTACTTTGTCAAATGGGCAAAACATCGTGAACTAGACATCAAGCAAAAACTTACAAACAATCAAAGAGATATGAAAATGGAGTTTACTGCAGAAAGTGACTTGAATACATTAGCCGTTAGACTCTACATTCATACGCCAGTTAGAGCTTTTTTTAACAGTATTGAAGGTGCAGACTACAACACAAAAGTTAATCCAACAAAAGAATTTTTTAAACACAACAGCGAATATGGATTATTTTTAGAACCAGCTAACACTCAAGAATATTCTTTACATAAAAACTACTTGTTTTGGTTTAGAGGATTCAATAGTTTGGACTCAGTTAGTTCATACCAAGGAGATCTTTTAAACTACCAGCCATTGCTTGAGCAAGTTACAAAACGAGCACACAAACTAGATGCAAAAATGCTCTTAGAAGATATTGACCTGAAGAGCGATGAAGGAGGCATAGGATTTAAAGAGCATCTTAAACTAGCAACAGCTTGCTTTTCAATTCCTCAAAAGTATTTAATTGCAGCTGATAGAGCAATGAGAAAATAATCATTTTCTTTTTTATTTACTGAGTTTTTCAACAATATGGCCCAAATGAACAGAAACTTTTTCCCCGTCACTAATAGGAATATGAAAAGTATTTATCGCTCCTTGAATATTGCCATCAATAGTAACATGAACTATGTCCCTATCAGTTGTTTTATTAACTTTTTCTACAACACCAATCCTAACTTTACAATGATCAACAGCAGCTCTTGCTTTATGTGCGTACTTCTTTTCCAAATCAACTTCATGCAAACGGTAAAAATAATCTTTTATATTATGAATAGACCAAATAGATTTTCTTGAACCGAAATGCTTTTCCATATTTCCAATTGCATCCGTATAAACGGATTCTAATAACTCTCTTGAAGGAACTCTTGTTGACTCTGCGCAATCTTTTAATGCAAGATATTGCTTTTCTTTAATAAGACCTCTTTGGTAACGCGATTCAGTACAAGGCCATGCAAATCTAAAAAAATATAGTTCTGGAGTCATCATAATTCCTCAAGCAAGGCTAAAGCTTTTTGTGCATCCTCTTTTTCTATCTTCTGCAAGATAAAACCAGCTTGTGCAAAAACATAATCACCAATATTGTACTCCATTGTAGGCATTTTTGCTTCTTGTACCCTATCCCTATACTGAATAGATGCCATATCGTCATTAATTGCAATAATAAGTTGAGGAATTCCCATACACATAAACATTCTAAATTAATGGAAGAATAAAAACCTTCTTATTTTATTAAAATAAGGGCTCAATATATAGACAAAATACTATGAAAATACAAAAAATATCATAATTTCTCTTTAATCTTTTCTGTTAATTCTTTTCTTAGTTGTTCTTTATCTCCTTGCATAGGAAGACCAAAAATAGTAACATCTGTGATTGCGCCTGTTGTTTTCATAATTTTAAGGAAATATGCTAAATCAAAGTCATGCAATGAGTAGAGTGTTTGCGCCTTGAGTTGATCAATATCATTAATAATCATAAGTTTGTCAATGCCTTTTACCACATCAAGAATGAATATCTTTCCAACTTCTTCAAAGAGAACTTCTGGTGCATTTGCTCTAATAAATTGTACACCAGCTATTTGTATATCATCTACTAACTCTTTTGCTAGTGTATCTCCTTCTATAAATTCGTTTCCGAAGCAATAAATTTTCATTTTCTAGTGTTTGTGAGTGTGCGCAAGAAAGTGTTCTCGCTCATGCTCGAGGAAATGAGCAACAGCATGAAATGTTTCTGGTTCCTTTTTTGATGTTTTTAAGATTTTTATTTTTGGATTTGTCTTCGTTACGTCAGCCATGTATTTTTCTTCATCAAACTCAACAACTTTCGCAAGGTCTGCTTTCGTGATGAGTGCTAATTTTGCGTAATGAAAGATAATTGGATATTTTTCTGGCTTATCACCTCCTTCGGTTGTGGCCGAAGTTATAATATCTAAGTATTGCCCTAATTTTACACCTGCAGGACAAACTAAATTTCCCACATTTTCTATAATAAGATATTTTTTATTTTTTAGAGATAAATTTTGTAGCGCATCTGTAATCATTTGTGCTATCAAATGACAACCACTATGCGTGTTGATTTGAAATGTGTCGATGGATTGTGCTTCTAATCTTTTTTTATCAACACTGGATTCTAAGTCTCCTTGAATAACAGAAATATTTTCTGCACCAAGAACTTTAGCCAACCCTTCAATGACTGTTGTCTTCCCAGAACCAGGAGCACCAAGAAGATTTATTCCTAACACTTCTTTTTTTTGTAATTCATGCCACGTATCATGAGCAAGTTTATCATTTTCCTCAGTTAAGGATTTATTGATAGTTATTGTTGTTGAAGGTTGCTCACAACCGCATTCTTGACACATTTATTCCACCTCAAGTTCTCTTAGCATAATTTCTTCACCATCAACCATTGAAACACGAATTTCTGCATCCTTTAAGAGTTCATGATCAACTTTTAATAAATTAAAATAATGACGAATGGGGGTTGACTCATAACTGGTTAAAGTTCCCACATCAACCACTACACGTTTTATTGCAGTAAAGGTTGAATCCTTCACATTGAGCAAAATATCCTCAATAAGTTTCTCTGTAATAGCTTTCTCGTGCATGACCTTTTGCAAGCGGTAAAACCTTATAAAATCTTGGTTGAAGCTAACTTGCGAGTACGATATTAAGGGTGCTTGATGCAGATACGAAGAAAGGAATAAAGAGCTTAACGCAACATGAAAACAAGCCAGCGGCCTGGTCTGAGGAGCTTTATGCTGTTTTGAAGAATCTTGCGGAAAAAATATAAAAGGAGAAGAGAATTCTCTTCCTTATAGAAATGAAACACACGCTAAAGATTGTTGTGGGATCAATCATATTGCTTGAGAGTTTAACATCGTTTAATCTTAATATGAAGCCCCTGGCAGAGGCAATTACTCTTCCAGAACCCAAAATTGAAACATTTTCTCAAAATCCCTT
>CAZSZY010000004.1:0-11967 GCA_964611285.1 uncultured Methanosarcinales archaeon
TTAGAAAAAGGATAATTCTAACTTTTCAACATTTATTTTTCAGGGTGAACTGACTTGAATGAAATTATGAAAACAGGTACAACAACTTTAGGGATAGTTTGTAAAGACTGCATCGTTCTGGCTGCTGATACAAGAGCAACCATGGGACACTTTATTGCAGATGACAAAGTGGACAAAGTACTGCCAATTAGCAATAATATGGCAATAACTATTGCAGGAACAGCATCAAGTGCACAAATTCTAGCAAATCATATCCGATCAGAACTTAAACTCACTAGTATTAAACAATGCCGAGAACCAACAGTGAAAGAAGCAGCAAATCTACTTCGAAACTGGACGTATGGTCTTATCCGAAGACCTAGCATGGTGCCAGATGTAGCACACATCATTTTAGGAGGCGTAGATAAATACGGCGTACACCTTTATGAAATCGGTGCAGATGGCTTCTTAGGTAAAGATGAAAAGTTTCGAGTAAGTGGCTCTGGAACAATGATTGTTTTAGGCGTTCTTGAACGAGAGTTTAAAGAAGGCATGACGCAAGAACAAGGAGTAAAACTAGCAGAAACTTGTGTGGATACATCCATACAACGAGACGCTGCAAGCGGAAATGGTATTAATGTTTTTGTTATTAACAAAGACGGTGTGAAGAAAGTTCTTTCCAAACGAGTTAATACGCATCTTCAATAAATTAAATAAACAATTTTTTTAACAAGAATTTAAGAAATTCTTGAATGTCGTGCAAAACATGACATAACAAAAATCTAAATCTGAAATTCAGAAAAAAGTAACATATCAGTTGACTAAATATAACTCCACGTGATTAACATGGCGCGAGAAAAAATAATAGACTATTTTTTCGGCGCTCTTTTGAAAGGGATTCAAAATGGTAGCAGAAATTATTAAAGAAATACTAAAAATAGTACCTAAAGACAAGATAAGCGACGCAGTATTTGAAGCTGCAAACATAGTTCTTTATACTAAAGATAAAGATTTTCTCGCTGATGACGGTGGCATAGTTCGAGCAGCTGTTAGCAAAATAAAGAAACGAATAGAACTTCGACCAGATCCTGCATTAGCTATGGGGCTTGAAGAAGCAGAAAAATATCTACGAGAAAGAATTCCAGAAGAAGCAGTTCTTGGAAACATTATTTTTGATCCTATGCGATCAATAGTTATTATTGAAGCAGAAAAACCAGGGCTAGTTATTGGAAAACAAGGAGAAACACTCCGAGAAATAAAATCAAAAATATTTTGGGTGCCGCAAGTTAAACGAACACCATCTATTCGAACAAAAATTATTGAAAATATTCGAAGTGTACTTTATGAAAACTCAGACTATCGACGAAAATTCCTCAACAAAACTGGAGAACGTGTTTATAACGGTTGGCTTCGACAAAAAAAAGAAGAATGGGTACGTATTTCTTATTTAGGAGCAGCAAGACAAGTAGGCCGAAGTGCTTTATTATTGCAAACACCAGAAAGCAGAGTTCTTCTTGATTGTGGAATTGACCCTTCATCATCGGATGGTGCATATCCATTTCTTGAAGCACCTGAATTTAAAATCGAAGAACTTGACGCTGTTATTATCTCACACGCACACTTAGATCACTCAGGTTTTGTACCGTACCTTTTCAAGTTTGGCTATCGAGGACCTGTTTATTGTACAGCACCAACACGAGATATCATGGCTCTATTGCAACTTGATACTGTAAAAATAATGGTTAGTGAAGGAAAAGATCCTATCTACACGAGCGAAGAAGTTCGAGAAATGGTAAAACATACTATTACCTTAGACTATGAAGAGGTTACTGACATCACACCAGATGTACGTTTAACACTTTATAATTCAGGACACATTTTAGGTGGTGCAATGATTCATTTACACATTGGAAATGGTCTACACAACATGCTTTATACAGCAGACATCAAATATGCAAAAACAGAGTTACTTGCTCCTGCAATAACTAACTTTCCAAGACTGGAAACATTAATGGTTGAAGGAACATACGGGGGAAAGGAAAATGTTTTACCTCCAGTAAAAGAACAAGATAAATACGTAGCAGATCTCATTAAAGATACTATTAAAGGCGGTGGAAAAGTACTTATTCCAACATTAGGTTCTGGTCGTGGACAAGAAATGATAGTTATCATGGAAAGAATGATCCGCGAAAAAAAGATTCCAAATGTTCCAATCTATATTCATGGCATGGTGTGGGATATCACAGCAATTTACACTGCATATCCTGAATATATGGTCAGTAGCATACGAAGTCAAATTTTTCACAAAGATAACAATCCATTTTTAGCAGATAATATTGTTCGAGTAGGAAGTAATAAAGAAAAGCAAGCAATAATTGATGGCGATGAAGCTTGTGTAATTCTTTCTACGAGCGGTATGCTTGTTGGTGGAGCAAGTGTTGAATATCTTAAAGGACTTTGCGAAAATCCAAAGAACACACTTATCTTTTCTTGTTACCAAGCTCAAGGAAGTCTTGGTAAGCGAATACTCCACGGCGAGCGAGAAATTAGCTTTTCAAATGGAAGCAATGTACCTGACACATTCAAGATAAACATGCAAGTTTCTAAAATTGAGATTTCAGGTCACGCAGACCGACGAGAATTAATGAGTTTTATTTCTCACTTAAATCCAAAACCAAAACGAATACTTGTCAATCACGGTGAACAATCTCGATTAATGGATTTAGCAAGTAGTATTCACAAGCAATTCAGAATTGAGACAATGGTTCCAAGAAACTTGGATGCTGTACGAATTCGATAAAATTTGGTTTAATTTTTTTATTATTTGTGTATATTTGTATTCTGAGAATTATTATTTATAAATAGTTTTCACTATTGGCTTTTTTGGCTCTGCGGAAGGTTTAAAAAGGACTTTTCTTTAAAAAGAAGTATATGGTTAGGAAAAAACCTGTTTTTGAGAACCCAATAATTATACAATACAGAGGAACGTACGATTATGATGGTCTTATTGCATTTCTTAGAGGATATTTACTAGGTTTAAAGCCAAATGTCTATGCAGAACCTAAATTTAAGTATAAAACAGGCAAGACAGGGGCTGAAGTAGAGTTTGAGTTTAAAGCCATTAGGCGAATAACCCATTATATTAGAATAGAACTTTCTGTTGCAGGTCACGCATGGGATGTCATAAGGCGAGACATTGAAGTAGACGGTCAAAAGAAAATGGTAACTGATGGAAAAATCCACATGGAGTTAAAAGGTAACTTTGAAGTAGATTTCGCGAATGCGTTTGGAAAAGTTCCCAAAAACGAGAAATTCGCATTGCGACAGATGGAAGCAATTCTTAACAAAGAACCGGGAGGAGTTTTATTTGAAGATAATAAGGTCACAGGAAAGAAATTCGCAACGTCTGTACTTAACGATTTAGATAAGAAGATAAAAAGCTTTTTAAGAATGGAGTGTTTTTAGAGAACCATGCCCGAACGAAAAGCAATAATTAACAACAAAACTATTACTTACGAAGGTTTAGTGAGTATGCAAGGTATCTATAGAGCACTTCGTGACCTTCTTCTTGATCATGACTATAATATGTATGAGGCAGATCACAAAGAGCAAGTATTTTCCGATGGCAAAGAAATTGTTATCAAAATGAAAGGAGATACTAAAATTTCTGATTACGCAAAAATAGTCTGGGAAATAGACTTTCAATTTACCAAAGTACAAGAAATGATGGTAGAAAAAGAAGGACAAAAAGTCCGTATGCATCAATGTAAATTCTTCATGAACACACAAGTGTGGCTAGAAACACATTATGATAACAGTATTGAACAAAAAGCATTCATCTTCTTTGTTCGAACATTAATTGATAAATTTGTCATTAAAAACTATCTCAACAGAGCTGAAAAACGAGCAACAAAAGAATACGCGCTCTTTGAACAAACAGCAAAAAGCTTCTTGAATATGGAAAAGTTCTAGATTTTTACTAATTGATAAGGTTTTTAAGACGTTCTTTCTTTCTTCTTTTTTATGGATACAGAAATTACTGAAACACCAATCCCTCAAGGAGAGTTAGCAGAGCTTATAGCGCAGGCAAAGGAAGTCTACAAGGCAAACTTTGATGGTGTTGCTTGGTTTGGTAGATGTATCTTTCTCTCTTTTTATTGCGAACGAGGAACCTGCACATTTTGTTTTCGAAGCACGCAAAAACACTTGATTAAACATCCTAATAAAGCTCGGAGGAGCATGCATAGTATTCTCGCTGAAACCATGATGATAAAAGCATTTGGCTGGAGAATAGAATTCTTAACAGGTGGTTATGGTATTTTGGAAGATGAAAAACTTATGAGAATCATAAAACTCGTTAGTCAAATTCTGGATGAAAAAATCTGGATAAATCTTGGTGAAGTAAGTACTGGTTTACTGGAAGAATTCAAACCATACGTTGATGGTATAGTAAGTAGTATTGAAACCGTTGAAGAAACAGTACATAATACTGTTTGTCCTGATAAACCAATAGCACCCTTCATTGACATGATTAAGCATGCCCGAGAACTAGGTTTTAAACAAAGTATGACTATTGTTATTGGTCTTGGAGAAAAAAAAGAAGACTTTGCAGAACTAGAAAAATTTATTATTGATAACAAGATGGAACGAATTACTATTTATGCACTACGACCAATAGCAGGAACTCCATTTACTCACGGACCAAAACCAGTGGATGTTGCTTGGTGGATTGCAAAAACAAGAACAACATTTCCAACAATAGAAATTATTGCAGGAACAGCAAAATATAGAATTCCAGAAATCAGTTTATTCTTAGATGCTGGAGCAAATGCCATAACAAAACTACCTGCAACGAACATTTTCAACAAATTAGAAGGATTGGCTGTTGAAGCAGAAGTTGCAAAAGCAGGGCGACACTTTGTGAGTAAATTTTCTTCAAAAGATGTGCGTGGGGAAGCTGATTGGGAAGCAATGCTAGCACGAACTAAAGGATTGTCGGATGCAGAAAAAGAATTGGTTATGACAACGCTTAACTCTTATTTGACTAACATGGAAAAAAATGCTCAAAAACGAGAAAAACTTTATGATAGCTGTGATTTATAAGATTTTTTAGAAACTTTTAAAAACAATTATTCCTAGAATTACTTAGTGAAAGGAGCATTAAAAAAATTTATTTCTGGCGCGATAGTACTTAGCCTAGCAACTATTGCAGGATATCTCATTTCTCCCATTGAAGTTCGTTTCTTAGAAACGCTTACTACGAGCACATTTCTTATTGGTTTAACCTATGGTATTGGCGCGCTTCTTTTTGCAATACTTGCTGTTTGGCTTGGGAGACTTTCAGATATTTATGGTCGAAAAAAATTCGTTGTTATTGGCGCGCTTTTAGGAATAGTATATCCTTTACTTTATGCATCAACACTTAACATTTTTCAATATATGGGTGTGCGTTTGCCGTGGGCGTTTTCAGCAGTTGCAATGGGGCCTTTGCTTTACGCCTATTTACAAGACCAACTCAAAAAACTTAAACACCAAGGACAAGCAATGGGAATAGTTTACTCAACTCAAGCATTATTTGGTGCAGGCGCAGCACTTCTTGGAGGATTTTTAGCTGAAAGATATGGTTTAACAGCACCTTATTTACTTATGGCTGTATTCTTTGTATTTATCAGTATTCTCGCAGGAATACTTTTGGAATCATCCAAACCGAAAAAGCAAACTAAGAAAGAAAAACATAAAGGAATATTATTTGGACTGCGTTATCTTTTTAGCAAACCACAACTCGTTTTTTACTTCATCTTAAATGCTGGTTTTGGTGTTAACTGGGGACTAAAAATCATGCTTTGGCCATTGATAATTTTTGGTTTTTCAGGAAGAGATACAATCACAGGAAGTGTTTTTGCAACTATGGGTATTGTAGCATTTTTCTTGCTTCCTTTTGCAGGGAGATTTGTTGATAAGATTAATCCTTTTATAGCCGGAAAAATAGAACTTATTATTTTAGGTGCTTCTGGACTAGTGCTTGCGCTCACCCACAACTTAATCATTTTCTGGATTGCCGCAGGATTTTATGCAATAGGCGAAGCAATAAATGGACCTGTACAAGCAGTACTCTTAACAAACTTTGTTCCAACAAAACATCGAGGAGAAATATTAGGATTTGATGCAGTAATTGATATGATTCTTAATTTCTCAGCACCCTTTTTAGCAGGAATTCTTTTAGCAATATTCTCCGCACAAATGGTACTTTTAGCATTTATTTTACTTATTTGGGTATCTTTAAGTGGTGTACTACTAATTAAGAAATCAACACTTTCTTTAAAATCTGTTTAAAAGAGTTACGAAATACTTTTAAACTATATTTTCCAGACTATAATAGATGCCTTATGATACATCTTTCAGTAAAAGTAACGGACGTAGTCAAGTTAATTGTTGATTTTGGTGAAGGGCAAGTAGAAGAAATATCTTTAGACGAAGAACAATCAAAACGCTTAGGTCATATGCTTAGTAATTTAGAACCTGGTGGATTTGATATAGCATAAACAAGCAATAACATTATTTGCTTTTAACTCTTACTTAGCTGGAGCTTTTTTTAGAAAAATTTGCCTAATCCTTCTTGCTTACTTCCTTTCACAGCATCTTCAAAAGATGATTTTCTTAACTGAAGCATGCTATCTGCAATTGGTTTAATTTGTTTTTCAATATAATGATCATAATCTAATTGACTAGTTATTTTCTCAATTGGTTGAGGACCTTCTGTTGTCATGACATAAGAAATAATATTACCTTCAATTTTATCAAGAAGACGCGCTGCTTTTACATGAGGAGGAGTGGTTTTAGTATAGGCATCTAAACTTTTACGAAGTGCTTTTTTGTATACTAGCAATTCATCGTATTTTCCTGCCTTTAAGTCTTTGACAAACGTTTGTACAAATTGTTCTACTTCAACACCCGCAAAAACCAAATCAAGTAGTTTAAGTTGAAATTCTTTTGCAACACCAGTCCAATCACGACGAACAAATTCAAGACCTGTAAAATCAAGAACTGTTGAGCCATCTTCTTTAAGTTTTAGTCCTGCGTATCTTTTTTTTGCGCCTTCTTCACTATTACCACGAACACTAGGCATAAAGAAACGAGTATATTGTTTTTCAAATTCAAGTTCTAAGACACTTTCACAAGCATATTCTTTTTTGATATGCTCTTTAAGAAAAATATTCATTCCTTCTTCTAAAGACTTACCGATTTTTTTTGCTTCTTCTATGTTATCTGTTTTTGTATCAACAAAAACACTATCAGTATCTCCGTAAATCACTTCGTAACCGAGCTTTTCAATTTCTTTTGCAGTAAGCTTAATGAAATGTTGACAAAAATAAGTAATAGCATTAGAAAGATTTCTAATGTGAAATCGAGAATTAACACTAGCCAGAACTCCATACATAGAATTCATTTGAATTTTAATAGCGTAACGAGCAAGTTCATTACCAGCTGCTTTTGCAATATCTCGTTCATCCCATAATGTTTTTAGAATTCTAGGAAGAATACCTTCAACATTAAGAAACACGGCATTATTAGGTGCTACGACAAATTTAGTTTTATCAGAATAATCAAAACCTTGTTTATCGAGTTCGCTTGTTTCGCCCACATAACTTAATGGATCAATATTAAATGTTCTCATAGCAGAAGGATACAGTGACTTGAAGTCAAGAACAAGAATGTTATTGTAAATACCTGGCTTTGATGTCATGACATAACCACCCAAACCTTCAGTTCTATCAGTGGGTCTTGTACTAGGTGCTACAAAACCTTCTTTTCGTAACTCTCGAAGATAAAGCGAATCAAAACTAGCAATACTTGCTTTCACATTATCCATGTGAAGACCGGTTAAGAGTGCTCGTTGAATAGTAAGTTCATACACATCAGACTTTTCTAAAATATCATACACTAATTTTGAATCTTTTAAATTATACGCAATAAACTTCTCAGGATCATTTTCATACAGGTCAACAATAAGATGAAACCTATTATCTTCTTCTATAAGCTTAGTATCTTGCAGAAAATGTTTTGATGCTGTGTTGAGTTTATAATCATCCAATTTTACAAATGAAGACTTGAGCACTTGAATACCATCAAGCACCACTCGACCATCACAGTTCGCAGATGAATCTCTAAAAAAAGATGTTTGCAAACGAAGACTTGTTTCAGTATTGCTACGTCCTAAAATAAAAGGCACATTTAATTTCTTAGCGCGCTCACTAAGAATTTTTAAATCAAAATCAATATTATTCCAACCGACGAGCACATCTGGATCGATTTCTTCTACTCGTTTTAGAAATAAAGAGAGCATTTCCTTTTCGTCAGAAACTAAAATAGCATTTTTTGGCGTGTTATTTTTTAATGCTTCATTTTCAATAGCAATAACTTCACTTACTTCATTTGAGTATAATGATACTGAAAATGGTTTTGTACCTTTATTATCTGTTTCAATATCAAATGATAACATGGAAGGAATGATTTTCTTTTGTTTCTCTTTTGGCACACCTGTAATTGTTGCTTCTGAAAAGAGAACGTCTGTTTTTACTCCTTTTTCTTCTTTACCATCCAGTTGGATAACTGAAAGAATATTGTTATCTATGAAAAATCGTTGTGTGAAACGAATGTCTGCTTCGTAGCAAGGAATGTTTGCATCTTCGAATAATCTTCGAAGTTCAGAAATTTCTTTTGGTTTAGTCACCATAATCTTAGTAACAGATTCTTTGTGAAGTGATTGTAGATTTGTTTTTTTTGTTTGCAAACTGATTAATTTTTCAGCATTTTCTACATCGCTGGTTCTAATAAAAAAATATGGTTCTGTTCTTACTAATGCTTCAAAAGAACGTTTATCTTCAAGTCGGCCATAGAGATGCATGAGTGGTTTGCCATCTACTAATTCGTAATGACTATTCACTATGAACCCTTCCACCATACTATCCTAAAAAGGACTATTCTTTATAAACATATCTTCGTACTGGAAGCACAACTTTTAAATAGACTTAAGAAGCATATTCTCCTGAGGTGAACCGTTTATTTTCTAACAGGAAGGGCGCGTACTTTTTTGTTATAGATGTAATTATAGGTCTCTTTATTTTTCTCATAGCCATATTTATTATTACTAGTTATTCTCGTTTCTCGCCTTCATTTGGCTCTGTTGAACAAACTATGAATGCTCTTGAATACAAATTTTTTAGACAGCCATTAACTAAAGTTGACCCTGGAAATCCTTTTTTAGCAATGTTAAAAGAAAACAATTCATTGTATAGCTCATCATTCACTGTTGATGAATATGTCTATGTGCTTTACAATAATAGCGACCCGGTTAATGCTTCTGCTTTATTAGCAAATCTTTCAACATGGCTACCTGCGAATGTAGGATTTAATTATACTATTGATGGGCTAGAGATTTATAGTCAACAAGCAGCTTCAAAAACATTGGAAGAAAGCGGAGTAAAAATCTCGAGTAAAAAATTAACGCTAGTGTCAGCTAATATCACAACATTTTATGATTTAGCGATAACGGAGTTGGTTATTTGGCAATAAAGAAAACCAGAGCTAAGCGAGCACAAATCTTTTCTATGATAGCTGTGCTTATGTCAGCACTCTTTATTCTCCTATTTAGCGGCGTGACGCACGTAGCAATTGATAAAAAAGTACCCATAACAAAAAATGAAATACTTCGTGTTGATGGATTTATTGTGGACTTAGAATATTTTATGGACACGACAATTGATAGAGTGAGTTTTGATACCTTACAATTTACTGTTGATTATCTGAATACGACAGAGTATTATTCTAATTACACCGCAGTATTTTTATCTTGTTTTAATAAAAGTTATTTTGATGATGGAGGTTTGCCGGTTAATTGTTCTTGGACAGGAGAAAATATTTCCTTTATGGAGCGTATACAACCAGTATTATCCAATGCTAGTTTTATTTATAATATTTCCATAGCTAATTCTTGGCCAGAAGTAACTTTTCGTCAATATGATTCATATGCAATAGAAGTAAATGCAACTATGGTTTTTACTATAGAGCGCCCAGATATGCGCTGGGATGTACCCCTACAGCGTTCTCGAATAGTTAATTTCAAAGGTGTTACAGATCCTGCAACAGTAGGAACTTCTTTTGAGCGAAGAATTCAATATGCGCCTAGAGGAGGCGATCTTCTTAGAGTGGGTGATATGGGTGGAAATGTTACTCGCATCCAAGATTTTGTTGATAATGGGTATTATTATCGAGATTTGAAAGGTCTTTCTTTTCTAGATTCTCTTGAAGGAGTAAACTTAACTAGCACCAATGAAACACATACTTATGGAATAAACGCTTTTGTACCTGCAGTTAATGCAACAGGAGATTCGCTTTACAAGGGGTTTGAAACATCTTACATTTTGTATCATTACACATCCAATTTAACATTCACTAACCCTTCTAATTTGGTACGATTTAATGAAACAACCGGAATAAACTCTTCATTAATTTTTAACAAACTTTATGCGCTTAACGATCTTCAAGTAAATGATACTTCTTTACTGCTTTCTGTAAATGGTTGTTGCGATGCGGTTAATTGCGACCCTAATTGCGGTTAATAGACACGAACTACTCCGGAATAGTTAATAAAGTTTATAACGCTTTTTTAGGGTAAAATAGGTATGGTAGAGGAGAGAGTGGAGACTGGCGTAGATGAGTTAATAGATTATCTCAAAGAGCATGGTAAAGCAAGTATAAAAGAGACCTCCATAGCACTTAAAATTCCTGAAGCAACATTACAATTATGGGTAGATTTTCTGGTTGAAGAACGAATTTTGGGAGTTGAGTATAAATTCACAAAACCATTCATATTTCTTAACAAAGAAGAGAAAGCACGAGCAAAGTCAACTGCTGATCAAGTTGCAAAAACAATTGAAGACTTCAAAAACGAATTTTTCGAAGAAGCCAAAAAAAAGAAACTACCCGAACAGAAGATACCTGTATTATGGCAATCTCACTTAGACGAGGCCTTAGAAAAACAAAAAGACTTCTTTATACGTGAAGCGCGAAAGCGTTACATGGAGAAACCAGAAGAACTTTTTATTACTTATAAAAGAAAACTTGCAAGGTTATAAATAATGGATTTAGACAGTTTTTTAGAAAAAGATATTACTACTTACCTAGAGAATGCTGTCAACTTTGGAATAAAAGATGTTGAAGAAGGACCAGATGTTGCTGATGCTCTTTTAGCAACTAAAGAAGAACCAACTGAACCACAAGCACCTCCTTCACCCGAAACAAAATCTGAGTCTGAAACACCATCAGATGAGCATGTCTCAACAGAATGGTTTGATGAATTAGAAAAAACAGCAACTGAACGACGAGCAGAACTAGATAAGATAGTTGATTTAGAAGACTCCATTAATGATGTAACATATGCTTTAGATTCTCATGATGTAGATAAAGCAAAAGCGCTTTATGATCATTTACTTGAGGAAACAAATTCAATAAAATATCATTCTCAAGAAAAATTCTTTCTTTTAGGAGAATTAAAAAAACTTTCAGACCGATTATCTTTAGAACAAGAACAACAGCCTGCAGAAGAAGAAACGCCCGAAGATTCTGCTTTAGATGATGTTTCAGAAGACGAACCAGATAAAGAATCTTCTAGCCCTTTGCTAGATCAAGATGGTGATTTGCCACCAAGTTTCTTAAAAGAAGAAACACAAGCTGTATTTAGTTATGTTGCAGGCGTGCAGGCATTAAGAAACAAAGATAAAACAAAAGCATTAGAAATATTTTTACATTTGGCAAAAGAAAGACCACAAAATCTCGCTATAAAAATCAGACTTCAGGAGGCAGTTGAATTATTATGACTGAAAACACGACACTTTTAGATAAATACTCATTAACAGTAAATAATGTAGTTGTAGAGGTAGAAATTATTAGGTATAGAGATCATCCCGTACCAAGATACCTTATTAACAT
>CAZSZY010000004.1:12067-42998 GCA_964611285.1 uncultured Methanosarcinales archaeon
GTAGATATTCTTCTTTCAGATGAAAAACTAGAAGAAGTAGTTATCAACAGCCACAAAGAACCAGTAAAAGTTTATCATAAAGAATTCGGTTGGTTAGAAACAAATATTACCATTGTAACCGAAGCAAGAATTCGACATTATTCATCCATGATTGGACGAAATGTAGGAAAAGAAATTACTGCGCTTAATCCATTAATGGACGCTCACCTCAAATCCGGTGACCGTGTGAACGCTACACTTGAACCAATTTCTACAAGAGGAAACACCATAACCATTCGTAAGTTTGCAAAAGATCCGTGGACCATTTCAAAGTTCATACAAGCAGGGACCATCTCAGTTGATGGAGCGGCATTTCTCTGGCTTTGCATGCAACATGAACTCTCCGTACTTATTGCAGGAGGAACAGGTTCAGGGAAAACATCTATGCTTAATGTTCTCTCAAACTTTTTACCAGCAAATCAACGTGTAATCAGTATAGAGGACACTCGAGAGTTGGTTCTACCAGGAGAATTACATTGGGTACCGATGGAAACAAGACTACCAAACCCAGAAGGAAAGGGTGGAGTTGAAATGCTTGATCTCTTAGTAAACTCTCTTCGTATGCGTCCAGATAGAATTATTGTAGGGGAAATTCGTCGACGAGCAGAAGCAGAAGTACTCTTAGAAGCAATGCATACAGGTCACTCAGTATATGCAACCATTCACGCAAACAATGCTGAAGAAGTAATTATTCGTTTAACAAATCCACCAATTGGAATTCCAAAACCAATGATTTCATCACTTGGACTTATTTGTGTTCAAAATAGAAACAGGCGTACAGGAAAAAGAAGAACGCTTCAAATTGCAGAAATTTTGCCATCTGGAGATCCAAACGTTATCTTACAATTAAATGCGAAAGATGATATTTTAGAAAAACTTAATGAAAGTAAAATAATTTATCGTCGATTACAAATGTATACTGGTTTAAGTGTAGAGCAGATACAAGAAGACCTTGCAGAAAAAAAGAGCATTTTACAATGGATGATTGATAGCAAACTATTTGATATAGAAGCTGTAGGAAAAGTAATGTCTCATTATTACATGGGAATACTTGATATGAATGAACCTTTAGAACCAAAAGAAGAAACAAAATAAAATGACCTTAAACAGCTATTTACTTTCAAAGCAACCACTTCTAAAAAAGAAGTTACGGGTTGCAAAAATGAAAAAGACAGCAGAAGAATATGTAGCACTAGCTGTTAAGGGAGCATTCATGTTTGGTTTTGCAGCAGCAGCTTTTATTTTCTTTCTTAGAATGAAAAACAACGGAGGATTTATTCTACCACTTTTAGTAGGTGGAATAATTGGTCTTTTAATATATAAGCTTAATATTATTAAAATAGATGTAGCTATTAGAAAACAAGAAAAGCTTATTGATAAGGAAGTATTATTTGCAGGACGATTTCTTCTTGTTAAACTAAATAGTGGAAAACCACTCATTAGTGCTATAGAAGAAGCATCGCATGGATTTGGTGCGGCAACTGAATATTTTAAAGATATTATGCGAAATATAGAATTAGGAACTCCTTTAGAAAAAGCATTAGAGCAAGCAACAGAATATTGTCCATCAAACAGACTCAAAAAAATTCTCTTTCAAATTACCAACGCATTAAAAATAGGTGTTGATGTAACAAACTTCTTAGAAGCAATTCTAGATGAAATAGCCGAAGAACAACTTACAGAAATTGTTCGTTACGGAAAAAAACTTTCCAGTCTCACTATGTTTTACATGTTGGCAGCTATAATATTTCCATCTCTAGGAATGACGCTATTTGTAGTTGTTGCAAGTTTAATTTCTATTAAAATGAACTTTGGAGCATTTATGGTTATATTAGTATTATTGTTATTTTTACAATTCATTTTCATTAGTTTATTTCGTTCAGCAAGACCAAACATGGATATATAACAATGGCAGGAACAGCATTTTTGAAGGATTTTGGCAAGGCATTTGTGCCGACAAACTTTCTAGGTAAACCTGTACGCTCAAACTTAAGAAATTATTTACTTAAGGCAGGATATGGAGAAGTTCCTTACTCTTTTTTTGGTTTAGCATTTATTCTTTCTGCAATTGTTACCTATTTAGTATTTATACCATTTGTCTACCCACTGCTGAAAGGAAAATTCTTTGTCTTAGTGTTTTTTTTATCATTTTTAATGTGGGCAGTTATACAGTTAGTAATACTCTTTGTTTCTATTTTCTCGATTTATTTTTTTCTGAATATCAAAGTCTATAAAAGAGTACGGGAGTTAGAAGATAAATTGCCTGACTTTTTAGTTTTAGTTTCTACAAATCTAAAAGGCGGTTTGTCGCTTGAGCAATCGCTGTGGGCTGCAATACGTCCTGATTTTGGTCTCTTAGCAGAAGAAATGACTATAGTTTCTAAACGAGTTATGACAGGAAACGATCTTCGAGATGCATTAGGTGAGTTTTCAAATAAATACGATTCTCCAGCAATGAAAAGAAATCTCCATCTTATCATTGGAGAAATAGAAAGTGGTGGTAAAATAGTAGATGTTATTGATAGAATTATTATAACGCTTCGAAAAACAAAAGCCCTCAAAGCAGAAATGTCTGCCGCAACAGTAAGTTATATGATATTCATTGGTGCAATAGTCGTTGTTATTAGTCCAGCACTATTTGCTCTAGCATACCAATTACTACAAATTATTATTGGCTTCACGCAAAGTTTAGGCTCTTCTTTAACCGGCGCTGCAAGTACTATGATGCCAATCGACTTTGATGTACAAATAGATGTTAAAGATTTCATGAAATTCTCTGCACTAGCGATAGCATCAATTAGCATAGTTAGTTCAATGATTATTTCAATTATTGAAAAAGGAGATATTAAAGGAGGAATAAAATATATTCCTGCATTCACTATTGTTTCTCTTGTTTTATACGCAGTTTTTATGGTTGGACTGCAAGCAGTCTTTGGAACCATGCTTGGATAGAATTTATTCTTCAGGAAAAACCTTTTTTAATGTGCGAGACTTAGAAACATAATTAAGAATCTTGTTGTTTTTTATTTTTCCGCTACCAAGAAAATCTCCTTCGTGTTTAAGCAGAACATACTCGCTCTCTGTTTCTGGAAGCTCTTTTTCTAAATCAAACCCTTTTAACCAAAAGTTTCTTTCTTCTACAGAAAGTTTTAGAACGTTCTTTGTAGCTTGAGGTCCAACAAGTTGAGAACCTTCAATGTTTAAGCGAAAGCCATCTTTCATGTAAGTACCAAAGTACAAACCGAAAGAATTAACACGCAGAGCAATTTGATCAACATCAAATGCTTCTCGATTGATAATATAAACTCTTTCTTTTTTATTAATGGAGAAAAATACTTTATCAGGAAGCTTGGAGATTCCAAATTGGCTTTCGAGTTGTTTTCTAATTTCTTTTTTATCTTTAGAATTAAGAATAATAATTTTGTCTTTCATTTTATTTTTTCCAGCCAGTCACACTAAGAAATGATTTCATTTCTTGTGTCCCAAAAATTCTTCGATTTTTTAGGACGTCATAGGCATACGTAGCGTATGCTCGCTTTGCTTGCATACATTGTGAAGTACCCTTTTTTGTTTTAATTCTTTCATTTTAACTATTTGCCCCAGAAAGGATCTTGCTTACGCTTAATCTCTGCGATTTCTTTTAAGAGTTCTATTTCTTCAGGAGTTAGAAGTTTGCCGTGCTTTTTGAGTTCTCGAAAGACAGGAGGGGGAATATCACTATAGAGTATATCAAGCTCGTTGAGTTGACGACCACCAGTAACGTTAGGAATAGATACAGCTACTTGTTTACCGACACCTGCTTCTTTCACGTTCTTTTTATCTAGTTGCATTTCTTTTACAAAAGATAATTTTTCACCACCTTTCTTCATCAAAGGCATGTTAGTAGTAAGTATTCCTCCTTTTACTTCAACGCCAGCAACACAAGGATTTGATTGACGAAAAATACAATCAGGAAGCACTTCAATTTTGCAAGGTTTCATTAGGCCTTCTAGTTTTGCAGCAGTAATTTCTTTTTCTTTTTGGATAGACCATTCTTCATATTGTTCTATAAGATGATAAATAATGGGGCTTGTAATTACTTTAACATATTTTCCTCCATCAACTTGAGGAATATTAAAACCAAGGATAACTGACTGGAGAGGGTCTGTTTCATAACTACTTTCTGCATCAGCAATATCTTTTTTACTGATAGGACCAACTGTTGCTTTACGAATTTTAAATTCTTTCCCCCGAAGAAGCACGCTTAATGCTTCAAGACTGCCAATGTTATCTGCTTTGATAACAATTCCTTCACTATCAAGTTTAATATTAACATCACTCATTTCAGCTCTAATAAATTCTTTTGCAGCTACTATGTCTTCAGGTGTCTTTGCACTCATAATAGGCATACCTGACATTGCACCCTCATGTTCAGGACAACTCAATTTCACACCTGTTGCTGCAACAACTTGCTTTACAGGACGAAATAAAGACTTTTTATCGCGCATTTCACTATGGGGTTCTGGTTCAAACATTGCCTTAACTCTAGTAACGAGTGGCTCGTTTTTCGTTCCAATAACTACAGTATCATTAACATTAAGCTGGCCGTTATAGATAATCACATCAAGTGTTGTTCCCAAACCTTGTTCTTCTTTTACTTCAAGAATAGTTCCTTTAGCAGAACCCGTTTCATCTAGTAATAGATTTTTTTCAAGATATTTTTGTGCAAGCGCACTAATCACCATTAAGAGTTCTGCTAAACCAATTCCTTTAAGAGCGGAAATTGGAATGATGGGGATTTGTTGTGTGAAGTCTGCAACTCTATCAAAACGCTCAGATTGCATAGCAAATTTAGTGTGAACTTGTCCAACAATTTCATAAATTCTTGTGTCAATAACTTGTTGCGTGTCTGGTGCTTGAGATCCTATGAGACCTAGTACAGGTTTACTTGTGTTCTGAGAATTGAATCGAGGAATGAGATCGAGTTTGTTTGCAGCAATAATGAATGGTGTTTTTGCAGCACGAAGAATTTCAATAGCTTCAATAGTTTGTGGTTTGAAACCTTCATTAATATCAACAACAACAATTGCAATGTCTGCTAGATTTCCTCCTCGTTTTCGAAGAGACGTGAATGCTGCGTGGCCAGGTGTATCGATGAAAAGAAGACCTGAAAGTGTGAGTTTAATACCCATTTTCTCAAGGAGTGCGCCACATTTATTTTGAATAGTTTGCAAGGGAACAATGGATGCACCAATAGCTTGCGTAATTGCACCTGCTTCTGTTGCAAGAATGTTTGTATCTCTAATAGCATCTAGAACGGATGATTTTCCATGGTCAACATGACCAAGAACGGATACGATGGGGCTTCTTATAGTGCTCATACTTTTCACCTATATATGTATATACAGAGCGAAAAGAGTTGAGTATTTATAAGTTATGCTCGAGAAGAGTTATTTTCTAGGGTATATTTTTACGATAGTTCTTTGATAAAGCTTAAAAAGGCACTCTCTTTAGCAGGTGGTATGCAAACAAGAACGCAACAACAAGTCTTTAAGACAAAAAGTCCTGTTTTTATACTTTTAGGGGTCAATATATTATTCTTTATTTTACAACTGATTTTTGATAAGTCTGGATTTTCGAGTTTGTTGATGCTTATTCCGAGCAAAGTTGTAGCGGGCGAAGTATGGCGTGTTTTAACATCTATGTTTCTTCACGGCGGATTTGCACATCTACTCTTTAACATGTATGCATTATTGATATTTGGTCCACTTATCGAAGCACGAATAGGAAAGAAACGATTTTGGATAGCCTACTTCGTATCAGGACTTGTTGCAGCAGTAGCTTATATTGTGTATAGTTTTGCAATGGGTACGCCAGATTCAGCAGCAGTAGGTGCAAGTGGAGCAATTATGGGTATATTAGGTCTTGTTATCGTGCTTTTACCTAAAATGAAAGTATTGTTCTTTTTTGTTATTCCAATGAGTATGAGAACAGCAGGAATACTTTTCGCGGCAATTGATCTCTTTGGATTATTTAATGAATCATCAAATGTAGCTCATATTGCGCATTTAGGCGGTCTTGCTATAGGTTTGCTATTTGGTTGGTGGCTTCTTAAGAAAAAGAAAGTGTTCACCCAACAATTTACTAAACAAGGTTTTGGAACTACTCGCAATGTACATATTAATGTAGGGCGAGTAAATGCGAAACCTCCAATTTCAAAAACAAACTCTCAAAAAGATTATTCTCAGACTATTGAACTTTCCAAAGATGAATTAGACGATTATTTTAAATATGGGAAGCTCTAATTTAGATATAGATGGTGAGAAAGTTTGATTTAACTACTTCTGAATTGGATTGGATTAAAGATAAGAAGGTTGGATTAGTTCTTAGTGGAGGCGGAGGTCATGGTTTTGCAGAAATTGGCGTCATAAAAGTCTTAGAAGATAATGGGATAATTCCAATAGCAATTGCTGGTTGCTCAGTAGGTTCACTTGTTGGAACTTGCTTTGCTGCGGGTAAATCAATACGAATACTTGAAGAAGAGTTCACAACGCTTAATCCCTTTCTTTTAGTTGATTTTACAGTTCGAGGTCTGGGTTTTCTAAAAGGAGAACGACTCATTAATCATGTTTTAAGTATTGTTGAAGTGAAAAAATTTAGTGATTTGAAAATTCCATTCGCTGTCATTGCAACGAATATCAACAATGGAAAAGTTCGAGCATTCTCAAAAGGGAAACTCAAACCAGTACTTGGAGCGAGCATTGCAGTACCTGGAGTGTTTGCACCACGAAAAATAGGTTCACAATATTATGTTGATGGAGGACTTTATTCTCCACTACCTATAGAGTTTTTACCAAAAGAACTTGATGTTTTCATAGTTGTTGATGTATCGGAACGATGGGCAATTATCACAAGTACGTCTAGTGCATTTCACGTATTACAAAATAGTATTAGAATTATGACGCATGGCCTTGCGAAAAGGACACTTGATCAAACAACTAAAGATAAACGAGTTATTTTAATAGAACCGCCTGTACAACGATATAGCTTTTTTGACATACGAGGTAAACATATCAAAGAAATGATTAAAATAGGCGAACAATCAGCTAAAAAGGCCCTGAAGCTAGGAATTCAGCGATTCAAGCGAGCAGAACGACGAGCAGAAAGCCAGAAAGCTTTATAAATAAAACCCTGTTTCTAGGCGCTACATGGCAATACTACAATTACGATCAAAAAGAAAGGCAACAGGAGGACGCTATAAACGTGTTCAAACTAAACGTCTTGGCAGATTAGGCCGACTTCCAATGTTTACAAAACTTGCACCACTAAAAGCAAAACAAGAACGAACCATTGGTGGAAATACTAAAGATAAATTACTTGCAGCAAACAAAGTAAACCTTTTTGACCCAAAAACCAAAAAGCACGCAATTGTTGAAGTAAAAAACATTGTTGAAAATCCAGCAAACAGACATTTCGTCCGACGAAATATTCTTACTAAAGGTAGCGTTGTAGAAACAACCAAAGGTAAAGCAAAAATTACAAGCCGTCCAGGACAGAATAGTTATGTTGATGCTATTTTACTAACAGAATAAATTTTTTACTTTTTCTTCAGTAAAAACTTTTATTAATACAGACGACTCTATTATACTGTGAAATGTATTTTTATTGGGCCAAGATCCGTTGGGAAGAGTACTACAGGACTAGCCTTGGCTGATAAGCTTGATATTGACTATTTTGATTTTGATGAATATGTGGAATCAAAACTTGATGGAATTGATGAATATGTTAAGAATCATAATGTAGAATCATATCGAGCTCAAGAAGAAAAACTGCTCAAATTATTTCTCTTAGAATTACCTGAATCATTTATTGTTTCTGTTGGTGGCGGAACCGTCGCTTCTCAATTTAAAGAAATTACTCAACGAAATATTCAAGTCTTAAAGCAATCTGGAAAACTAGTTTATTTATCGCCTTCTGAAAATAAAGACGAAGCGACAGAAATATTATTTGAACGAGAACAAAAAAGAAATGGCGATAAGGATTTTTTTGAAACCATGAAACTTTTTGAGCTACGAAAACTTGTTTATGAAGAAATATTTGACATAAAAATTGATGTTGGACATAAATCCCCTTCTAAAATAGCCGATGAGACTCTCTTAAAATTATCTACTGAATGATTTTTTTATTTACTTGGAGTTTTAATTTACTTCTTCTTCATAAATACAACACTTATTATGAAAAGACCTAATGGGACTAAGAAAAATCTACTAATAATTTCTCCGCCGAAAAGAAGTGCTTTTTTGAGCATGAGCATTTGCGACTGTAGTGGCATTAAATTAGCAAGGAACTGAATTGCCTTTGGCATAAGTTCTAATGGATAAAACATTCCTGATAAAAATAGCAATGGTAGTGTGAAAATGAGCGAGATAAGAACGGCAACACCTTCACTATCACTAATAAGTCCAATAAGAAAGCCAACGAGCGTGTTGACTAAAGCGATGAAGAGTAATGCTTTGATGAGTAGTCCAATGTGTAGTGAGAAGCTTGCGCCAAAGAGCATGAATAAAATGTAAAGCACGACGAATTGAACAACCGTTAGGATTGTAAAGAATGCAAGTTTTGAAAAAATGTATGTTCCACGCATACTATTACTAGCACGAATACGAGAAAACAATTTCATTTTTCTATCGTACATGACACCAGTTGAACAGAGCATGAGAAGTAAAAACATATTAAGAATTGCAAACAAAGGAGCAAAGCCAATTTCAAGCATGCTACGAGGTTCATGTATACCTTCACGATTATTATTAATGGGATTAGAAAAGAATTTAGTATCACTCTTTGCAACGCGTTCAAGCTCTTCATCAGCATCAATAATGCTTTGCCTTGCTCTAGCAAGAGAAGAAACTTTTACTGTATTGAGTGCATCAAGACCAATAGAGATTTTTTCATGGGCATTTTCGGTTGTTATTTTTAGTTCTTGGGCAAAACTTTCCACTATTTGATTTCGAAGAGGTTGTATGGCCATATCGATTTTCCACTCAGCAAGAGATGAAATTGCAGGATCACTATTATCATAAACTGTAGTAATACTTGCTTGTTGTAGATTCTCTAAATGATCGCTAAAACCCTCAGGTACAATTATTCCAAAAAGATACTCACGGTCTTCTATTGCTTTGAATAGTATGTCTTTACAATTTTCTTCTTGACTTATAGTTATGGAAAATCCTTCAATACTACCTAGTGCCGCATCTGTTGCGGGAGTTTGATCATAATCACAAACCATAACAGTTAATGCATCAGGAGACGTATTAAGCATGAATAGATAGATAAGACCGATGATAACAGGAAGAGCTAATGAGAGGTAGAGATATTTTTTCTTGCGAACAAGCAAACGTATTTCTTTACCAAAAAAACCAGCAAAACTTTGAGGAATTATAGCAATTCTTTGAATAATACGAAACAATCTCTTCATCATACGCTTTTCACCTTCAAAAATAATTCGTCAAGATTAGGTTCGCGAAATCCTAGCTCGTAACAATCAACATTAAGTTTTTGAATAAACTTAATAAAATAATTTCTTTGTCCGTGACTATTTACAGAAAACATCATGTATGTACCAAAGGTATCTAAAATACCAATATCGTGTTCTTCACAATAGTGTTTGATATGTCTTTGTCTTTCTTGGGAAAGAGGGCCAAACTTTAATTCCAAAATAAATTGGGTATTGAGTTTATTTTTAATATCGCTGAGTTTTCCTTTGATGAATACTTTTCCTTTATGAAGAAGTACGATTAAATCAGAATGATGCTCGGCTTCAACAAGCATATGTGTTGTTAAAATAATTGTTTTTCGTTTACGTTTTTGTAATTCTAAGAAATGCCATAATAATTTTCTATTTTGATAATCAAGACCAACAAATGGCTCATCAAGAATCATGACTTGAGGATTGTGAAGTAAGGAAACTGCAATATTTAGTCTTACTCTCTGACCACCTGAAAGCTCGGATGGAAAACGAGTTAAAGGCACCTCGAGTTGTAAGGTGTTTAGCAATTCTTCGCCACGCTGTAGAGCAACACTTTTTCGAAGACCATGTATACGACCAAAAAAAATAAGATTTTCTGCAATGGATATATCAGGAACAATGGCAATATCTTGTGGTACAAAGCCCATGTCTTTTTTAGCCAGTCTTCGCTTAAGTCCTGCAAAACGAATTTGCCCCTTAAAATTCTTGGCAACAACGCCAGAAATAAGATGTAAGAATGTCGATTTACCTTCGCCACTGCGACCAACAACAGCAACTATCTGACTAGTCTTAAAAGTCATATTCACGCCAGAAAGAACTTCTTTCTCACCATATGCGAAACGAATGTTACTAGTGCGTAAAAGGGGCTTTGAACGCCTTTTGAACAGCTTCTGTAAGACCTTATTTAACTTCATGTAAGACACACGAGCACGTCATCCCTTATAACTCTTATCAAAACCTTTTTAAATGACGAAATTGCTATTGTATCTATGGTAGAACTTCTCTCTTTGGCGCTTGTAGGGCTTGGAGTAATCGTAGTTTTCATATTATTCTTCAAACTTCTCAAAAGTGTTCTAAAAGCAGTAGTTATTGCAGCTGTGCTTCTTGTAATACTTCTCTTTGTGCTAAGGTTTGCAGGAGTGTCAACAGACACTATTACAGATAACCTAACAGATGACATGATGAATAACACCTCTGTGGTAGAGAATGGATCTTCTAACTTAGCGGGATACGCAGTTAGAATTGTAGGGGATGCGGGCGACAAATTATTAGGAAAAGTAACAGATGTTCTTATTAATAAAACAAAAGATGTAATTAAAGAATAAGTAAACTATCAATTATTATAACTAAAAAAAGGTGAGTTCATAATGGGATTTTTAGATAAAGTACTACATAGGAAAAAAGATGATTTTGATGACTCTGCATTTGATGCAGGATTACCGCCTATGCAAGACGCAGGTACTGGACTAACTCCTGATCACTCAGGAACTAATTTTAATCAAACAGGTGTGCCTTCATCAGGCGTGGCATCTTTTATGGAAAAGTCAGGAGATGATATTACGGGACTGCCTCCTTTTGAAAGTGAGAGTCAACCAACGCCTGAGCAACAACCACCAACACCATCAATGGCTTCGCATCAACAAATGCCACAATCAACAGGACAACAATTAGCACATAACTATATGCAAAGTCAATCTCAACAAAACGCTGCGCAAACAACACCTCAAGAAAAGTCATCAGCGCATTCCTTAGAATTAATTGATGTAAAACTGGACGCTATACGAAGTGAGCTTTCAGCTATTAGCCAACGATTGGAAAAAATAGAACGCACAAAAAGTAGGACTTTTTGAGTGTCAAGCAAAAAGCTTAACAAGTAAAAAATGGTAAAAAAGTATCGAGCATATATTATTCTGGCACTTATTGTTCTTTTCTTAGACCAATTATCAAAATACTTAGTAAAACATTGGATGATTTCCACTACAGGGAATTTCTTAGATATTTCTTACACCACAAACATAGGAAGTTTGTTTAGTTTATTTGATAGTGTTGGTTTGATAAACATAGTGTTCATCCTTATTAGCTTTCTAGCCATAGGGTTCTTAATTTATTATGCAGAAATGGAAAAAGACTTTTCGTTAGGAGTAGGACTGCTTCTTGGAGGAATCTTAGGAAATCTTTTTGATAGATTATTATCAGGAGCTGTTGTTGACTGGATAAATTTTCATTTTTGGCCAATATTTAACCTAGCTGATGCAGGAATTGTATGTGGCGTCATACTCGTTGTATATACAGTAATGGCAAAAGATCAAGCAGGAAAAAAGAAAAATCAAAAATAATAAATTTTTGAATGTCAAGAGAACTTAACAAAATGAAACTACATATTGTGCGTCATGGAGAAACAAATTATAACGTGCTTAGACTCTGCTCTGAAAGTCTAGGAACACATGTTTTTCTAACAAAAAAAGGCAAGGAACAAGCACAAAGTGTGGCAGAACAATTAGCACATGTACATTTTGATGCAGTGTATGTTTCAGAACTGTATAGAACGATACAAACTGCAAGCATTATTAATCATTATCACGAACTTCCTTTGAAGATTGATTCTCGAATAGATGAACGAGTAACAGGATTTGATAACTTACCGCTTGAACTTTATTATCAATACTATGAAAGTGATTGGTATAATAAAAAAGCAGTGGGTGCAGAAAGTTTTCAAGAACTTAAAGCGCGTGTTCGATTATTCTTACAAGATATTTTCAAAAAAAGAGATGAATACGAAAATGTGCTTATTGTTTCTCATGGACAAGTTATTCACGCTATGAAAACATTTCTTAACGGCATGAGTGACGAAGAAGTGTATGAATTGGATAAAGCAGGACATCCAAACAACGGCGAAGTGTTTACGTATGAGTTATAAGAAAACAAAGAAAAAACATCTTTCTGTTAGAAAGCGACTTTTGTTTGAAGGTTTATTTGCAGGTATAATTTTTGGTATATCTGCTTACTTAGGATTCTCTTTAGAAAAAGATGTTTTAGGAATAAGATTATTTCAACATGTTTGCACGCTTATTGATAATCAACTAAATTGCGGAAAGTTTGCAGCATTAATTTCTATTCTTGCTTTAGTATTTACAATTGTTTCATTTATTTTAGAATTGAGAAAATTAAAGAAGAGAAAATATTTTTCAAAATTGCACATTCATCCATGGGTTGAAGGAGTAATAATTTATGCACTTGGTTTATTTTCGGCATTACTATTAATTATTATTATTCTACCTTTAATAATCTAAAATGAGATGAATTATTTTACTTAGAATTCGTCTTGACTTTCTAGTTCATCAAGATAACCTTTGTTTCGAAGCCACTTAGCTTGCACAGGTCGATATTTAAAAATAATATCTCCTTTTTCATCGCCACCAAATTCCCACGGTTTAACCAGAACAATATCGTTTTCTCGAACCCATAAGTGACGCTTAAGTCTACCAGGGATACGACAAATTCGCTCTTTACCATCAAGACATTGTACGCGACAACGACTACCACCTAAACGAGCCATAAGTAATCCCATTGTTTCATCATCACGAGGAAGTCTAACTCTACGTACTTCTTCAGCTTCCATCTTAGCTCTTTCATCAGCGCTCATTGGTTTTTTTACTGGACGTTTTGGTGGTGGCATAGTTTTAATGAAAAGATGTTTCTTTTATATACTTATCGCAGTATCGCAGAAAAAGCTTTGTTAACCTTTATATTTTGTAATTCATTCTTCTCTTTTATGGAATTAGAATCAACTGTTCATACGGAGATAAATAAATTAAATATTCCAAATAGTAAAATCCTTATAATGCCTTATTCTGAAGTTTATCCTCGTTCTGAAAGATTTTTTGATAGTTATTTCATTCAAATTAGTGTTGGCTCTAAATCATCAGAAATAGTTCATGATGTTTCTTGTTCTTATCTGGATTTTTGGTATGATGTTGAAAATAAAATGATTAGTAATGTTAATATGTCTTTGAAAAAAAACATAAAAGGTCGTGGTTTTGGTAGAGGGCTAGTTGAAGCAATGGAATCTATAGGAAAAATAATGGATTGCTCATCTTCAAGAATTATTATAAATACTAATGAAAGTTTTTGGACTTATATGGGCTACGAAAAAAAACAAGATTATTGGGAAAAAATGCTTTAATTTAGAGCTATCTCTATTAGTTAACTAGTAATTAGAAAAAATTTACTCTTCTTCGTCTTCTTGACCTTCACGACGGATAACTTTAACAGCATCCATACGAAGTGTAATTGGAATTGGAACAGCTGCTTCAAGGAGTTCAACAACAACTTCTTCTTTTTGTCGATCAATACGCGCAACTTTAGCTTTTTCACGTTTGAAAGCGCCGCTGATAATTTCAACAATATCATTTTTCTTAATATTCATATCTTTAACAACTTGCTCAAGCATGTGTTCAATTTCTTTATACTCAATATTGTTAGGAAGTAATCCACGAGCGTAAGGAATACCATAAGCTGCTTGCTCAGCATCACTACGACTAGCTGCTTCAACAAAAATGTAACCACGCATACCGTGTGGACGAATTGCTGCATAGACTGCTAAGTTTTTACGTTTAGCATTGCTACCTAGAAAACTTAATACTTGGTCTTCTCGATTTGCAGTAGTTCGCACAGCAAAAATCTGGGTCTCATCTTGCTTTTCAGCATCTGGCATTTGGGTTGTTTCTTCACTCATTTTATAATCCTTTAACTTCGAAATAATATTTAATTGCGTGGATGATAAATCCGATTAAACCAATAAGCAATATACCTAATCCTGAGACCTTCATAATTGCCTTGTACTCGTCCCTAGAAGGTTTTTTGGTAATTCGGAAAACTCTTACACTTTCCTTATAGAAGGAACGAAGTTTTTGTAGTTTCATCGTATTAATCTTACCTCAGAAGCCCGCTTCCCCTTTTAAAGGTTGTCTTTTAAAGACCCTGAAATGTTCTTAATTTACAAATTCAATTCCTAAATCAGTCTCGATCTCGCTCTTACCTTCGAATTTGGCAGAATTACGGCCTGTAATCTGAGAACTGTGCACGCCTGTAACAATAAGCATCACTCTAATAGTGCCTTCCAAATCCTCGCTAATTTGCGCACCCCAAATAATACGGGCATCATCACTTAATCGCTCACTAATTGCTTGCACAACTGTTTTAGCTTCATCAAGTTTAAGATCATTACCACCAGCAACATTGATTAATGCGCCGCTTGCACCACCAATATCTACATCAAGAAGTGGATTGTTAATCGCTTTTTCAACAGCTTCAGAAGCTCTATCTTCAGTATCGGATTCTCCAACACCAATAAGTGCTACACCACCATCACCCATAACTGCACGAATATCTGCAAAGTCAAGATTAACTAGACCTGCTTTTGTAACAAGTTCTGCAATACCTTTTACAGCGTTTGTTAAAATTTCATCAGCAACTTTAAATGCAGTATGCAATGGCAAATCACGAGCTATTTCTAAGAGTTTATCGTTAGGAATAACAATTAAAGTATCAACATTCTTTTCGAGAAGTTCTAAACCAAGGAGTGCGTTTTCTGTTCTACGACCGCCTTCCATATGGAATGGAAGCGTGACAATTGCAACAGTTAAACAACCTTGTTTTTTCGCAATTTCAGCAATAATGGGGGCAGAACCAGTACCAGTTCCTCCGCCAAGACCACAGGTAATGAAAACCATGTCGCTACCTTGGATGCCATTTCGAATATCTGCTTCAGATTCTTTAGCAGATTCAGCACCTACATTAGGTTGTCCGCCAGCACCAAGACCTTTTGTTAAGTCTCGTCCGATAAGAATTTTTTTATCAGCAGTTGTATAAAGTAAATCTTGTGCATCAGTATTAACTGCAATGGTTTCAGTCCCCATAATACCCACTTCAGCAATACGATTAATAGTATTACATCCTCCTCCACCTGCGCCAATAACTTTAATTTTAGCCTTTTGGCTACTAAGTAATTCTTCAAGCTCAGCATCAAGTACATTTTCAGGTCGAGAAGACCTAGGACGTTCTTCACGTTCCTGAGCATTAATCATAGCATCTTGAATAAATGAATCCATTTCTATTCCTCCAATATAAACCCTCAAAAGCCCTCTTTCTAATAGAATATCTTGAACAGAAGCTGTTTATAAACTTTTCTAAGAACTCAGAATTACTTTATTTTACTTTTTTGAGCGATGATAATACTGATAACTACTAGGATGATGTTAATTCTGAGTAATATTGGAATTCCAACTTTCCATAAATACCTTTTTGAATTTGAAGTTTAAAAAAGTATCTTAGAACTAAATAAAAATAAAAATAAAAAAAGAAAAAAGAAAAAGGGCCCTAAATGGGCATTTTTGGTTTTTCTAACAAGAGCCAGAAGCCATACCATCAGTATTAGCAGAAAGTGTGTTTTCACAGCCAGTTGTATCTTGGTTGTATTGGCAAAAGTTGGTTTTTACTGTTTCTGCGTCAATACCTCCGAATGTATACTTGTTATTTGCAAGCCATGTTGGAGAAGCTCCAATGCCTAAACTTTGCGCAATTTTAATGTCTTCTCGTAAGAGGTCTGCACCTTCACCATCGTCAAAGCAGGTTTGTACAGCTTCAATATTTATATTGAACTGGTTAGCACAAATTTTCCAATCAATATCTTTTATGCTATTCGTACTTCGACAATACATGTAATCAAACCAAACGTCTGGGTTGTGTTTTTGCACACAAAGTTGTACGATGTCTTCATCAACTTCATACTGTCCATGGAGACTAGAGAATCCATCCTCTTGCTCACCTGCAATATAATGGATTTCAAAATCTAAATCTTTAGTAGCGAAATTATCCCGTACGCCTTTAAGTGCTTCAACAGCTTTTCGACCATATGGACAATCACTCATAATAAAAACTTGGAGTTGATTATCAATAGTTTCTCGACAAACCATGTTGTTTACACAACTTGTGTCAGCACAATCAACTTTACCGTTACCTGTGTCGTCTATGTTGTTATCACAAATTTCTGCAACTGGATCAAAACTTGCACCAATTAATAATGAAGTATATTCACCTGCAGGAACAAGGTATTGTGCGATGTTGCTATAGCCTGCAGCTTTTTGTACGTCGTCGTTGAATAACAATACAGGAAGCGAACCGCCACCAATTGTTTCGTAGAGTGCTTTACCTTCAGTTGTCATATAATCAATAGTTTCAATTTGTAAATCAGGGAATACACTGGTTAGTTGTCCAGCAATATTAGCTTGCGCAATTTGACAATCAGCGCAACGATTATCATTAAGAACCAGTAAATTTACTTTTACAGCTTCAGGAATATCTGCACAACTTTCAGGTGTTTCTCCATCGAAAGCTTGGCAAAATGCTCGTTTGAAGTCAAGTACTTCTCGACCACCGTTGTATTTTGTGTTATTAAGATAAATTGTTGGACTGCCAGTTGCTCCTCGGGCTGAAGTTATTGCAGCTGATGCGGAAAGTAATTCATTTCCTTGACTACCTTCATAACAAGTACGAACAGCTTCAACATCGTATTCTAAACTTTCAGCGCATGCTTCCCAGTTATTAGGAATAGTTGATGGTTCTTTATTCATGCAAAGTACGAGGTCAAGATATTTTGTTTCATCAACATCTCGAGCGCAAAGTTGTACTTTGTCACCTAATGCTTCAGGTTCGCCGTGAAGACTATTAAATTGTCCTTCTCCTAAATCAGTTACTATGTATTCAACAGTGAGGTCGAAATTTTCTTCACCGATTTCTTGGATTGCTGCAAACATAGTGTCTTCAGCTTGAACGCCATATGGACATTGACTCATAACATAAAGTTCGACAGGAAGTTTGTTTGCAACCCCTATATCATTATTTCCTTTATCAGAAACGTTTTTATTCATGTGTATATCAATATTTATATCGCTAAATCCATGAGAGAAAATGGAAAGTATTAAAAAAATTGCTAATATGAGTGTTGCTATTTTCCATACTGTCACATTCTCGTGCAATTTTAGTTTAGGAACTTTTCCTTTAACTTCTAGGTGTCCGTCTTTTTCTTCGTGGACAGAAACGTGATGTGCTATTTTTTTATTTATATGCTTTTTATGTGTTTTCGTATTAATCACCCTACCCTAAATTGAGTTTAAGTTTCATCACTCGCACGCAATATATAAAGTTTATGATGACTTCATGTATCTTAAAGCAATTGTTTTATAAACCACCGCCACCAAGGGCTTTTCATGAGAAAACAATTTTCTAAAAGCGATATCAAACAATTTCTTGAAGAACACTCTTTTGCAAAAGATTTAATGACTAAAAAATCAAAAGTGGCAAAAGATGATGATCAGCTCTTTATTGATAATAAACTTTGTTTTCTTTATTTTGATGGTGTTTGGGGTCCATCATTAAAATTATTGTTGGAGCATCCCAAATTATTACCCCAAGTGGTCGTTGATAAAGGCGCAATTAAGTTTGTAGTAAATGGTGCTGATGTGATGCGACCCGGAATTGTTTGCATGGATGATTTTTCAAAAGATGCAATTGTAGTAATTGTTGATGAGGGTTTTGGCAAACCCCTTGCTGTTGGTAAAGCATTGTTTTCTAGCTCAGAGATGCTTCAAATGACTGGTGGAAAGGTTGTTTCTATGCTGCATCATATCGGCGATGAGTACTGGGAGAACGCTTAAAACAGTCGAATTCTTGAGTTTGAAGTTCTTGTTTACAAAGAGAAGAGGGCTCCTTCTTATCGTTTTACCACTCTTAAGTAACAAAATAAAGGAAAGGTTTAAATAGTAGAAAAGACAGTATAAGTAGTGAAATGGTGAAAAAAGAAATTCCTTTTACTCTAAATGTCTATGATAAAGAAGGCAACTTTAAAGGAGTTAGAGATATGAATGCTAGTAAGAGCTCTTCTTCTCAAATTTCAAATCAAACTACTTCACAACACAACACATCCAAAAAACAAACAATTGCTCGTCCAAGTAAAGCTCAAACATGGGCAAAACAAGCAGGACTTACTGTTGCAGGAATAGCACTTGGTGGTTTTTTATTATACCAAGGCGGACGAGCAATTTTTTCAAATGATGGTCGAATTGATAATCAAAATTTTTCAAAAGTAGAGCAAGAATTCTTACCTGAAGGGAAAGTAGTTGGTTTAATTGAAAATAATGATACAACTTATTTCACAGCAAAAGATTCTTTTATGAGAAACTTAAGTGCGCAAAAGAATTATGTTGATATTCTTAACTTAACTGTTGATACAGATGTTATGAATGAAACAAGATCTTTAGTTGACAAACTAACTTTTAATGAACTTATGAAAACGACTGGACTAAATGGAATGTTTAAGGTTTATACTGGTTTTACAAAAGGAAAAACGGACTTTGATTTTGCAATGAATTCTATGTGGGTAAAAAAAGTTGCAAAAATGGATGGGCGATTTTCATTACTTTCAGCTCAATGGGCTGGTGATTACGAACAAGAAAAAACTCCAAAATCCAATCTTGCAGAGTTTAAAGAAACAATTGGTGAAGAATTAGAAACTATGCTTGCAAATTTTGATAAAGAAAGTTTTTATCATGTTGGCGATTCCGTTTATGTTGGAAATGAAAAAGTAAGTATTGAATTTCATCCAGAGAAAAAAAGATTCTTTGATAATTTTTTATCTCATTTAAATGAGAATATTTTGACTACTTATACTTTAACTGAACTCTTTCCAGATATTAGTCCCGCCTTTAATGTTGCGGCATTTGATAAATTACTTCAAGAAGCAGGAACAGAATTTGTTTATAAGATTCCTGCGCTTGCAGATGAATATTTGAGTCATGGTCCTTTTCAACTTACTTCAAAGATAATTACTCCTGAAGGTGCTCCTTCACTTAATGAATATTTTGCAGAAGACTCTCAAATTCCTGCAAGTATGAAGTATATTGATACTTTTCAGGAACATAACCGCGGAGCAGTCATGACTATTCTTTATAATGCAGATATTTTAGCAAACAAACTTTACAGTGCAGGAGAGATAACCAGTTTTAATGATAATTTTGAGAAGTTATCAAAAAAAGAACAAGAGTTATTCATTGCAGGTCAAGCAAGTGCGGCGCATCATTACTCTTCAAAGTCCGCTTCAGTTGTACGTGACTATCAACAGCAAGTAACTGAAGGTAAAAAAAACTTTGCAGATATAGTTTCATCAATTGATTATGGAAAAGGATTAAATAGTTATTTTGATCAAAGCGTTAGAAATTATTTAGTGCTTGATGCAATGGATTCGCAAGCACAATCAAGAAATGCTAAAAAACGTTAGTTTTTGGCAACTTAAAGGTAAAAGAAAATAAATATTTTTTTTAATTATTATTTATTTGCAGCTTCGTATTCTTCAATACCACCAATGTCAACCCAATAATCAATAGGTCGAATGTATACAGTTGATTTTTCTACTAAAAACTCAATCATATTACCCATGTTGTCCATCTTTTCGTTTGATGCAATGAGTTCTTTTATTTTTTGTAAGTCATCTTGTTTAATAAGATAAATTGCAGTAGCGGTTAAACTTGATTTTGGCTCAGGTGGCTTTTCTTCAAAAGAAAGAATTTTGTTATCTGCATCAACTTGAACAACACCAAACTTATTTGCTAAAAGCTTAGGATCTTCTAAATCATATGTTGCAATAACACTTGCATTTTTTTCTTGCGAAATAGCATACATTTCTTGAGCGTCGGTTTTGAATAAGTTATCTCCCGCAATTAAGAAGATGTCTTCATTAATATCAAGTTTGTTTGCTGCAAATAATAAATCTCCGACAGCGCCAAGTCGTTTTTCATTAGAATGTGTGCTATTGTTAAGAATAGTAAGTTTTGTTGGCGCGCTAAACTTTTCTTTCCATTCATTATAGACATCAAAGTATTTTGCATTAGAGACAACAATTATTTCATTTAGAATATCTTTTTCTGCCAAACTTCTTAATTGTTTAATAATAAGCTCCAAGATAGGCGTTCCTTTGATAGGAAGCAAGGGCTTTGGTGTATTGAGTGTTAACGGGTATAGTCGTGTCGCGTACCCCGCGCCAAGAATTACTGCTTTCATAATCTGTTTTACCCACTAATTCTTTTTAAAAGTTTTGATTAAGAAACTTTTGGTTTGGCAATCTTAGATGCAATAATTGAAAGAACAATTCCTATTGTCGCCGAGGATGAAAACCATGCTAAAGAAAATTCTTTAGATATAATCATAATAATGATATGAGAAAGCAATGTGAAAATTCCTGTACCTGTACCAAGCATAATTAAAACTCTTCCCCATCTTATTTTATCGCTAAGAATAAATACTCCGCCTCCAAGAACTGCAAGACCGCCAAAAGAAGAAATAATGAACACAATTGTAAAGACTAGTTGGATTGTAGGATCATTAATAATTAATGTCACAATGGATTCTATTTGCTTCCAAGAAGAAAGACCTGTTGTTCCAGAAAAAAATAATAATAAACTTGCAAAAAGAGCAAACATGAACGCAAATGCATTTTTCTTTCTACGTTTCATAGTAATCTTGTTATTTCAAGATAAGTGCGTTTTTAATTGTTTCTATCTACTGCCAAAACATCGGGGCTTGATGAACTTTGACCTATCAATGCGAAGCGGTCAAAATTCGGGTGAGTGCCGAGCCGAGGCACGAACTCCTAAACCATTGCATATTTCAATTGAGAAAAAGGGCAAAAAAATCGATAGGGCAAGAAAAAAAGCACAACATTTAAATATTATCTCTTATTACTCTATGTTACATGGTGTAATATATGGTTAAAATACTCGTTGATTTATCGGAAGAAGAAGACAAAATTGTAGAAATATTTAAACTGGTAAATGAACTCAAAACAAAGCAAGAAGCAATTAAACAAATGGTTCAATACTTTGATGTAGATATTAAACCAAAAAACACCAAGAAAAGAGATGATTTTTACAAGAAAGCCTTAAAGTTTTAAGGAGGAATAACAAATGGACTATGTTAAATTAGGAATTATTGGCGCAATTACTCTTACAGTAATTTGGATATTTAGTTACACTTACAAAACGTACAATCGTTTAGTCAAGCTTCGCTTAGACACGGAAAGACAAGCAAGCCATATTCAGGTTCATCTTAAGAAAAAGTTTGATTTAATTCCTGCTTTAACTGAAGTAGTCAAAGGGTATAGTAATCACGAAAAAAGCCTACTAACAGATGTAACTAAACTTAGATCTCAATGGGGCGCTGCAAATGATATGCCGACTAAAATGCAAAAAGCAAACATGCTAGAATCAGCATTATCTAAACTGATGATTGTCCACGAAAGATACCCGAAAATTAAAGCAGATAAGAGTTTTAACAACATCCAGAAAAGTATTGGATATCTCGAAAGAGAACTTGTTAGAGAAAGAAAATTATACAATAAACGAGTTGGTTGGTATAACCTTAAAATACAAGAGTTTCCTTCAAATATTATTGCGAAGGCATTCAAATTTAATCAAGAGGAATTTTTCACAATAGAAAATGAGTAAAAAAATAAAATCAGAAGTAAACAACGTCATCAGCATAGTTTTGGCTCTGACAGTTTTAATTGCTGTTCTTGAAATCGCAGGAACAACTTTTTTCGGTGTTGATTTACTTCCGTTTATTGTTTTAATAATAGTAGTCGTTTTAGCTGTTAAATCCCTACAAGAAAATGAACAGTTTTTAAGATGGGTTGAAAGAAAATTAAATAAACTATTCAAATAACCTTCTTGCCCTTCGCTTATTGTTTTTTGATGGCTCTTCCGAGCTTGGATGTATCCCTTTTTCTCAACTTCTTGGAATTCTTCGAATTCCTGCGACCCACGCTGCGCTCTCGCAAGTATGCTCGGGGGAAACATCAGGATTTGATGAACTTCTTTGGGATGTTATTTGCTTTAGCAACCAAAGAAGTTGGGTGGAGCCTGCAGGGCGGAACCAGTAAACTCCTGTTTGACGCCCCGAAGACCTTTTGGTCTGAGAGGACGCAGTCCGTGGTCGAGTAACGTAAGAGCGAAGCTCTTAGGAACGAAGAAGTATTATTTTTTGTTTTTATTCTTAATTATAAAATACATTGTTAAGCAAATTATACCATAAATTATGCTAACTATAAATGCAGTAAAAATTATTGCATAAATTATTAGAATCCAATTAGTAAATCTTGAACTTGACCTGAAAATTAGTGGTATGGATGCGAATATAAATACTATTAAACTTACGATAATAGAAATTACTGGTTTATACCATTTTGGTTGTGTCCATTGCATAATTTTACTTTTAGTTATTTTACTTATAAATCTTTCCTTAAAAACAAAAAATAATATTGCGTTAAACTGGGAGTTTGGAGAACTTTCCACTATCAATGCCGAAGGCGTGGAAAGTTGGGTGGAGCCAGCAGGGCGGAACCTCTAAACTCCTGTTTGGAGTCCCGAGAGCTTGCTCGAGAGGTCGCAGACCGTGGTCGAGTACCGCAGACCGAAGGTTGAGGAACGGAGAAGTTGTTCGGTGTATCAAAGGGTGTTGTGCAATGGTTTGAAGCTACAATAATTTCGCGCTCCAGCAAAATGATGAATGATTACTATTTCTAAGAAATCTTTTTTTACCCCGTTTGACTACGAGAACAATTACTCTAAACTTTTTGGTTTAAAGAATTTGCGTAGCAAGTTGGGTGGAGACCGTAGGTCGTAACCTTTAAACTATTGTTATGTGTTTTTTTTGCAGGACAAAATGCCGAAGAGAAGGCACAGTATGACGCAGGGGGTACGTTTATTTATCAAGAATAATGATTGCTCTTTTCATCGCGACAAAAGCATAAGCCCATAATACTGGAAGCCATAATGGCATCAATCCAAAAAGACTATTTCTAATAAAAGTTTCAACTCCTGTGGAAACAAAGAAGTATTCAGAAATTATCATAATAATAAAACCAAATACTAAAAATAAATAGTCTTTTTGGTCATATTTTATGGCGAATGATACAGCGATGATTAAAGCATAAATTCCAGTTAACACATAATCATTTTTGACTACTGGAATAAGAGCAATCATTAAAATTATTGGAATAGTATTTAGGAAAATTTGCAGAACTTTATCTTTAATTTTCATGTTAGTTATTATAAGTGACATTAGTTTAATAATTTTTCTAAAAGTGCCCTCGAGTAATATTGCACATAACATCGGGGTTTGCTGAACTTTTCCGTATCACTGTTGCCTTTTTGCAAGTGCGGGAAAGTTGGGTGGAGCCTGCAAGGCGGAACCAGTAAACCCCTGTTTGACGCCCCGAGCCAGCTGGCGAGAGGACGCAGTCCGTGGTCGGAGCCGGTAGGCGTAGAAGTCTTTTTCTTTATTTATCGATATACATTGTGTATTGTTGGAAGCAATTTTTTCGCGCACCAGCAAGCTGATACTTAACTGCTTAATAGACATTGCTTTGTATTATCAGATAAAAGAAAAAGATTGCGTTAAACACGAGGTTTAGACTGGAATCTTCGATTTCAGGACGGAGCTGCAAGCGGAGTGTCTAAACCAGCTGTATAATTCCCCCGAACGAACGTGAGAGCCTGCAAGGCGTGGGTCGACCTTAAAGGTCGAAATAAAACAAATCATTTACCTATATTTAATCGTGAGTGATAACGAACCTAGAATTTAGGGGGGAAGGGGCGTCCAATCAAAAAACTGTGAGAGGACAAGAAGCGATTAAAAACACAATATTTAAATACTAATACTACCACTACTTAGTGGTAACTTATCTTAATTTGGTTATTTGTTGATAAAAAATGGAAGCTCAATCCGATATGTTGAAACTGGAACGCACGAACTTTGTTGAAGATTATCCTGTTGATGTTACAAAGGACTATTTTGAAAGCAACGCTATTCATACGATTATTGCTTATAATTTGGGAAAATTTTTTATTAATGCAGTTAAATTTAGACCTGTTCTTAAAGAATTACTTACTGGTTTGGCTCAAGAAAATCTTTCTTTAGAAAATGAAATTATGCAATTAAATAAATTATATAAAACATTTAAAGGTGAATATGGAGGGACATTTCATGATTTAAGTCAAAACAATATGAGTAGAAAAAAGTCACAAGTTCTTTCTTTTGAATCCATGACTGTTATTGGTAAAGTTGATGATTATACGGATGATAAACATATTTCAATCGAAAAGAAAAGTGAAGTCTTAGATGGATTCTTGTATACATTAGAAACAGGAAAAAAACAAACATATGATTCTGCTGATTTAACAATTGCCAATATTATTGGTTCAAACATGCATAATAAGATTAAGAGAAGTAAACAATTCCCTCTTTTTTATGAATCATGGAAATCACTTACAGGTGTTGTTAAAGATAGAATCAAAGGGGATGATTCTCTTGAAAATTCCATTAAGATGGGCTACCGGACGTCTGCCACTTTAGGGCTAATTCCATTTTTGGAAAATAATTCTGTACCTTCACACATCATTAAATCTTCAGGTTTTTTTGGTAGTTACGCACAAATTCTAGATGATCTTGCCGATGCAAAAATTGATGAAGCTGATGGAGTGAAAACGTTTGCCGTTTCTAATAGTGTTCCTATGGACTATGCTATGAAAAAAGCTCAAGAATATTTTTCTTCTGCTCTTGAGTTAGTTGATAAAAAAGGTAAAGCCACATACCACATGCTTAATTTGTTTAGACATCTTGACACAATCCACAATAATATGAAAATTAAATATAGTTAAATAGCACATCATTTTTTTCTTTTACTGGTCACATCCCCCCTCTTTTGTAAATGATTTTTTTTATTGGATTATACATCGGAGTTTGGAGAACTTTCCACTATTAATGCCGAAGGCGTGGAAAGTTGGGTGGAGCCAGCAGGGCGGAACCTCTAAACTCCTGTTTGGAGTCCCGAGAGCTTGCTCGAAAGGTCGCAGACCGTGGTCGAGTACCGCAGTCGAAGACGAGGAACGGAGAAGTTGTTCGGAGTATCAAAGGGTATTGTGCTTTAGTTTGAAGCTACAAAATTTCGCGCACTAGCAATATGTTGAATTATTACTATTACTAAGAATTTTTTTTAACCCCTTTCTGACTACGAGAACAATTACTCTAAACATCGCGATTAAGAGAAGTTTTCGGAGCGTAGCGGAGAAAATTTGGGAAAAATCCGAGCCGAGGATTTTTCCTCTTAATCGCTGTTATGCGAGGGTGAGGAGCGATAGCGACGAAAGCGCAGCGTCCCCTTGAGTAATTTTTTGGGCGTTCAATCTAATGAGCGAAAGCGATACATAAAGAAAAAGAATTAGGGCAAGGTTCAATTGTCTAGCAATCCGCCCCATTCAACAACAGTAAATCCAGTCCTTTTAGGAGTTTCAATTGTTGGTTCTTCTATTCCAATTTTATCTGAATGAGGTTTAAAGTAGAAATTCAATCTGATCATGGTATCTGGTTTAGGATTGATTATTAGGTTCATATTATCATTTAAGAATTGATTTTCAAGAATTCTTATTTCATAATAATTTGCTTCTGTTAATTCTTCAATCCAGTATTCTTTAAATTGGATAATCTCTTTATCGTTCAATCCTAAAATAGGTAAGGTTTCATCAAACCAGTTATCAAGATTTGAATAATCAACAATCCAGCCTTCTTTTGGAAGTTGAAGATTTTTCAACTGTGCTTCATAGAACAAATAATCATATTCGTTATCAATCAAACCACTCGGTTCTGCTGTAACTTTCCAGCCAGTTAAGTAATTTGGTTCTGCTTTTGTGATGAATCCATTTACATCAACCTTAACTTCAATTTCAGATGTTTTAGTTGGATACAAATAGACTGCTGGTTTTCTAACTCCTGGTGGAAAGTTTGGAAAGTCCGATGTAACACAAATATTTGTAATTGCGTCAATTAGTTCTCCAGCACAATTATATTTTTTTATTGAATCTTCAGATAGACCATTGATAGCCAATTGTTTAGCTTCTTCAGCAGAATTAACAGTACAAATTGCACTTTTAGATTCAATCTTATTTAGATTGTTGATTATTTGAGGACAAGTTTCAGAAATTGAACCAACAATTGATCTAGTCATTGATTTTTCTTTTTTCATTTCTTTTAAATCAATGATTCTCATAGATACCTTAAATTGATTATTAACTGGCTCTACTTTAACTTCACTTTTTTCAATTAAGGATAAAGATTGAATTTCTTCAGTAATTACTACTTTAGCAGAATTTCCATTTGAGGATTGTTGATATAAACAATCATAATCTTCGTTGCAATTAACAACATCAGAATCATCAATTGATATTTGAGAACATCCAGCGATGATTGCTATTCCGATTAAGATTGAAAAAATAATTATTTTATTCATAATATTATTAAATTAGATTAGTTGATATATAAATATGGCGATTACTTTAAACCGAATTGAACCTTGCCTTTCTACCTTTTAGCCCAAAAAATTATTTCGCATAACATCGGGATTTAGAGAAGTTTTCAGGCATCCCTGAAAATTTGGGTGGAGACCTGCAAGGTCGGAACCTCTAAATCCTTGTTATACGTTTTTTCTGCAAGAAAAAAAGCCGAAGGCTCAGTTAAATTTTCACGTTAATAAATATCAACTGCAGGGAGTGTATATGTGCGTAGCACGAGGGGAGCCCAGATTTTTGTTTCTTTTTGTAAAAGAAAAAGTGTTATAGTTTAAATCCAAACCTTTATAAGTTAGTTGGTATACCAACTAATTATGTTTAATATAAAAGAAAAAATTATTCAGAAAACTTTTGAATTTACTTCAAATTTGCATAAAATTTCAAATCAAGAGTTTAAAGAATTAAATATAGGAGAAGGACAACATGTTGTCTTGAAAAAGATTTATGAAAATAGAGGAATAAGTATTAATGAAGTTGCAAATAAGTTAAATAGGGATAAAACTACAATCTCAAAAACAATCAAAAAACTAATTGCTAAAAAATTGGTTTATTCTAATGCTGATAAATCTGATGGAAGAGTTATTAGATTATATATCAATGATAGAAAAATAGAATCAGTTGAATTAATACAAAAAAAATTTAAAAAAATAGATTCGAAAGTATTCAAAGGAATAAAAACTTCTGAACAAAAGATATTTCTTGAGATTCTAAATAAAATAATTTCTAATATAAAGTGAAGAGGTAATAGAGATGAAGAATCACGAATTAGCTAAAAAAGAGATATTTCCTTTATTCATTAAATACGCAATCCCATCAATTGGAGCTATGCTTATAATAACAATATATACTGTTGTAGATGCAATTTTTGTAGGTCGTGGAGTTGGAGCTGTTGCTCTTGGAGCAGTTAATCAAGCGACACCTTTAATATTGCTGATAAATGCGTTTGCAGCGGCTCTTGCAACTGGTGCAGGAATTGTAATTTCAATTAGGTTGGGTCAAAAGAAAAAGAGGGAGGCAAATGTTGCCTTTACTACAATAGCCATCTTCAATACAATTTTGGCTTTGTTGATTACAACAATGGGGTTATTATTTACAGACAATATTGCTACTTTTTTGGGAGCGAATGCAGATACCTTTGGTTATGTCACTTCTTACTTATCAATAATATTGTATTTCATGATTTTTTTTGTTATGCAGATAACTTTGTCTACGATTGTAAGAAATGATGGCAACCCGAATCTAGCATTAATAGGGTTGTTGGTTGGAATCTCATTAAATATTCCTTTAGACTATCTGTTTATCTTTGTTTTTGATTGGGGTTTGGAGGGAGCTGCTATTGCTACTGGATTATCTCAAGCAATAGGTGCTTTAATTTTATGCACTCATTTTATTTTTAGCAAGGGTCTTTTAAGATTTGATTTTAAATATTTTAAATTTTCAATTATAAAAGAGATAGCGTTAGATAGCATTCCAATTTTTATTACTGGAATTAATATGTCATTAATAATATTTATAATGAATTTGCTTGCTAAAAATTACTATGGTACTTTGGGAATCAGTGCTTTTGCAATTATAGGTTCTATAACTATGGTTATAGTAGTTTTATTATTGGGTATCTCTCAGGCTATTCAGCCAATTGTAAGTTTTAACTTGGGGATAGATTGTTGGGATAGGATTGATAAAACTTTAAGAACAGGTATTTTAGCTAGTTTTTTTACCGCAATAGTTTTAATCGCAATAATAAGTATTTTCTCTGAATTTTTTATTAGATTTTATGTTGTTGATAACTTAGAATTAATTACTTTTACTCAAAAAGCATTAAGATTATTTTTATTTGCTTATTTATTTCAAGGGGCAAATATGGTTTACACAATATATTTTCAATCGATTAAAGACAATAAAAATGCAATGATTATTAGTATTTTAAGAAGTTTGATTTTATTGCCTATTTTAGCGTTTTTATTGCCAGTATTTTTTGGTGGGACCTCAATTTGGTTTATTGTTAGTGTTACAGAATTATTAACATTCATAGTAGCCTTGTTTCTTTCTAAGAAAAGTTTAGTTAAACGAAACTACTATAAATCAATTAAAGCAAGTGATAAAAATGAATTACAAAATTTCTGTATAGAGTGAAAGTCAATATGTGCGTAGCACCTGGACTCCCCCTCTTTTGATTCTTTTTCTAAAAGAAGAATGAGATTTAGACTAGTGAAAATTTAATTGCGTATAACATCAGGGCTTGATGAACTTTGACCTATTATTGCGGAGCGGTCAAAGTTGGGAGAGAACTGCAAGTTCGAACCATTAAGCCCTTGTTAAGTCGCCCCGAACGAAGTGAGAGGACGCAGTCCGTGGGTCGAGGAAATCTTTGATTTCCGAAGAAGTTTATTTGTCCGCCGTCATTAAAGCTTCTATCGAAAAAGCTGTTGATATTTCCTTACTCCCAAAATATTCTTCTTTACTTCCATACTTGTAAATTGCATCTGCTGGAAAACTGCCGTCAGAATTTTGAATGGAAATCAATTTTTGAAAATCAGTGTCATTATTTAATCCTAAGCGATACGCAGAAGTTACTCTCATTGCCAAATCCAAAGGAAAATCGGTTTTTCCAATTCTCTCTTTGAGAGAATTTTCTAAGCTAGAATGAAGTTGCTCGTTTCCTTTAGGAAACTTAATTAATTTACTTGCAAAATAAATTGCTGTTTCAGGAGAAAAATAGTATCTTGAGCCATTTAGATATTTTTTGCTTGTAAAAAAATCTCTAATTATTGGAAGCTGTTTTTCAGCTTCAGTTTCAAAACCCTCCTGAAATAGAAAATATGAAATATTGCACAGAGCAACTTCATCAAAACGATTTTCTCGATTAAATTCTTCAGGATTAAAATATACTTGGAGTTGGTTATTCTTCTGATTTTCAATAATTTTCGTGGCAATTTCATGATTTTCATTCATAGGTGAAGCTCCTGATTTGATTAAAGCTGACAAAGTGTAAGAGGTTGTGTCAGCATCAGCGGGAAGGAGCTTTTTATTTTCAAAGAAAGAAATTGAATTATCTTCTCGAAGATGATTTTTCAAATAAGTAACAATTTCTTGATTTGAATGACCATTTTGAGAAAAGGCAGTTCCTAAGATTAAAGAAGCAGAGGCAATTTCATTAGGAGAATATTTTGGATTATTCATAGTTCTATTGCTTGAAAGTTGGCACTTGTAAAAACCATTATCGCTTTGACTTTCAAGAAATTCAAATGCTTTCTCAACAGCTTTTTCTACATCCATACTTTAAGGAAATATCAAGAAGTTTATAAATTTTAGGCGGACAAATAAATTCGACTTAACACGAGAGGTTAGTCGAGTTTTGACGAATATTTGGCGAAGCCCGTCAAAATTCGGAACGGAGCCAGCAAGGCGAAGTGACTAAGCTCTTGTTATGTCCGGGCGAGCACTTGTGCGAGAGGTTGCAAACCGTCCCCGACCGAAGGGAGTGTTTTTCGGAGTATGAGAAGGCATTGTGCTTTAGTTGGTGGCTACAAAATTTCGCGCACCAGCTAAAGCTGAGTTAATGTTTACTATTAAGAGATTTTTTTGCCTCTTCTGACTACGAGAAAAATAGGACATAACATAGCGGTTTGGAGAACTTTGACGATTATTTTGCGTTAGCTGTCAAAGTTAGGAGAGGACTGCAAGTTCGAACCTCTTAACCGCTGTTATATCCGGGCGAGCATTTTTGCGAGAGTCTGCAAGACGTCCCCGACTGGAAGGAGTGTTTTTCGGTGAGTAAGAAGGCGTTGTGAAAAGTTAGAAATTTCGTGCACTCAGTAAACTGGAAATAATTTACTTTAAACTACACAACTTTTGCCTCTTAGATCTACAAGAAAAATGGGATATAACATCGCGATTAAGAGAAGTTTTTTGGTGAGGCAACCCACACCAAAAAATT
>CAZSZY010000005.1:0-39761 GCA_964611285.1 uncultured Methanosarcinales archaeon
CATGCTTCAAGGTATAGTTCCCAGACCCTATCAACAGGACATTTTTCAAGCGGCAAAAAACAAAAATACTTTAGTAGTTTTACCAACAGGTTTAGGAAAAACCGCCATTGCTCTTCTTTTAGCTGCGTATCGTCTGGTAAGTTTTCCAAAAAAGAAAATTGTTTTTGTGGCGCCCACTAAACCTTTAGTGGAACAACAGTTATCAGTATTTCAAAAATCTATACTTCTACCTAAAGAAGATTTTTCTTTATTTACAGGATCCGTTTCTCCAGAAAAACGTCACCAGCAATGGCAAAATGCGCGCATCATATTTTCAACACCCCAATCTTTAGAAAACGATCTGTTAAGTGGAAAAATTTCTTTTCAAGATGTTGCTTTACTTATTGTTGATGAGGCGCATCGCGCGACAGGAGATTATGCTTATACTTTTCTTGCAAAAAAATATGTTGAACAAGCAACTCACACAAGAATTATTGCGTTAACCGCTTCGCCCGGTTCAGATGAAGCAAAAATAAATGAAGTGTGTACCAATTTACACATAGAACATGTAGAGTATAGAAAAGCATCCGACAACGACGTAAAACCCTTCACAGAAGAAACTATTATTAAATGGGAAGAAGTTGAGCTAACTCCTGAAATTAAAGCAATAATAAAGTATCTCAAGGATTGTAACACAGAAAAATTAGCAAAAGTTTCCGAGTACGGTTTACTTCCAAAACCCGCGTCGTTTTATTCAAAGACCGCAATTCTCATGCTACAAAGAGCTATTCATGTTCGAATAAGTGAAGGTGAAAAATCTTTTGAAATGCTTCACACGATGAGTCTTTTAGCGCAGAGTTTAAAATTACAACACGCGTTAGAACTTGCTGAAACACAAACTCTTCACGCTCTTTATACTTATTTTACCTCAATTTTATTAGCTGCAAAACAAGGAAAAACAAAAGCAGTAAAAAATCTAGCTAGAAATCCTTTATTTTTAGCGGCGTTTGCTAAAACCCGCAATATGATTGCAGATAATAAAGAACATCCCAAAATTAATGCTTTGAAAAATTCCTTGCAAAAAACGTTAGAACAAAAACCTTCCGCAAAAATTATTGTTTTTACACATTTTAGAGATACCGCTATTCGTTTACAAAAAGAATTAACTCTTTCTTGCAAGCTTTTTTTTGGTCAAGCAAAAAAGAACGGAGAAGGGCTTTCTCAAAAAGAACAAAAAGAAATTTTGAATAGTTTTAGAGCGGGAGAATTTAACATTCTTATTGCAACAAGTGTTGCTGAAGAAGGGTTGGACATTCCTTCCGTTGATAATGTATTATTTTTTGAACCAGTTCCTAGTGCAATTCGTTCAGTACAACGAAGAGGAAGAACAGGCAGGCACAGTAAGGGTTTTGTAACGGTTTTCATTACGAAAGGAACAAGAGATGAAAGCAACAGGTGGTCTGCATTTCACAAAGAAAAACGAATGTTTCGGGCTTTAGAAAAAGTCAATGATATAGCCCCTCAAAACAAAATTAATTCTTCTCAAAAAGAACTCACTTCATTTCAAAGCGAAAAGAATGTACGTATTGTTGCTGATTTTAGAGAAAAAGGTTCTCCAGTTCTTAAAGTTCTTCTTGATCAGAAAGTCAACCTAGAATTAAAACAATTGCAAGTTGGTGACTTTGTTTTATCAAAAGATGTTTGTGTAGAATATAAACGAATGGACGATTTTCTTTCATCTATTATTGATGGGCGATTATTAACACAACTACGTTCATTAGTGCAATACGAAAAACCTTTGCTTATTTTGGAAGGGAATGAAAACTTTTCCACGATGAGAAAAGTTGAACAATCCGCCATTCTTGGTATGTATGCAACAATTGCAACATCTTACAAAATCCCCCTGCTTAGAACGTTCTCCCCAATCGAGACTGCGCGTTTATTGATTACAATCGCTAAACACGAACAATTCGAAGATAAAAGCTCTTTTTCATTTCATTCAGTAAAACCATTTGATAAGGCGACGCTTCAAGAGTATGTAGTGAGTAGTTTTCCTCAAATAGGTGGTGCGCTTGCTAAAGCATTGCTCAGTCATTTTGACTCGCTTCACAGTTTGGTTACAGCGTCCATTGAAGAATTACAGCAAGTACCTCTTATAGGAAAGAAAAAGGCGGAGGAGCTTCATCTCTTGTTTTCTCAGTCCTATAAATCCGCAAAAGAGGAGTTTTTAGATGTCTGATAACAGAAATCTTTTTATCTGTGGGCTTATTTGGAGAAGCTAATATGTTCATAGCAACTTCTTTATCTCATTATAAGCGCATCCAAGTAAGAAAGAAGATTATTGCGCAAGCCGAACATAAAGAAGTTAGTGTTATGTATGGGTTAGAAAAGTTTGGAAAGCGACCAGATGTTCTCACGTATGAAAATGATGTGCTAGAACTTGCTAAAAAAAAGGCAACTTCTTTTCATTGTTCTGAAGAATCATGGGAAAATCCTTTAGCAATTACTACGGGTTCTTCGCGTAAAGACTTGGATGCTCTTCGTATTGGATGGGATTTGATTTTGGATATTGATTGTCCTAATTGGAAACTTTCTCGAATAATTACTCATTTATTCATCAAAGCACTGCAAGATCATGGTATAGTTGCAGTTACTGCAAAGTTTTCAGGTAACAAAGGATTTCATATTGCAGTTCCTTTCGAATCATTTCCCTCACAAATTCCTTTTCAAGGAGAAATGAAATTAACAAAAGATTTATTTCCTGAAGGTCCACGAAAAATAGCGCTCTATTTACTTTCTTACATTACAAAAAATTATGTTCGTGTTTTTGATAAAGAACAAAAAGTTATTTTTGAAAATAAACACGAGTTTTTGTTTAGTGATTTTGATTCTATTTTGGAAAAAAACAAAAAGAATCTTGTTATTCGACAGTGTAGTGATTGTGAAAAATTATTTGAACAAAATACTCGCATAAAAACTTCTGTATTGTATCAGTGTGAGCAATGCGGCGCAGTTTCTAAACCAAAAGGATCTCCAGAAATTATTCGTTGCGAAAAATGTTCTTATCCAGTGTCGCCACAACAAAATTCTCGTGCAAATGCTTGTCCTCATTGCGGTTCAATAAAAAAACCTCGTCCAGAATTTAATTTGCCAGCAATAGTGGAAGTAGATACAGTGCTTATTGCGTCACGACATTTGTATCGTATGCCTTATTCTTTACACGAAAAGTCGGAACTCGCTTCTGTACCTGTTCGATTGGATGATGTTCTTTCCTTTGAAAAGCAATTTGCAGCGCCAGAAAATATTTCTTTTGATGTTTCTTTTTTAGATAGGTTACAAGCAGTTCCTGGCGAGGGTGGACAATTATTAGTTCGTGCATTTGATGACACTTATGTTCCTGAAGAAGAAGAGCGGGCTAAGGCAAAGGTTATTGATGTACCTGCTGATGCTATTCCTGAAGACTTTTTCCCTCCTTGTATTAGAAATATTTTGAGTGGTTTAGAAGACGGTAAAAAAAGGGGATTGTTTATTTTGGTTAATTTCCTTCGTGTATCTGGTTGGGGTGCTGAACAGATTAAAGAATTAGTGTATGCATGGAACGAGAAAAATCCAGAACCACTTAAAGAACAATATTTATTAGGTCAACTTAATCAAATAAAGAAGGGTCGAGCACCCATGCCACCTCCTAATTGTTCTAACAAAGACTATTATATTTCTTTATTAGTATGTAAGCCAGATGACTTTTGTCCAAAAATTAGAAATCCAGCTATGTATGCTCGTAGAAGAGCAGAGTTAGGAAAGAAGACAATAAAGAAGAAGTCCAAGAAAGAATCTACTAAAAAAGTAGCAAAATCTTCAAAATCAACTGGAAGAACAGTACAAAAAGACAAAAAATGAGTTCTTTTTAGACTAAAAAGCCAGAATTACCCCTTAAGAAAGAAAAAGAACGTCGTTCTAGTCTCTGTTTCGGGTTTTGGTTATTCTCAACGGAAACATTTATAAAGAGATTGTTGTTTCTCCTCGTTACTCGCAAATTGAGTATTGCGATTAAGTTGGCCTGAAAATAAGCCTTTTTCAGTACCGCATAATAACCGGTTTCTAAAAAAGAGTATTTACTTTCAGATACAGCCATCTCACAAAGGTTATTAATATGGGCAAAAGGTTAAATCCGCGACATGGAAGCATGCAAGTATGGCCTCGAAAGAGAGCCGCTAGACAATATGCTCGAGTTCGATCATCCCCCAATGCAAAAGATGCAAAACCACTTGGTTTCGCTGGCTATAAAGCAGGAATGACGCACGTTGTGGCTTTAGATTCCTATAAACATTCATTAACTAAAGGGGAGCGAGTATCATTTCCTGTAACCGTCATCGAATGTCCTCCACTTCGAATTTCTTCTGTCCGTTTCTATTCCGCTTCTGGATATGGAATTGATGTGAGTAATGAATTATTTTTTAAAACTGATAAAACTTTTATTCGAAAAACACCTTCTGCAAAAAAACTTTCTACCGATAAAGATATTGAATCTGCAGATGTAGCAGGAGTTTCCGATATTTCTATTCAAGTATATACACAACCAAAATTAGTTGGCTTTGGTAAAAAAGTTCCTGAAGTCTTCGAATTGCGATTAGGCGGTTCAATTGAAGAAAAACTTAATTTTGTAAAAGAACATTTCAACAAAGAAATTACTGTACGAGATGTTTTAGCCGAAGGAGCAAAAGTTGATGCTCGAGCAATTACAAAAGGAAAAGGTTTCCAAGGACCTGTTAAACGTTTTGGTGTAAGTCTTCGATCTCATAAATCTGAAAAGACAAAACGAGGACCTGGTTCATTAGGTGCCTGGATAGCGCAAGGTCACACCATGTATAGAATGGCTTTTGCAGGTCAAATGGGTTATCATCAACGATTTCAACACAACAATTTAATTTTAGGAATTTATGATGATGTTGAGAAAGTAAATCCTGATGGTGGCTTTATTAATTATGGAAATGTAAAGAACACTTATCTTTTAGTAAAAGGTTCAGTTCCTGGCCCTAAAAAAAGATTAGTTATGCTAACACCTCCTCTTCGAGAAACAAAATCAAAAGCAGTACCAGCAGTCGAGTTTATCAGTACTGAATCAAAACAAGGTAACTAAGGTAACAAAATGAAACTAAAAGTCTTTGACAAAACAAATACTGAAAAAAAATCAGTAGAACTACCTGTTCAATTTAATGAACCTGTTAGATTAGACCTTGTTAAAAGAGCAGTATTAGCACTTCAAGCAGCACGACGACAAAAATATGGAGCAATGCCTGGTGCTGGTCAACGACATTCATCATTCCTTTCAAAAAGACGTCATAAGTACAAAAGCACTTATGGTATTGGTCAATCTCGAACTCCAAGAAAGGTTTTGAACAGACGAGGAACAAGATTTTATTATGTTGGAGCAACCGCACCACAAACAGTTGGTGGTCGTCGAGCTCATCCTCCTAAAGCAGAAAAAGAGTGGGATCAAAAAATTAATGTTCGTGAGAAGAGAAAAGCTATTCGTTCTGCTCTTACAGCAACTCTTGATGCACAACTCGTTGCACAACGAGGACATAAAGTTCCAACTACCTATCCTTTTGCAATCGATTCTTCTTTTGAAGAATTAAATAAAACAAAAGAGGTTATACAAGCTCTAAACACATTAGGTCTATCCGAAGAATTAGAACGAGCAAATGTTACTAGCATCCGAGCAGGTAAAGGCAAACGACGAGGTCGAAAAACCATTACAAAAAAGTCTGTTCTTTTTGTTGTTTCAAAAGATTGTCCGCTTCTAAAGTCAGGAGCAAATATTCCAGGAGCAGACATTGTTCCAGTAGCGTCACTTAATGCAGAATTACTGGCGCCTGGAACACACCTTGGTCGTTTAACACTTTTTACTGATACTGCGCTTGATATATTAGAACAACAACAATTATTCCTAGACGCAAAGAAAGGTGAAATGAAATGATTATTCAAGCAGCACTTTCAACAGAAAAAGCAATTCGTCTAATGGAATCAGAAAACAAATTAGTATTCATTGTCGATATAAAAGCTACAAAAGCAGATGTAAAAAAAGAACTTGAAACGCTTTTCAAGGCAAAGGTAAAAAAAGTAAATACATTCATTGGTCCAGACACCAAGAAAAAAGCATATGTCACATTTACCGATGAGACTCCTGCAATTGACATTGCAACAAAATTAGAACTCATGTAAGGTTAACAAAATGGGAAAGATGATTACAGCACAAAAACGGGGTAAAGGAAACGCAACTTTTACAGCACCATCCTTTAAGTTTAAAGGAGAAGCTAAAGTTTTACCTAGAGAAAGTGCTATGATTATGGATCTCGTTCACTGTGCAGGGCACACCGCACCTCTAGCTCAAGTTTTCTATGAAGACGGGTCAGCTGGTTACATTATCGCAGGAGAAGGAATGGCTGTTGGTGAAGAACTTAACATGAAAGATGCATCCGTTTCACACGGTAATGTCCTTGCACTAAAAGATATTCCTGAAGGCGTTAACGTCTTTAACATCGAAGCACGTCCAAATGATGGCGGAAAATTCGTTCGTGGTAGCGGAACAACTGCAAAAATCATTTCAAAAGTAAAGGATGGTGTTATCATTCAATTACCTTCAAAAAAGCAGAAAAAATTTCACCCTGACTGTCGCGCTACAATTGGTGTTGTAGCTGGTGGTGGAAGAGTTGAAAAACCATTCCTAAAAGCAGGAAAGAAATTTTACGCTGCAAAAGCTCGAAACAAATATTGGCCAGTTGTGTCAGCAAGTGCAATGAACGCAGTTGCTCACCCATTTGGTAACAAAAGAACAGCACGTAAATCAAAAGCAAAACCCGCACCTAAGAACGCTCCACCTGGACGACGTGTTGGTGCAATCAGACCTCGTCAAACAGGAAGATCTCGTGGTAAACGGGTTAAAGGATAAATAAAATGGCAATAAAAGTTTTCAAATTCAAAGGCAAGACGATTGGGGAATTAAAAGAATTATCTATTGATGATTTCATGATGTTACTTCCTTCACGTCAACGAAGATCCTACAAGAGAGGATTTTCAGACGAAAAGAAAAAACTTATCGCAAAAATACAAAAAAAAGACAACGTAAAAACTCATATTCGTGATTTTATTATTCTGCCTCTCATGGTCGGAAAAACTATTCACATTCATACTGGTAAAGCATTCGTTCCTCTAGTTGTTCTAGATGAAATGATTGGTCACTCTCTTGGCGACTTCGCACTTACTAGAAAACGAGTAGCACACACAAGTGTTGGCGTAACAAACAAACCGAAAAAATAAGGATTAAAAAATGACTACATATGCATTCAAAAATGATGGCAATGATACAGCTAAGGCCTATGGCTCTAACCTAGACATATCTGTAAAAACATCAATTAACATTTGCAATAAAATTCGTGGTCTAGATGCACAAAAAGCAATAGTTCTCTTAGCAAGAGTACAAAATAAAGAAGAAGCAATTCCTTTCACTCGGTTCACAGATGGTGTAGGTCATCGAAGAGGAATGGCATCTGGTCGTTATCCTCTTAAAGCATCAGCCGCAATTAGTGATATTATTAAATCTGCAGTTGCAAATGCAGCAAACAAAGGTCTTGCTGAAGAACTAGAAATTGTACATATATGCGCACACAAAGCAGGAAGTCCTATGCATCAAGGACGTCAACAACGACGAGCAATGAAAAGAACTCATATTGAAGTTGTCCTAAAAGAATCAGAAGTAAAAGCAAAACCTGCAAAGAAAAAAGCAGAAGCTAAATCAAAATCAAAACAAGTAACGCAGAACACTGAAAAACCGAAAGCAGATGTTGCGCCTGTTGTCCCTAAAGGATCAAAATCAGAAGAAAAAAAGTCAAAGGATAAACCAGAATCTGTTAAGAAAACTGAAGAAAAATCCGTGGCTGTTGAAAAATCACAGTCAGAAAAGCTGGACGCCGCAAAGCCGAAAGTAGTCGAGGGGTCTAAGGAACAATGATTGAAAGAAAATTCGTTGCACAAAATTTCAAAGAATTCCAAATCAAGGAATACATCAAGAAAGAATTAAGTAGAGTTGGTTTAAGTAACGTTAAACTTCAAAGAACCAGTCTTGGTGAAAAAATCATTATTTCCGCATCACGCCCAGGTTTAGTAGTTGGTCGAGGAGGCGCAACCATACAACGTCTTACCAGAGAACTACGAGCAAAATTCAAATTAGAAAATCCTCAAATTGAAATTGAGGAAATTACAGACATTAGCATGGACTCAGGTGTTATCGCTGAAATGATTGTTAATCAATTAGAAAGATTCGGCACACAAAGGTTCAAAGGCATCGGTCACAAAACATTAGAATCAGTAATGAGAGGAGGCGCACTTGGTGTAGAGATCCTTATCTCAGGAAAAATACCTTCATCACGAGCAAAAACTTGGCGATTTGTTGATGGTTACATGAAAAAGTGTGGCGACTTAGCAATCACAGGTGTTAGCACTGCAAAAGAATTTGCAAAATTAAAAACAGGAATTGTTGGTGTACAAGTAAGAATTATGCCAGGAACAACCGTTCTTCCTGATCAGATTACATTCCACGAAATTGAAGCTCTTTCAGGGCCAGTTATTGAAGAAGTAGACACTAAAGTAGAACCAGATGCAGAAGCAACCTCTAAAGAAACAACTGAAGAGAAACCAAAAAAAGAATCAAAGAAGACTGCAAAAACAACAACTAAAACACGAAACAACACCACGCCTCGCTCTGGCGTAAACAAAGTTGCTGGTGCGCAGAAACAAGAAGTTTCTAGCGAAACAACGAAAAAGGTTGCAAAGACAGAAAAGCAGACCGCTGTAAAGCAGGAGGCTGATGAGAAGTGAAGTTTAAAGAACTAAAAGCACTTAGTCCTGCTGACCGAGAGAAAAAACTTCTCGAAGCAAAGCAAGAACTCATTAAACTTAACGGTCAAGTAGCCACAGGAACAACCCTGAAAAGTCCTGGCCAAATAAAACAACTAAAGCGAACTATAGCTAAACTATTAACGCTACAAAACGAGGAAAAAACAAACAATGGTTGAATTTGATCCAATAACAGGCCTTCCTAAGGAATTATCCGCGTGGGATAATATAGCAAAGGAAAATCAAACAGTAAACGTTTCAATTATCAAAAAAAAGTTTGGAAAACAATATACAATTATTGATGGTATCAACGCAAGCGAAATCAACATCAAAGATGTTGCAAAAAAACTAAAAAACAAATTCGCTTGTGGAGGAACAGCAAAAAAAGATGTAATTGAACTTCAAGGAAACCACATTAAAACAATAAAGGATGCATTGGTTGAATTCGGCTTTACGCCAGAAACCATTCAATTGAAAAGTGGAAAGTGAAAATTACATCGGAAAAACGTGCACAATAACTAAAGCGAAAAACAAAGCATATGAAGGTCTCAACGGAACCATCATCAACGAAACAAAAAACACCATTGTGTTACTCGTTAATGGAACCGAAAAAAAGATCCTCAAGAATGCCGCAACATTCACAATCAACAAAAAAAAGGTCGAAGGAAAAAACATCATAAAACATATTGAAGACCGAATCAAATCCAGAGGAAAAAAACAATGAATAACATCAGCGTGAGAGGAAAAACATTCACAGGCATCGTAGTTAGTGCTAAAATGCACAAAACAGTTCTTGTAGAATGGGAACGACGAGTTGCAATTCCAAAATATGAGCGTTTCGAAAAACGACGATCAAAAGTTGCAGCACACAATCCTGATGAAATTAATGCGCAAGAAGGCGACATTGTTAAAATTCAAGAAACAAAACCCATTTCAAAAACAAAGAATTTCGTTGTAATTGAAATTATCAAAAAGGCAGAGTAAAATGAAAGCAATAAAAGCAAAAATCACAAATGGTTTACAGACAGGTTCTGTACTAGAAACATGTGATAACTCTGGAGCAAAAGTTATCAAAATCACAGGCGTAAAAAGGAAAAAAACTGTTAAAGGTCGAATACCCGGTGCAGGTGTTGGCGACATGGTCATAGCATCCGTAAAAAAAGGAAGACCTGACATGAGAAAAACAGTTGTTTTCGCAATCATTGCACGTCAGAAAAAAGAATATCGAAGACCAGATGGTACTCGAGTAACTTTTGAAGATAACTCAGCAGTTGTTCTAAAGGATGACAAAGGAAATCCAAAAGGAACAATCTTCAAAGGACCAATTGCAAAAGAAGTAGCAAACAAATGGCCTGCTGTTGCAAAAGTAGCAAACACAATCATATAAAATTATTAACAGGAAAACAAAATGAAATCAGCATTTTCAATACAATGGATTAAAAGCATACAACCGCGAAAGCAACGAAAGTATCGTTTTAATGCTCCGGCTCATATTAGAAGTAAATTTATGGCTGTTCGTCTAGTTAAAGAATTACAAAAGAAGTATGAAACAAGATCACTACGTGTAAGAAAAGGCGATAAAGTAAAAATCCTTAGAGGAACATTCAAAGGTCATGCAGGAACTGTTGAAAAAGTAATTGCAATCCGAGAACAAGTATTTGTATCCGGTGCTGAAAACGTCAAAAAAGATGGCGGAAAAGTTCCTTACCCAATTCATCCATCAAATTTACTGCTTACAACTATTGTAACAGATGATAAGCGAAGATTCAAAAAACAAAAATCAGAAGAGAAATAAAATGGTAAAACAACACCTTAAACGATTAGCATCACCACGAACTTGGCCTATTGGCAAAAAAACTTTAACTTTTGTAGCTCGGCCGCTTCCCGGACCAAACAAAAAGGAACATTACTTACCAATCACAGTTATACTTAGAGATTTAATTGGTATTGCATCAACAACAAAAGAAGTAAAGTTTATTCAACACAACAAAGATTGTTTAATTGATGGAAAAGTAAGTCATGATAACAAACAACCTTTAGGTCTTTTAGGCGTTGTATCTCTTCCTAAAATAAAAGAATCTTATAGACTAACAATCACCGAAAAGAACAAACTACAAGTCATTAAAGTTGATGAAAAAGAAGCAAACCAAAAAGTAAGTAAAATTATTGGTAAAACAATTCTAAAGAAAGGAAAAGTTCAATTAAACCTTTCAGACGGAAGAAATGTTCTTGTAGCAAAAGATACTTACAAAGTAGGAGATTCCTTACATTTAGAAGTTCCTTCTCAAAAAATAATTAGTGTTTTATCTTTTGAAAAAGGCGCCTTGGTCTTCCTTGACGGAGGATCTCACGTTGGAAAACTAGGAACTGTTGAATCAATAGAAAAAGAAACAATTACAATAAAATTCGAAAAAGAATTATACAAAACCAAAAAAGAATACGCAATAGTTATTGGTAAAGAAAAACCAATTATTACGGTGCAATAAAAATGAATGTGATGAAAGAAATTAAAATTGAGAAATTAACACTCAACATTGGTGCTGGACGAGATGAGAAAGTACTAGTTAAAGCCGTTAAACTTCTTAAAAACATCACAGGCATTGAACCTGTTCAAACTATCACAACTAAAAGATTAGCAGCGTGGGGTCTTAGACCAGGACTTCCAATTGGTGCAAAAATAACTCTTCGTGGAGAAGAAACACAAGCTTTAGTGAAAAGATTACTTGCAGCTAAAGAAAACAAAGTTAAACCAACTTGGTTTGATAACTTTGGAAATGTTTCCTTTGGAATTCACGAATATGTTGATATTCCTGAAGTAAAATATGATACGGAAATAGGAATTTTAGGCTTACAAGTTTCGTTAACACTAGCAAGACCAGGATTTAGAATAAAAAAACGAAAAATGCGAAAAGCATCAGTTGGTAAAAAACACCTTATCAGAAAAGAAGAAGCAATTAAATTCATGACCGATAACTTCGGTGTTACAATGGAGGAATAAGATGACAACATCAGATCATACTAAAGTACTCAAACAAATTGGCAACAAGCCAGGTAAACACCAGAAGTATCTCAAACACAATTTACCACGTGAAAGAAAATTCGGAGAATCTACAAAAAAATGCGAAGTTTGTGGAAGAACCGGCGGTCACATTTCAAAGTACGGCATGAACATTTGTCGTCAATGCTTCCGAGACTATGCATTAAAACTCGGTTTTAAAAAATTCGATTAGGAGAAAAAGAAAATGTCATTAAACGATCCTTTAGCAAGCGTATTGTCACAAATCAACAACGCAAAGAGAGTTGGTAAACAGCAAGTGACAACTAATATTAGCTCCACAATTATCAAAAAAGTTTTAGAAATCATGCACGACCAAGGATATATTGGAGACGTAGAAGAAATCATTGATGCAAAAGGAAATTACCTTATTATCAATTTAATTGGTCACTTAAATGCTTGTGGTGTTATTAAACCTCGATTTTCCATCAAACTTGATGGTTTTGAAAAGTTTGAAAAAAGTTATTTGCCCGCAAGAGGATTTGGTGTACTTATTGTTTCAACAAACCAAAGTCTCATGACGCATGTTGAAGCAAAAGAAAAAGGAGTCGGTGGACGACTTATTAGTTATTGTTACTAAATACTGAGAATAAAATGAAAGCTGAAAACGTAAATGAAACAATTTCCTTGCCAGAAGGCGTAACTGCGCAAGCTACGCAAGGAATGTTAACTATTAAAGGACCTAAAGGAGAAGTACAAAGAAACTTTCTTCATCCTAAAGTATTTGTTTCAGCTACGCAAGCAGATGTTGTTTTTGACGTAAAACTATTCGGCAAAGCAGAGAAAAAAATACTAAACACATTCAAAGCACACGTAAAAAATTTCATCAAAGGCGTAACAGAAGGCCATGAATACAAATTACGTATTTGTTCAGGTCACTTTCCAATGAACGTTTCAATTAAAGGAAATGGCTTGGAAGTTAAAAACTTCATCGGAGAAGCAGTTCCTCGAACATTAACATTCAAAGAAGGCACTGACGTTAAACTTGATGGAGACATTATTACAGTTACAGGTATTAACAAAGAAGTAGTTGCACAAGGTGCTGCTTCAATCGAAAAACTAACTCGTCGAAATGGTTTTGATAGACGTAGATTCCAAGACGGTATTTACATTACAGAAAAAGACGGTAAAAAATTATAGGTTAACTTTATGGAACAACTCCTCACAATTAGAAAATTACTCAAAGGAAAAAAACCAACGTTTACTAGACATGACGCTCACAAAAAGAAAAGAGTAGGTATTGGCTGGCGAAGACCTAAGGGACGACAAAACAAAATGCGTTTACATCGAAAAGGTTACGCTAAAATTCGTTCAACAGGTTATGGATCGCCTGTTGCAGTCAAAGGATTATCCAAACAAGGTTTAACACAAAACGTTGTTGCAAATTTAAAAGATTTTCAAACTCTTGACGCAAAAAAAGATGGAATTATTATTTCAGGAACTGTCGGCGCAAGAAAAAAAATAGTATTAATCGAATTTGCAGAAAAAAACAATTTCACAATTATTAATCTCGACGCAAAAGCTACGAAAAAGTCAATTGAGGACAAAGTAGAAGCAAAAAAAGCTCGAAGAAAAGTGCTCTTGAAACGAAAAGACACTAAAAAGAAAGCAAAAGAAAAAGCAGCAGCGAAAGATGATGCTGAAGCTAAAAAAGAAGAAGTAAAAACCAAAATGCAGGACACTGAAAAGCCAGTTTCAAAAGATGTGGAAACAGAAAAAGAAGCAAAGCTAGAAGAGAAAAAAGAACACGACAAAGTCCTCATAAGAAAAGAATAGGTCCTAAAAAATGAAACTCAACGTGCAAAAAAGGCTGGCAGGAGACATTCTCAAATGTTCACCAAAAAGAGTGTGGTTCGCACCAGATAGACTTGCAGATATCAAAGAAGCAATCACCAAAGCAGACATTAGAGGTCTCGTTGGCGAAGGCGTTATTGTAAAAGAGCAAGAGAAAGGAGTTTCTCGAGCAAGAGCAAATCATCGCGCCATCCAACGAAGAAAAGGTTTACAACGAGGAGCAGGTAAACGAAAAGGTAAGAAAACCGCAATTGTTCCTCGAAAAGAAGCATGGATGTCTAAAATCCGAGCACAAAGATTACTATTAACTGACCTGCGTCAAGGAAAAGTTGTATCAGAAGAAACATACAAAAATCTTTATCGAAAAGCAAAAGGTGGTTTTTTCCGTAACAGACGTCACATAAAAGTTTATATTAAAGAACAAAATTTAGTACAGAAAAAGGAGAAGTAAAAGAATGGCTAAAAACGCAATATACACTCTGGCATTCAGACGAAAACGAGAAGGAAAAACTAATTACAAAAAAAGATTAGAGTTTTTGAAAAGCACAAAATCTCGTTTAGTTATTCGTAGATCTAACTCTGCTGTATCTATTCAATTTGTTAATTATGATCCTGATGGGGACAAAGTAGTTGTAACATTACATTCAAGTAAGTTAGAAAGCTTCGGTTGGAAGTTTTCAAAAAAATCATTACCAGCATGTTATTTGGCAGGTTTAGCAGCAGGAGTTGCTGCAAGTAAAAAAGGAGTTAAAGACGCAATTTTAGATATTGGTTTACAGACACCAAAAAAAGGTTCTAGAATCTACGCAGCATTAAAAGGAGTTATTGATGCAGGAGTAACAGTTCCTAGCTCAGAAGAAATCTTCCCTTCCAAAGAAAGATTATCTGGAAAGCATATTGTGGATTACAGAGACTCCGCTAAAACTTTACCAAAAACATTCGAAGACGTAAAGAAAAAAATACTATCATAGGTGACATTATTATGCGTGAAGAAATAAAAAAAGCATTTGACATTGGCTCTTGGCAACCTAAAACAGAATTAGGTAAAAAGGTAAAGTCAGGAGAAATAAAAGATATTGATGAAATTTTAGGTAGTGGTAAGAAAATTTTAGAAACTGAAATTATTGATGCATTACTAAAAACAGAATCAGAACTTTTACTTATTGGTCAAGCTAAAGGTAAATTTGGTGGCGGTCAACGAAGAGTTTTCCGACAAACGCAGAAAAAAACTCGAGAAGGTAATAGACAATCATTTGCAACATTTGCTGTTGCAGGGGATGGTAATGGTCATGTTGGCGTGGGTTATGGTAAGTCTAAAGAAACTGTTCCAGCAAGAGAAAAATCTTTCCGACAAGCAAAACTTAATATGATGATGATAAGACGAGGAACTGGTTCTTGGGAAGATCAAAGTGTAGAACCTCACTCAATTCCATTCGCAGTTGAAGGAAAATGTGGCTCTTACAAAATTATACTGATGCCTGCACCAAAAGGTAAAGGACTTATTTGTGACAAAGAAGTTGCAAAAATTCTCAAAGCAGCAGGAATTCAAAACATTTGGTCAAAAAGTTTTGGTCAAACAAAAAACAAAATCAATGTTATTAAAGCAACTATGCAAGCGCTAAGAAAACTTTCACAAGTAAGTGTTCAACCATCTCACAGAGATGTACTTGCAGTGACAGAAGGATCTTACGGCAAAGTTGAAAAACCACTTTTAATAGAAGAAATTGCAGCTGAAGCAAAAGCAGACGCAGAAGAAACAAAAGAAGAAGTAAAAACTGAAAAGCCAGTTACAGAAAAATCAGAAGTAACTAAGAAAGCCCCTGCAAAAAAAGCAGCTAAAAAAACAACTAAAAAAGAAGCAAAAACCGAAACACGAAGCAACGATGTTGCTGGTGCGCAGAAACAAAAAGTTTCTAGCGAGCAGAACGCAGACAAACAGGAGGCGGCTAAAGATGAGTAAAATAGCAGTAATCCTCGTTCGTGGTTTAGTTGGTATTAATAGAGATACTAAAGACACTCTAGCTTATCTTAACTTAAGAAAAAAACATGCTTGCGCAATTATTGAAGACACTCCAGTTACTCGTGGAATGATTAAAAAAGCTCAAGGATACATTACCTTTGGTCCTGTAAGTGAAGAAGTACTCAAAGAACTTATCACAAAACGTGGCAAGACTAGTAAAGATAACAAAGTTTTCTTCCTAGCTCCACCTGTCGGCGGCTTTGAACGAAAAGGAATCAAACAATCATTTGTTGTTGGTGGCGTTTTAGGCGACCGAAAAGAAGCAATTAATGATTTACTCAAAAAAATGATGTAAGTGATGTATAATGACTAATAACATTCGTAAAAAAAGCAGCAGACACCGAGGATCGTTCACTCATGGCCATGGCGAGAAGAAGAAAAGGCGAGGAGCAGGTCACCGAGGAGGCAGAGGTAATGCTGGTTCAGGAAAGCGTGGCGATGCAAAGAAACCATCCTACTGGAAAGACACAAAATATATGGGCAAGTTTGGATTTACCAATCCAACAACTAAAGATGTAAACACAATTAGCATCGCTCAGTTGAATTCATCAATTGAAAATCTTGTTGCGGAAGGTTTTGCAACAAAAAATCAAAACAAATTCACAATAAATCTTACAGCAATGAATTGCGACAAACTTTTAGGTACTGGAAAACCAGTAGCCCAATATGTTATATCTGTTGCAGCTGCTACCGTTGGTGCTATTGAAAAAATCAAAGCAGCAGGTGGAGAAGTAATTATTGCTGTCAAAGAAGTTAAAGAAGTAAAACCAAAAGCAGAAGTAAAAAAACCTGCAAAATCAGAACCTAAAGTAGAGAAATCTGATAAAGCCGCAGAAAAACCTGTAGAGCAGAAAGCTAAAGCACAAAGCAACAAGGTTGCTGGTGCACAGAAACAAAAAGTTTCTAACAAGCCGTCTGCAGAGTAGGAAGCTTTTTAACTAATTATTGTGAGAAGGGATAGTAATGGGCTACAAAGATTTACTTCGTTTCCTTCCGGAAGTGAAGTCACCAACACAAAAGCATCTTTCTTTTAAGCAGAAGCTCATTTGGACAGGTATTGTACTTCTCATTTTCTTTGTTCTTGGAGCAGTTCCTCTTTTTGGTTTAGATTCAGCTCCTTTGCAAAATTTCAAATTTCTTTCAGTTGTTCTTGGTGCTAGTTTTGGTTCCATTATTTCTTTAGGTATCGGACCAATTGTAACTGCATCTATTGTATTACAGCTTTTAGCAGGTTCAGGTCTTATAGGTATTGACACTTCAACTGCTGAAGGAAAATCATTATTTCAAGGAACTCAAAAGATATTAACATATTTCTTCATTTTATTAGAAGGTATTATTTATGTAAAATTAGGTGGTTTGCAACCAATCTCAGGTTATGCTGGAGCAGTTATATTGCAGCTTTTCATTGGTGGTTTGATTATTGTTTTCCTTGATGATCTCTTGAACAAATGGGGTTTTGGAAGCGGTGTATCACTCTTTATTGCTGCAGGTGTATCGCAACAAATTTTTATTCAAGCATTAAGTCCTTTGCATCCAATTGAAGTAACAGGTATTGTTAATCAAGAAGCATATGCTGGTGCAATACCAAAATTGTTTCAAGCATTATCACAAGGTCAAGCGGCAACAGCGGGCTTAGAACTCAGCATGATAGTTGCAACGTTACTGATTTTTGCTGTTGTTGTTTTTGCGCAAGCAATGAAAGTAGAGATACCACTCTCGTTTGGAAGAATACGTGGTCATGGTGTTCGATGGCCATTAAATTTTGTCTATACAAATGTTCTACCAGTTATCTTAGTTTCTGCACTCGTTGCAAACTTACGATTATTTAGTTCGCTTGGTGGAGGAGGTAGTTGGATTAGTAGAAATCTTATTCCGTTTATTACTAACACTAATTTATTACAACACGTTATGAATCACAATGCTTCAGGTCTATTAATTATACAAAGTTTTACCTATATGTTGTTCTTTATGGCTGCTTCAGTGCTTTTTAGTTGGTTCTGGATGCAAACATCAGGTCTTGACCCAAAATCTCAAGCAAAACAAATGATGGCTTCAGGTCTACAAATTCCAGGTTTTAGGAAAGATCAGCGAGTATTAGAAAGACTATTAAAGAAATATATCTATCCTTTAACAGTAATGGGAGGTTTATTCATTGGTTTCCTTGCATCCATAGCAGATATGACGGGTGCATTTGGAAGTGGTACTGGTTTACTTCTTACAGTTATGATTATCTACAAACTTTACGAAGATATTGCTAAACAACACATGGAAGATATGAATCCTATGCTTCGTAAAATGATGGGTAAATAAATAATGGCTTTAGCAAATATTTTAGACCCTATACTCGGTCCATTATTACAGGGGACAGGTCCCTTTGCCACTTTACTCATAGTTAGTATTGTTGTTTCTGTTTTTACCACATTAATTCATATGTTTGCAACAGATCAAGAGAAATTAAAACGTCTCAAAGCAGATATGAAAAGGTATCAAGCAAAACTCAAGACATTAAAAGATAGTCCTGACAAAGCTATGAAAGTACAAAAAGATTTAATGAAGCTCAATGGCGAGTTCATGAAATCATCTTTTAAAACAACATTTTATACTATCATTCCTTTACTTATTTTCTTTGGATGGCTTGGCGTAAATTTAGCATTCGCACCATTACTTCCAGATACTTCTTTTGATGTGGGTGTTACGATGCAAGAAGGAGTTAATGGAGCTGTCTCGTTGATACTGCCTGCTAATCTCAGTATCACAAGCAATCTTACACAATCAACCTCAGAAAATACAGCTTCATGGAGTGGTATTAGTGGTCCCGCTGGTGAGTATGAGTTATTTGTAATGTATAATGAGACTGGCGAAGAACAATTTTTCTCAATAATTATTACTGAAGATTTTGCTTATGAAAATCCTGTTGTTCTTCTAGAATCAGACATTTTCAAACAAATTATTGTTGGTAATGAAAAGCTCTATATTTTTAGAAATATTTTCTTATTCAAAGATATACCTGTCATTAAGAATGCGGGTTGGTTGGGTGCATATATTTTGTTCTCCCTAGTTTTTTCAACAGGTCTTAGAAAAGTTCTAAAACTAGCATAATTACTATAGTTATCATTCTTTGCACTAAGAGAAGCTTTATAAATAAAACTTGATTTCTCCTTATCTATGCCTCAAGGAATGTTTAAATCAAGAACTCTCCGACGTGTTAGCAAGCGCGTGCCAGGAGGAAAGGCAGTTAAACGCTATGAACAGCGAAAGCCAAGTTCAGCACGATGTGCTGTAACAGGTGAATTGCTTCATGGTGTGCCTCGAGAGTTGCCAACGCAATTAGCGAAGCTGTCAAAGACAAAGAGACGACCAGAGCGACCTTATGGGGGCGTTTTGAGCAGCCGGGCATCACGACAAGTTATCAAAGAAGAAGCGCGTGAGACCCAATAAACGAGTTTTTATCCATCATAGGAGCAAAGGGTGACCAGCTCCCTAAAAGAGATGAAGGAGACGTAAAATGTTATTTGAAATAGGAACTATATGTATTAAATTAGCAGGTAGAGATGCCGGTAAAAAATGTGTTGTAGTTGATGTCATTGATGATGTATATGTACTTATAGATGGTCAAACCAGACGACGAAAATGCAATGTTGCTCATCTCGAGCCATTAAAATCTAAACTCAATATCAAAAAAGGCACAGATACTGCGGCTGTTACCAAGGCATTTGATGCTATTGGTGTGACTGTTGTTGCTACTAAACCTAAAAAAGCAGCTTCTCGGCCGCTAAAACCTCGAGCACTTCCTCAACAGAAGAAGAAAACTGAGAAAAAGGTTTCAAAAAAGTAGTTATTTGAGTTTAAAGACGGAATTCTTTCATAATTCCGTATAAATATTCTTTATTGTTTATATTTATTAATTCTAGCCGTTTTTCGGCTCTTAATTCATTTAAATAGCGATAAAAGGTTGCTTTTGAACAATAATTATGTTTATCTACGATAATTTCTTTGAGCTGTTTTGCAGTAACACGATTTTTGTTGGCAACACCAATGATCTTTTGTTTGATAATATGTTTCTTGTTTTTAGTTACTGTCGCAATAGCTTCCTGTTCTAAAATATCTATATTTGTTGTTTGCTTTTGTTTTGGGCTCTCTAAGACAATATAATCTGGTTCTGGTTCTGCAAGTATTGCTTCTTGTATAGGCAAATCTAATGCTTCTTCAGACATAATTTCTTCACTCAGTACTTCATGTTCGAGCTCTAGAAGAGTGTTTTTCAGACGTTCTACGCGTTCTACAAGCTTATGAAGCTCTTTTCCATCAGGACGCTTAATTCCTTTACGTAGAAACAAATCTTTCATGAATAAAGAGAAATTCTTCAGCTTATTTAAAATTTTCCTGCAGTCTCAATATTGTCTCAGTGTCTCAGAGACTGCCTCAAGACTGTTCTGAGACTATTTTTGAGACTAAGAGTGTATTTGTGAGACTATGAAATCTTCTTTTCCATAGGAAACAAGGGGGTGTTCACAAGTCTCAGTTAATTTATTTGAGACTAGACTTTTTGAGACTGAGACTATACTGAGACTGATACTTCTTTTACGACCTTCACTGGTCAGTCCCACATAATATATATAAATATCCCAACCTCACCCATTTCTAAGGCAACCCCCTCATCAGAATCGTTGGTGGGTGAAATAAGAAGGGAAACCAAGGAGGTCTTAGCCATGGAAAACATAAATACAGATAAAAATAGTCCCGAGCGAAAGTTTCGGGCAAGTCCAGTTACAGCAACAATCTGGACAAATGAAGCAAAAGGAAAAGATGGAGAAACAAACCTGTTTCGAACCATTACTTTAGACAGAACCTACAAAGACAAAGAAGGTTCTTGGAAAAAAACGAATTCTTTTCGTGTAAACGACTTGCCAAAAGCAGTTTTGGTACTCAATAAAGCGTTTGAATATGTCAGCATTAAAGAAGAAGGCGACATTATAGGAGAAGACTAAAATGAACGGTCCTAAAGTTGAAGATTTACCTGGTGTTGGTGCCGCAACAGTTGAAAAACTAGAAGCGGGAGGATTTGGAAACCTCATGTCTATAGCTGTTGCAACACCTGGACAGCTCGCAAATGCAAGTGGCGTAACTGAAGTCGCTGGAAGAAAAATGATTCAAGCAGCACGAAGTATGATGGATATGGGTTTTCAATCAGGCGAGGATTTACTTGCAAAACGAGCAAAAGTAATTAAGATTTCTTGTGGGGCAAAAGGATTTGATGATATGCTTGATGGTGGCTTTGAAACAGGAGCTATCAGCGAATGTTTTGGCCAATATGGGAGTTCCAAAACACAAATAGCGCATGCACTTTGTGTAAGCTGTCAAGTAAACGAACCAGATGCTATTGCAGTGTACATTGATACAGAAAACACTTTTCGACCAGAAAGAATTATGCAGATGGCAAAAGGTTTTGGTCTTGAACCTGAGCAAGTTCTCAAAAATATTCGTGTAGCAAGAGCTTTCAACTCTGATCATCAAATGCTTCTTGCAGAAAAGGTTGATGATTTAGTTCAAGAAGGTCAAAAAGTTCGTGTTATTGTTGTAGACTCACTAACTGCACACTTTAGAGCAGAATTTGTAGGTCGAGGAACTTTAGCAGAACGACAACAAAAGTTAAACAAGCACATGCACGTATTGGCAAAACTAGCTGATATTCACAACGCTTGTGTTTTTGTAACTAATCAAGTAATGTCTAAACCAGACGCGTTTTTTGGCGATCCAACTGAAGCAATTGGTGGTCACATTGTTGGACACAACAGCACATTCCGTATTTATCTTCGTAAAGGAAAAAAAGGAACTCGCGTTGCAAAACTTGTTGATGCACCAAATTTGGCTGATGCAGAATGTATTTATGAAGTAACTGAAGATGGTCTAAAAGACGCATCTTAATTTTTTTTATTTCTTGTTTTTTAGTTTTTACTTACCTTTCCTATAGTTTGATTTTCTGATAATTCTAACAACTTAACAAGTTTTTTATACTCCTTCTTTCTTTTCTTCTTTTCATGATACCTTTAAAAAAGGATTTCAAACAGGGAAATGTCTCCCTCAAAGTCACTTTATCAGATGATTTGTGGTATTTATCACATATTATAGCACCTGGTGATGAAATGACAATGAAAACCGAGCGTAAGCTTAAGTTAGGTAGTTCGGACACTAATATGAAAGTTGTTCGAAAACAAATGGTGTTGCGTCTACGAATTGAATCAGTTGATTTATCTGATGCAACGCAACTTCGCGTAAAAGGCACTGTTGTCTCAGGTCCGGAAGATGTTCCTCATGGTTCATATCACACATTCGGTATTAGTGTAGATGGATCATTTACTTTGCACAAACCGTCATGGCCAACATACCTCGTAGACAAACTTGATGAAGCGTTAGCAAATAGTTCTCAATCAGTAATTATTGCGCAATATGACAGAGAACAAGCGCTTTTTTCTTTAGTACGTCAAACAGGAATAGAGCATCTTGCCGAGATTAAAGTTGCTGTTGCTAAAAAACAATATACTCAGTCAACAAATGGTTCGTTGTATGAGCAAATTATTCAAAAAGTTAACGAATACGTTTCCTCTTACAAAGCAACAGGTGTGGTTTTTGCAAGTGCTGATTTTTGGAAAAAATATGTGCAAGAAAAATTATCTCCTGAATTAACCAAAATTAGTATTTTTGTTTCTACTCCTGAAGTTTCTCGCGCTAGCGTTGGAAAATTATTAACTAGACCCGAACTTCATCAATTGCTTGCAAATCAACGTTTACAAAAAGAAGAATCTTTAGTTGATGAGATTCTAAAAAAACTAGATCAAGACTTAGCAGTTTATGGTTTTGATGATGTGAAAGTTGCTGCAAATTCAGGTTCCATAGAGAAACTCACAGTTACAGAAAAATTTCTTGTGAATAAAAAAGAAGAAGGATTATATGATGAATTAGATACTGTTCTAAAAGCTGTTGATATATCTAAAGGTAAAGTTTTATTTTTGCATGCAGAGCAAACAACAAAAATAATAGATGGTTTGGGAGGAATAGTTGGTACCTTACGATGGAAAACGAATTAAAATTTTCTTCAGAACTAGTTTCACTTATTAAAGAAAAACAAGAGTTATCTTCACTTGATGATGAGTTTGTATACAAAATATTATCTTCTCAAACTATTGAAATACCTGATAAATACAAAACATTTGCGCAGTTCAGAAAAAGCTCTGCTTGTAAAAAAATAGTTTCTGAAACAAGAAAAAAACTACGAGAAGTATACGGGGTTTTCATAAGAAAACCTCTTGCAAAACTTTCAACAAAGGACACAAACACCATTTTACAATCACATCAATCAACTCATGAACGTTTTGACTACTTAGAAATTATCTACGAATTATTATTTGATAAATTATTTGCTTTGGGTTTACCTAAAAAATTTTCACTCTTAGATATTGCTTGCGGGTTTACACCTTTTTCACTTTCTTATTTTCCTATTAAACCAACCAATTATGTTGCGTGCGATTTATCTTCACAGGATATGAAAAGCGTGCAACATTTTTTTGATGAACAACATCAAAAAAGTATCACAAAAGCAATTGATGTTGTCAGCGATGAATTTCTTTTATGGGTGACTTCTCAGAAAACAAATGTTTGCTTTTTGCTTAAAGCATTAGATTCTTTTGAACAAAGAACAAGAAATAGTTCAAAACCAATTTTAATAGCAATCCCTGCAAGGTTTTTAGTGGTTTCATTCGCATTAAGATCTATCGGTGGTAATGCAGTAATTGGAGCGGAAAAGAGAACTTGGTTTGAAAAATTCTGCACAAAACAAAATTGGGCTTTTGAAACAATCCAAGTCCCAAACGAAATTTTTTACATCGTTAGCAAGGAGTAATTTCCTCTTGTTACTTGATAGTTTTTCTTCTCTTTTCTACCTGTGGAGAGGTACTTAGTCACTCACTGTATTGCTTGAATACAAGAGTTTTAAGCTCCAGTATACTTTTTTCTGTGTAACCATTTTTGCGATACAACCAATAGTAACATATAAATAGTAGTTATTCGCCATTGAACAATTGAAAGGGGTGAGGTTTCCTTTTGGAGGGTAAAATATGATAGTTAAGGAAGAGTTTTTGAGTAAGTTACGACGCTACTTCTCATTGAATTTGTATGAAGCGAAAGTGTGGACTGCTCTTCTCTCTAGAGGTGTTAGTACTGCAGGTGAACTTTCAGACATTGCAAACGTGCCAAGATCACGAAGCTACGATGTTTTAGAGTCACTTGAAAAAAAAGGATTTGTTGTGATGAAGATTGGGAAACCAATTAAGTATATTGCAGTTCCGCCAAAAGAAGTTCTAGAACGAGTTAAGAAAAATTTATTGACAGCAACAGAATCGCATGTTAAAAAACTTGATGAACTAAAAAGTACGGATCTTATTGCTGAATTAAATTCATTACATACACAGGGTGTTGAACTTGTTGAACCAACTGATCTTTCAGGTTCGCTACGTGGTCGACTTAATTTATACAACCACATAGAGTTTACAATTCGTAGTGCAGAAGAAACTGTTACTATGATGACTACAACACAAGGGCTTATCAGAAAAGCAGAAGGACTCAAACCTTTGTTTGAAGAACTTTCAAAAAGAGGCGTAAAAATTAATATTGCCGCGCCTTTAACAACTGATGAAGCAAAAGCAGTAGCAAAAGATTTAGAAGGAATTGCTGAAGTTCGTCACCTAGATCACATTAGTGCACGATTTGTTGTCGTTGATGGAACTGAAGTGATCTTTATGGTAATGAATGATGATGATGTACATCCAACATATGATATTGGTATTTGGGTAAACACAGCATTCTTTGCTTCGGCTTTAGAACAACTCTTTGAGCTTGCATGGGTTACGCTTAAAACAAAGGTATAAACCATGAATTTTTTTCTTTTTTATTTGATTTTTTTCTTGTCAACTAGGCAAAATTATTTAAACAAGACCGTATTTATCTGTGATAACTAATGAAACCAAAATTTTCTCAAAACCAGACTCCACCTATTGATGTTGGAGAAGAGTACACTGGCATTATTGATGCAGTGGGTGAGAAGGGTGATGGGGTTCTTCGTATAAAAGGATTTGTAGTTTTTGTACCAGGTGTTGCAAAAGGCGACTTTGTTAAAGTAAAAATTACTAAAGTTTTAGCAAAAGTATCCTTTGGTGAGCTAGTAGAAAAGTTAAAAGAACCTAAAAAAGAAGATTTTATCCCTAAACCAAAGCCAAAAGTACCTGCTGAAGATGTTTCTCATCTTTTAACTACAGACGGGGATACAGAGGATTTTGGAGAAGGCGACGACTAACTCTACGGCAACCTTTATAAATAAAACTTGTTTTCTCTACTGTTATAACCTGTTTGTAGGTCTAAAAAATCAATTGATTTTGACAGCACTTTAAGCTGTTTTAAAGGCTTTACAAAAAACCCAAGGGTTTGACGCCAGGTAAAAATAAAGCGCAGAAAATCACGTTTTCTGACATCGCTACGAGGATAAAAATGACACGTACAAATTATTTGTGGACGTCCATTTGATTTTCCGGAGAAAAATAAAATGACAGATGAAGAATTATTAATTCCAAACGAAGACTACTTAAAAAGCGGTATTCACATTGGTACAAAATTTCGTACAAAATACATGGAAAATTTCGTGTATAAAACAAGACCTGATGGACTTTCAGTTTTAAACATAAAACAAATTGATAGTCGTATCAAATTAGCAGCTCAATTACTTTCACATTTTGAACCAGAAGATATTTTAATTGTATCTCGTCGTGAAAATGGTTGGAGACCTGTTCGTATGTTTGAAAAAGCAACTAATGCAAAATGTTTTCCAGGGAGATACCCTCCAGGAATTCTTACTAACGCACAATTAAAGAATTTCACCGAAGCAAAAGTTATGGTTGTTACTGACGTAGGTCCTGATAAAAACGCGGTAAAAGACGCATTAAGTGTTGGTATTCCTATTGTTGCTTTATGCGATACAAACAATCAAGTAAATAATATTGATCTTGTTATTCCTTGTAACAATAAAGGTAAGAAAAGTCTAGGACTTGTGTTCTGGTTACTAGCAAAAACATACCTTGAATTAAAAGGAATTACAAATAAAGGTCAAGCATTCGAATACAATCTCGAACAGTTTACTGAAGAATAAATTATTTCTTTTTTATTTTAATTATTTTTTTCTTACTGAGTCAATTTCACCAATTTTTCATTTATCTTCCTCTTGTACTTCTTCAATACCTAGGTCTGTAATCTTAAAAAAGATTGTTTTATCTTCTTCTATTGATCGGTGTTTACGAACTATTGCTTTTCGCACACCGTTTTCTTTTTTTTGTAATTCAATAAGGCATTTACTTTGGTATTTGAGCAAATCACCACCTACAATATTTACTTTTTCTTTATTTTCAAAATCTTGATAGACTTGATTAGTAATAAGTACAGGAATACCATTTTTTCTTGCTATCTCTGTTAAAAACGATAATTGTATGCCTAATTGTCTATTAACATCATAAACATTCTTTGTTTGACCCATTTCTAGTCTATACAGCATTGCAATACTATCAACTATGATGATGCCAATATCTTTATTGACTAATGTTCGAAGTTTTTCAAATGCTTTTTTCTGTTCTTGAAAGGTAGTTGGTTTAAGAAGAATAATATTTTTTAATGATTCTTTGTATTTATCGGTGATTTGTCGAAATCTGGAGATAGAAAAAGATCCTTCTGTGTCTACATAGATGACTTTTTTCCCTTTAAATGAGTTTGCGCAGAGTAAACAAAGGTTTGTTTTCCCACTGCCCGCAGGACCATAAATAGTTGTAATGACTTCTTTTTCATATCCTCCTTCGAGGAGCCAGTCAACTACTTCTGTTCCTGTATTAATTTTTGTTTCCATTTTTAATTTGTTTTTTGGATACTAGAATGAAGCGATTCTATTCCTTCCTTCAAACTTTCTTTTTCAGTTATTTTATGATGTGCGGCGGGATTAATGAGCCAAACTTCATTAGAGCCTGGGTGAGCGAACAAAATAGTGATGCTTTTATTGGCAATTAATGAATCCCAATTATCGAGCAATGTTTTGATGTTCTTTTTACTATTTAAGCAAACAAAGTATGTTTTTTCAGAACCTGTTTTGGAAAGAATTTCCCCCAGTTCATCATGAACAAAATATGTTTTGTTTTCTTTTCCTGGAGCTTCACTCTGGGTGTCGGAAATTGTTTTATTTCCGCGCATTTTCTTCTCTGTTACAATGATTTTGTCGGTTTCTTCTTTTATATCAACAATTTGTTTTTTCACACAGTCTTTAAACTGAATGTAATGTTTAAGCCATTTAATTAACTGCATGTTCTTTCCTCTTTACAGTAATAAATATGAGGTAGGGGAGAAGGGCCCCGATACTATAAGCAATCCCTAAAAGAAGTGGATTATGAATTGCTTCAAGAGATATTGCGGCAGTTATTCTTGCTGCTTGTTTTGTAAGAATAATACTAGTAATGATTGCTGTGAGTGGTATAATTAACGAAGAAATGATGTGGTGATGTGTTTGTAATTCTTCAATATCTCTAAATAGTATTGTTGCTAAACTTCCAAATAATAATCCGAAAACAACTACCGCTACAACTGCTTGTCCGGTATTGGTTACTAATAATATAGGTTCTATGACCCATGCACCTATGATGGTGCCAATAACAATTATAAGAAGCATCACCCAATACAATGCTTTTTCTAATAGAATTTTTTTAGGGTGTTTTTTTTCTTCTGCTCGAACAAGAATTTCTCTGGCATGTTCTATTTCTTCTTCAGACCAACCTTTTTTCCTTAGATTTTGTTCTTGCAGTTGCATAAGATATCCTCGTTTGTTAGAACTTAAAAAATTCTTATTTTTTAAAACTTGAAAAGTTTCACTTTTCAAAACTTAAAAAACTTTCTTTATTATTAATAAGCGTTTAAATAACTTTATTCAATGTGCACTATGGCTGTGGCCTTGACTTGGTCTCCATCAACAAGTCGCATAACGCGAAGTCCTTGTGTGTTTCTACCAATAATGCTTATTTGATTGATTGCTGTTCTAATAATTATTCCTTTCATGGAGATAAGAAGCATTTCTTCATCGCCCGTGACTGCTCGCACGCTTGCAACAGGACCATTTCGTTTGCTACATATAATATTTCGAACTCCTTTTCCTCCTCGATTGATAAGTCTGTAGTCTGTTACAGGGGTTCTTTTTCCGTAACCATTTTCAGTTACTGTCATGATTGCATTCTCATCTCTTGCATGCACTGCTCCTATGATGTTATCCTTTGGATCTAAGAGCATTCCTCGTACTCCTCGACTAGTTCTTCCAATTGGCCGAGCATCTTGCTCATTAAATCTGATTGCTTGTCCCCATTTACTTGCAAGAAGAATATTTTGTGATCCGTTTGTTTTAAGAACATTCACAACACTATCACCTTCGTCAAGGGTAATTCCTATAATTCCTGTCTGTCGAGGTCGAGAGTATGCTTCTAGAGATGTTTTTTTGATAATTCCTTTTTTAGTTACAAGTAGTAAGTAATCTGTCGCCAAGAATTCTTTTACAGGAATAACTGCTGCAACTTTTTCTCCTTGATCCATTTGCACGAGGTTGATAAGTGCCTTTCCTTTGGCTTGCCTTGATGCTTCTGGCATTTTGTAGACTTTTAACCAATAGACTTGTCCTTTGTCTGTAAAGATGAGTAAGTATGAGTGTGTATTCGCAACGAAAAGATGTTCAACAATGTCTTCTTCTTTCATACTAGTGCCAATAACACCTTTTCCTCCTCTATTTTGAACTTTGTAAGTGTCTAGTGATAATCGCTTAGCATAACCAGAGTTAGTGATGGTGACAACTTGATTTTCTTGAGGAATTAAATCTTCATCTTCGATTTCTTCATCTTCAACGAGTTCTATTTTTGTTCTTCGTTCATCACCATACTGTTCTTTAAGATCAACAAGTTCTTGTTTAATGATGTCTTTTACTTTTTGTTCACTTGCAAGGATTGATTTAAGTTCTGCAATGAGTGTTATTGTGGTTTCATAATCTTCTCGAATTTTTCCTTGTTCTAAATTAGTGAGTTTTTGTAATTTCATATCAAGTATTGCTTGAGATTGTTCTTCACTAAATGTAAATTGTGCGATGAGTTGTTCTTTTGCATCAATTGCTGCTTTTGCTTTTTTAATAAGTGCGATAACTGCATCAATATTGTCAAGCGCTTTTGTTAATCCTTCAAGTAAGTGTGCTTTTTTCTCAGCTTTTGCTAAATCAAATTTTGTTCGTCGTGTAACAACTTCTTTTCTATGCGCGATGAAGTGTTCCATCATTTCTTTAATATTAAGAACTTTTGGTTCTTTATTGACTATTGCTAAGAAAATCATACTTAATGTTGTTTGCAATCGTGAGTGTTTGAGTAATTGGTTTTGAACAACGTCTGTGTTTGCATCTTTTTTAAGTTCAAAAACAATTCTCATTCCCGTTCTGTCTGATTCATCTCTGATGTCATGCACTTGTTCTATTCGTCCTTCTCGAACCGCGTCAGCTATTTGTTCAATAAGTGCTGTTTTGTTAACTTGATAAGGTATTTCTGTGACAATGATTGCTTGTCGCCCTCGAACTTCTTCAATGTGCATACTTGCACGAACTCTTACTTTTCCTCGTCCAGTATGATATGCTTGCATTGCTCCTGCCGTTCCAATAATATTTCCTCCTGTTGGGAAGTCAGGTCCTTGAACGTATTCGCAGAGTTGCGAGATTGTTGTTTCTTCATCTTCTAATAATCTGATTATTCCATCAGTAATTTCTACAAGGTTGTGTGGGGGAATGTTTGTTGCCATCCCTACCGCAATACCATTAGATCCATTTACTAATAGATTTGGTAAACTGTTTGGTAAAACTGATGGTTCTTCTAAACTATCATCGAAGTTTGGTCGAAAGTCAACAGTATTTTTTTCAATATCTGTTAACATGCTGTTACTGATTTTTGCAAGTTTTGCTTCAGTATAACGCATAGCTGCCGCACTATCACCATCTATACTTCCAAAGTTTCCTTGTCCTTTGATGAGTGGATATCTTAATGCAAAATCTTGAGCCATTCGTACAAGACTTTCATAAACTGCACTATCGCCGTGTGGGTGATATTTACCTAATACTTCCCCAACAATTCTTGCAGATTTTTTGAATGATTTAGAAAATGTGATTCCCATTTCGTTCATGGCAAAAAGTATTCGCCGATGGACTGGTTTTAGACCGTCTCGAACGTCTGGTAAAGCTCGTCCAACAATAACTGACATTGCATAATCTAAGTATGCTGTTTTCATTTCTTCTTCAATTACAGCAGGTATGATGTGGTCTCTTTTTTTGTCTATAGAATTGCTTTTTTCGTCAGTTATTTCTTGGTCGTTTTTCACAGTAAAACAGAATTGCTAACGGTTTATAAGTGTTACGGATAGAATGCATTTAAACCCACTTTTTAGGCGTTTTCAGGGCTTTTCCGTCTTAATAAAACTATCTTCATTTATGCGAAAACTTCTTCCGCAATAGACGCATGTTTTTCGTTTAGAAATAAGGTTGTCTCGAGGCTCATATTTCATACTTTGTTTACATCGTGGACAACGGACAAGAACTATCATAAATACTTTTTATCCTCTTTTTCTTCTTGATTTTCAGCAAATGTTTCCATTGCTTTTAGAGGATCTTCTTCAGCTTCTTTTTTTGTTTGTTTTTGCTCTTTAGTGAGTTCTTTTTTCTTGTTTCCTTCTGCTCCTTTTTCACTAACTTCTTCATTTTCTTCCTGTTCTTCACGTTGATGTTTTGGAAGTTTATGTTCATCAACTCGTTTACTAATTGCATTAATCCCTTCATCAATTCGTGTTAGAAAATCTTTTTCTTCTTGCTCATCTTCTTCTGTTTTTTCTCTTGTCCGAGGAGCAATTTCTATAACATCTAATTCACCAAGATGGTTTTTATCTTCTTCGGCTTCTTTTTTTGCTTGTTTTTTTTCTTCGCCAGGTTTGGCGTCAACTATTTGTAGATTTCCAAGCGTTTTTTGCTTTTCTCGAAGTTTAGAAAAGACTTCTTGAATTTCTTCATCTCCTTCAACATCAAAATAATTATAGAATTTGTCCGTTATTTTTAGTAGAAAACTTCTTCCTCGTTCATCTTTGGTAAGAAATTTTTGTTTGGCAAGCTCTTTAATATGTTCATAAGCGCTTTGTCCACGCATATTTACGACATCTGCTTGGAGAATAGGGCTCTTATATGCAACAACTGCTAATGTTCTAAGAATTGGTCCTGATAATTCAGTTTCACTCACAATATTTTCTACATCTTTAAGATATTTACCGCGAACAGTCATTTTCCAACGATTGTTATGTAAAGAAACAATGAGACTTCCTTCTCTTTTCTCTAGGTCTTGTTGTAATTGTGCTAGTGTTTTTTTTACTGCTTTATCGTCTACTTCGCAGTATTTGGCTAACTCTTCTTCAGTTACGCCTTTTCCCGATGCAAATAAAATTGCTTCAACACGATTACATAATTCATCCATAGTTATCCTCACGCAATAAGATGATATTTATTTTTGTCCTTTTTAACTTTTTTCTCTTCTATTAAAGCTTCAAGGAATTTTTCTGTGTGTTCGCTTGCCATTCCTATTCGTTTAGAGATTTGTTCGAGTTCAGATGACTCTTTAAGAACTAATAAAATTGCGTTTCTAGTCATTGCATTAAAATTTCTAATAAGGCCTTGATGTTGGCTAGTTAGTGTTTTTTGTCCAACTCCAATTTCGTGCAGTCTTGAAAGTAAATCATTGTACCAGTTAGTCATTTCTTTTTGTTCAATAGTAATTTGTGCTGGTTCAAGAATTTCTAATGATGCTGGTGTGAAATTAACACATAGCCAGGTTAATTTTTCAGTATTTTGTAAAAGCAATTCTATTTCTGCAATTGCTCCAAAAACACCTTCTTCCATTTCCTCTGCGTCATCAAATTCTTCACTGACAAAAATTAACTCAGTATCTTTTTTTAGATTTTCAATGTATGCTGACATTGTTTTTTGAACATGTTCTTTTGGTCTTCCAACAACTTCAAACATAACACGAATGTGTAAGTACTTTTTCCCTAAGTATTCTTTAATTTCTTTGGAGTTCATATTTGCCTGTCTAACCAGTCTGTTTTTATAAAGCTATTGGTCTCGTTCTTCTCTGCGTTTTCGAAGGTTAGAGAGCTTGTACGTGCCAACAATACCAATAATCATTAAAGCTAGTGCAATTAAAATAATCCTTTGAGCATTGTTTTGTTTTGTTATTTGCGGACTGGTAATGATTTTTTTGGTAGATTCTTTTTGGGTTTGATTATTCGCGCTATTGGTTTTACTTAGTATTGTTTGTACATTCACTTCTTCTTTTTGGTTTACTTCTTTGTTTTTTTCTTTTTCATTTTTTGTGGTGATCTTTGGTTGTTCTGTAGAGTTAATTGTGTTGTTTATTTTTGGAAAGAGAATTTCTTGCTCTACTGTTAATCCCAACCCTTCGCAAAGAAGCGTTGTAATATCTTCTTTGGTGCGTCTAAAAGGAATTTCTACATTAATTTTTTGATTTTGAGTCATTAACCTTAATTTAAAGTCTTCATTAACTCTTCGTCCCGCCGCATCAACTTGTTTGCACGTAATAACACTTTTAGCCGTGGCTCCTTTTTGAGCTTCAAGAGTAACTAGTGCAACATCTTTTTTTATTTCAATTTCTTTAATATTTATTTTTTCAGTAATAATATCATCAAGTTCTTCTTCTGTTGCTAGGTTTTCTTTACGTACAACAACCAACTTATTTTTTTCAATCTCAGAGCATGCATCACTAATAATGCTTTTTAGAATATATGCTTTATCTGGTTGATCAATATTTTTGAATGTATAGGTTTTCTTATTAAGATTATTTGTGGTATAACTTTTTTTAACAACATGTCCTTGCAAGTCTTCTATCCAATAAGTAATTGTAAATGAGTCGCTTATCGGTCGCAAATAAAATTGTATTTCTGCTTGTTCGCCTTCAGCGTAAATTTCTTTATTAAAATATATTTCAGCAAATTCAAAACATGCCTGCTCTTGTTCTATTTCTTCTTCAATGGCGCTATTCTCCTCTGTTAATGTACTGATATTAATTATTTCTTCTTGGTTTGATTGGTTGGTTGTTAAATTAACAAGTGTTGTTACATTGGTTTCTTGATTGCTACATCTTCCTTGAAGGTGCCACGTAATTGTTTTGTTTCTTGCTTGAATTTTTATTTCGTAGTTTTCTGTTGAAGAAATATTAAGAAATCCTGTTTTTGTTACTGTGTATTTGTTAATTTCTTTTATAATTGTCTTATTTACAATAGTTTTGTTATTTGCCCAAACCTCTTGTATATATGTTACTTGGATTGTATCCATTCCTCCACTATAATTTAACCGTTCTATTCGAAAAACATTTTCTGTTGTCTCGCATGTTCCATTAGAAAGCAGTGTGAAATTCAATATTTCATTTTCAATTTCTACCAATTGATAGTTGCTAGCATGCACAAAAGACGCACAGATAAGAACTAGAGTGATGAGCAAAATAATTTTTCTCATGTTTCTCTTTTATATTGCTTGTTTAAAATTTGTTTCTGGTTTTTTTTCGAAAATATTTCGGCGAAGGTTGATTGATTGTTTCTTGGAAGGGGTGACAAAACTTTTAATAGTATCTTCAGCTATTTCATTTAAAAAGAGGGCGTTGTAATGACATTTCTGGGTTTATTCAAGAAAAAAGAACAAGAAGTACTTCCAATTGATACTAATTTGGAGCCCGTACCTACGTCAGTGCCAACACAACCCATGCCCGATCAAATTTCTTCTGACTCTGCTGCAGAACTACAAGCTGAAGATGAAGAAGCGCCTTTGTTAGGTGCACAATCAGAAACAAAAGAGGCACAACCAACTTCTTCAGAACCAATTATTCTTGGCGAAATGCCCATACCTGGTTTAGCTGCAACGTCTCCTTCGCCTGCATCTGCACCACTAGAAAAATCAATTTCAACTCCTTCAATTAATGAAGCCAAACCAGCACAACAAGAGGTCCCAGAAACACAAGTATTGTCGCAGCATAAAGAAATAAAAGAAATGGGAACTTTGCGTAAAGAAACAGTTCCTGATATTGTAGCTTATCCTGGTGCGCCAGGCTCAGGGAAAATATTTGAAGGAATATATGTTAGAAAAGAACGATATATAGAACTCTTAGAATCGCTGAGAGATAATAGAGTATCATTGCAAGAACAATTATCCAATGAAGAACGACTTTTGCAGTTGCAAGAGAAAATTGTTCATAACTTAGAGAAAGAAGAATCTTTACTCAATGAATTATTTGAAAAAGTTATGACAATGGAATTATTAACAAAAAGGTGTTAACAATGGGTGAAAAATCGCCAGTATTTATCAAAATTGACGAGTATAAAGAAGTATTAGATACTATTGACAATCTTAAAAAAGAATTAGGTGACGTTCGTTTAACGCTTGAAGAAATAAAAAAACTTCGAACAGAAGAAGAACAAACTCTAGATAATTGGGAGAAAAATGTTCATGAGGCAGAAGCAAAGCTTCTTGAGTTAGACAAATCACTATTTGAACCGGATGCATAAGGAAATGGCTGAAGACTATTTTGTAAGAATTGATGATGTTAAACACATCGAAGGACAACGCTTGCAAGTAGCTCGGCGAGTACTTCTTTCATCTGCAGCATATCTCACATTAAAAGATATTCGTGTGAGAAAAGCGCAACTAACAGCTAATCTTAAAATACAAATGGATTCTACTGCTCACTTGTTTCATCAACTAGAGGGATTTTTACCTCACCAAGAATTATTATCCAAAAAAGATATTTCAAAGCCAAATGAACCAAAACGAGAAAAAATAGTTTCGCCCGTCAGTGTATCAACTCATAAAATGGAGAAATTGCAAGAAGCGTTAGCTCTTATTGAGAAAAAAATTGAAAGCTTAAACTTGTAGAAGTTTTTATAAACAATTTCTTATTCTTTTTACCTAAGCAATTAGTTATGCGGGGATGCCGGAGTGGTCAAACGGGGCAGACTCAAAATCTGTTGGCTTAGTGCCTACGAGGGTTCGAACCCCTTTCCCCGCAGTTTTTTTACGAAAAAAACCGGGAAAAAAGAAGTATGTTTCGCGCTTTGCGCTCAAGCATACGGAAATATAAATTGACATTCACAATTATTCCTCTTGGTGGCGCACAAGAAATTGGTCGCAATTGCTTCGCTATAGATATTAATAGAAAAATAGTCATTCTTGATATGGGTTTTCATTTAGAACGATTTATTGAGTTAACAGAAACTGACTTTCCTAATAAAAAACATTCATTAAGACAATTTATTTCATCAGGTGCTCTTCCAAATATCAGACTTCTTCGTAAAAGAAAAAAAGATGTTGTTGGTATTGTTTGTTCTCACGCACATTTAGACCATGTCGCGGGCATTCCTTTTCTAGCTAAACGTTTTAATTGCGACGTGCATGCAACACCTTTTACAGGACAATTAATTCGCTCTTTAGCCGAAGATAGAGGAGTTAAAGTGAGTATCAAACAACACGCTCCAAAAAGCACTTTTATGATAGGCGAGATTAAAATTGAATTTATTCCTATTGCGCACTCTACACCTCAAACAGTTGCAGTTGCAATTCATACATCTAATGGCGTTGTTCTTTATGCTAATGATTTTAAAAATGATCAGTCTCCTCCTTTTGAAGAAGCAACAGATATAAAACGACTTGCAGAATTAAAAGGTAAAGTAAAAGTGTTGTTGCTTGATTCTCTTTATGCTCCTCGAAATGAATTTTGTCCTTCAGAGCGTATAGCACAAAAAAAACTTAATGATTTAGTTCCAAAATTAAGTGAGTATCGTGCAATTATTGCATCTACTTTTTCGTCTCATATTTATCGTTTAAGAGAACTTTGTGATGTGGCCGACACGCTTCAAAGAAAAGTTGTTTTTGTTGGACGCTCGCTAGCAAGATATATTGCTGCAGCAAAAGAAGCTGATGTTGTTGACCTGACGCAGCGAGGAAGTGTTCTTAAATTTGCAAACCAAGCAAGAAACTTTTTTGCAAAGTTGCAGCATCCAGAAGAATATTTTTTTATTGTGACAGGTCATCAAGGAGAACCTCAAGCAGTATTAAATAGAATGGCAGATGGATTGTTTTCATTTACTGCAAAAGATGTAGTTATTTTTTCTTGTCAAATTATTCCTGTACCTATCTCTCTTCAAAACAGAGCAAAATTAGAAGATAAATTGCACGCAAAAAAAGTTAATTTATTCACTGATGTTCATGTTTCAGGTCATGCATTTGCAAAAGATCATCAAGCACTACTTTCTTTACTTGAGCCAGAATTTGTTCTTCCTATTCATGGCGAGCCAAAGATGATACGCGCGATGGAAAAACTCATAAAAAATCATTCTCAAGCAAAACCAGTCATTCTTTCTGTTGGCGAGCGAAAAGCGTTCTCGTAGCTGTTTTGGGCTGTTTTATAAACTCCCTAGCACAATATTTATATACGTAGGGCTCATTTTTCTTTTTGTACCACATAGGGGGTCACGTGAATGAAACTAACTCTTGCAGAACCAAAATATCTCAAAGAAAGTGTTGCAATTATTTCTGAAATTGTAACTGAGGCAACATTAAAAATAACTTCAGAAGCCATAGAACTTGTAGCTATGGATCCAGCAAATGTCGCGTTGGTCATCTTCAAATTATTATCATCTTCATTTGTAACATATGAAATTGAAGGTCCAACAAATATCACTGTTAACTTAAACAATTTAAAACAAGTTCTTCGTCGAGTAAAAGGTAGCGATACATTAACATTAGAACTTGAAGAAAACAAATTAAAAATAACTCTGCAATCAACAAGCAAAAGAACGTTTCACTTACCACTTATTGATTTAGATGATAAAGAACAACGAGTTCCCGATCTTTCTTTTACTGCAACAATCGTTTCTCAATCAAGTACACTTATTGATGCAGTTGATGATGTGGATGTTGTTGGAGAAAGTGTCACATTTAGCGCAACAGCTGATAAATTTTCTATTAGTAGTAAAGGCGATTTAACCAAAGCAGCTGTCGATATTCCTGCAGATAAAACAACCAAGATTGTTTGCACAGAAGATAATGCTAAAGCAAAGTATTCAATAGAATATTTGAAAAAAATGATGCAGGGTGCAAAGTTAGCTGATGTTGTACAAATTAAATTCAGTAGAGATTATCCTCTTCGTTTAGAATACATTGTGCAAAACAAACTAGAATTATCTTTTGTCCTCGCTCCACGTGTTGACAACGATTAATTTTTTTCTCTTATTTTCTTTTTTTGTATATCCTCTTTTCATAACTTCTTTAAAGAATAAATAATCCTTTATGCCATGTCATTCTTTTATGATCTTTCATTTCTTCTTGTCTATTATATGGTTGGTCGTAGATTATTTGTTCCCATGTTGGTTTCATAAGTCCAGTTATGTTCGGTTTATCATCAATAAGATAATCTCCTCGAACAAGTGTTTTATCTTTTGTAATTATCATTCTTCGCACCCAAAACATTCCTAAATGTTGTTTAATCCATTGTTTTTTCCCGTATTCACAATGTTTGTTAAATACATTTGGACTAGTACATATATAGACTTCATTGTTCGCATGCATCAACCTTTCAATTCCTTCTGTTGCTCCAGGAAATGATTCTAAACTTTCAAAAAAATCTTTCTTGCGACTTATTGCTCTAATATCATCTCCATATTTGACATCATAATGAGTTTCAATATCGTGTGTAATCATGGTTTCTCTTGGTACAAACGGTCGTTGAGGATATTTTTCTTGCCATCGTTTATTGTATTCGCCGACGTAGTCTGCTAAAACACCGTCCATGTCGACCAGATATGTTCCTTTTGGTAGTTCTTGTTTCATGTATAAAGAATTATTTTAGTAACTTTTTTATATTACTATTAATTATTTATTATTAAAATGTTTAATGAGCTTAAAACCTTTGGTTTAACCGGTTATGAAATTAAAGTCTATGAAGCGTTGCTCAAGCAAGGTTCTTCATCTGCTAGAGAATTACATAGTCTTTCAAAAGTACCTATTACAGCCATTTATCCAAATATTAAATCTTTAGAAGAAAAGGGTTTAGTAAAGTCTTTTGCAGGTGACATAAAAAAATATGAAGTTATTAATCCCAAAATAGCATTAAAACAACTAGCAGAAAAAAAGTCTGCAGAGTTACTTAACTTACATGAGAAAATTTCTCCGCGCTTAACCAACCTAAAGAATGAACGGATCGTGAAGCATCTCGATCCAGTAGAACTTTCGGCAGGCGCCAAAGCGTCTTTAGATTTATCCTATTCCTTAGTTGATAAAGCTGAAAAGTCTTTTTACATTGTTGGTTGGGGTTTTAGAAAACTCAAGTCTCTTCATAGGGCAGTTAAGTTATTTCAAAAGTTAGGTCAAAAAAATATTGATGTCCGAGTTATTTTTGGTGATGATAATGAACGAACCAGATTTTTAGCAAAGAAATGTGATGAATTTGGTGTTCAAGCCCGTTTTTTCCCTATGAATAATTGCTCGTTAGTCATGGCGGATAGTACTGATTGCAAATTAACATTAAAACGAAGAAATTTACCAGAACAAGTTAATATTCATATTGTAGATACGGACTTAGTTTCTGCTTTCAACGATTATGCCTTACTTTTATGGGGAAAAGCCCATATTTTCGAGTAATCTTTACAAATATTTTTATAGGACACTTCTTTTAGATTCTTTATGGAGGAGGTTTTGCCAACTGGCTACGAAGATAGTATTCCACATTATAAAGAATACAAAAGAAAACTAGCGCTTAGTCCTATTGCTCAAGATTTGCTTCGTATGCGTTATCTAAAGCGCAACCAAGAAGGAAATATTGTAGAAGATCCTGTTGGGATGTTTCATCGAGTAGCGCAAAATATTGCTCTTGGAGATAAAAAATATGGTGGAAATGTTAAAGGGGCCGAACAATCTTTTTTTGCACATTTAATTAATCAAGATTTTATTCCGGCTTCACCAATTTTAATGAATGCAGGAAATACTTTACAATTCTTATTTTCTGATCATGCACTTGATGTGCCTGACTCTGTTGAAGAAATTTTTGATGTGCTTAAGTTAGGCGCAACTATTCAACAACATGGAGGTGGAGTTGGTTTTAGCTTTTCTAAAATTCGTCCACGAAAAGACTCAGTATCAGGCATGAAAAATGTGGCTTTTGGTCCGATGAGTGTTATGAAAATATTTGATACGTCGTTTAGTGCAATTATTCAAGGCGGAAGAAGAAGCGGAGCAAACATGGCAATACTCCATATCACCCATCCAGATATCATGTCTTTTATTGAAGCTAAAAGTGACTTACAAGCGTTGCAAAATTTTAATTTATCTGTTGCGGTAACTGATGAATTTATGCAGGCCGTAAATGAAGGTAAAAATTTTTCTTTAATTAATCCTCGAAATGGCGAAGTGGTAAGAACAATTCCTGCAAAATTATTATTTGATGCGATTGTCGAGCAATCCTGGCAAACAGGAGATCCTGGAGTTATTTTTATTGACGAGATGAACAGAAAATATCCTTTCAAAAACAAAGATGTACTTTGCACAGGTTCTTGCGGACAATATGAGTTGGAGTCTTTTGAAGGCGTTCCTTATGCGCACATTAATCTTCTGAAAATTCTTGTTGAAAAAAATGGCGTGTTTGCAATAGATGAACAAACGCTCCGTCACCTTATTAGAGATGTCGTTCATTTTTTAGATAACTGTGTCGACATGCACGCATATACAAATGCTATCATTGAAGAAAAAACTAAAGCATCAAGAAAAATAGGTTTAGGAGTTTTAGGTTTTGCAGACATGCTCTTTAAGATGGGTGTTTCCTACGGTTCTGATGATTCTGT